>JAJRVY010000199.1 GCA_024277065.1 Planctomycetota bacterium
ACGTCGGAGGGGGCGCGGACATCGGGCCACTGGGGGCCTTCGGCGTGCCGCAGCTCGGGCTGCGCGTCGAGGGCAGCCGCTACTTCGACGTCCACCACACGCGCGCGGACACGCTCGACAAGGTACACCCGGACGATCTCGGGGAGTGCCTCGCGACGCTGGCCTCGATGGCCACCATCCTGGCGGCGATGCCGGAGCGACTCGACGCCCCGGAATCGCCGTAGCGGCGGACGCGCGCGGCCGGCGACCGGAATCAGAGCGCCGCGGCAGGCCGAAGCCCGCCGCGGCAGGGGTGGGGGTTGGGTCGGCGACCCCGCGCTGAGCGCGGTGCCGCCACCCGAAGGGTCACTCAGTCGTCGTCGTCATCGTCGTCCGTCAAGTCGTCCGCGCTGTCGTCGTCGTCATCGTCGTCCGTCGAGTCGTCCGCGCTGTCGTCGCCGTCATCGTCGTCGTCCGTCGAGTCGTCCGCGTCATCGTCGCCGTCATCGTCGTCCGCGCTGTCGTCCGCGCCGTCATCGTCATCGTTCGACACCGACTCCGCGCCGAGCGTCGGCAGGAACCCACTCACGATCACCTCGCCGGCGGCGTCGCGCACCTCGATCGCACGCCCCGCCAGTGCCGACAGACTGTCAACGCCGAGGGGCAGTGCGCCGTTCTCGCTCTCGATCTCGAGCTCGTACTCACCCGGCGCGCCTTCGACGAGGTCGCCGACCAGTTGCATGACGCCATCCGCGTCCTCGATCCACGCGGCGAGAGCCAGTCCGGTGCCGAGATGCTCGACCTCGACCTTGAACTGCTCATTGCCGTTCTTGCGGCGCAGGCGCGTCTCGGCCTTGACGGCATCGGCCGAGGAGTCCGTGGACGTGTCCGCGGCACTGCCGTCACCGGTACCGCCGTCAGCCGTGCTGCCGTCCGCAGCCGCGGTGCTCGACAACGGACTGCGCGCGAGCGCCCGCTTGCCGCCGGCGGCGGGCGCCGCTGCGACCCTCGGGACGGTGCCACGCACGACGACCGACGAGCCGTTGCGCACTTCGAAGTCGCGGCCCGAGAGGTCCGAGACGTCGCTGACACCGAACGGCAGCGCCTCGCCCTTCCGGGTGCGAACGCGCCAGGAGTAGTCGGAGTCGCGGTGGCCGTCACGGGACTCGCGCAGCCCACCGACGCGTTACATGCCACCGGTGCCGTTCTGGAACCAGATGTCGAGATCGAAGCCGGGGTTGGCGTCATCGAGCTGGACACGCATCTCGATGCGCGAGGCGCGCCTGCGGCGGATGCGGAGCCGTGCCCTGCGGGGGGCGACGTCGGTCGTATCGACGACCGCGAGGCCGACCCTCTCGCGGACACGAGCGACCGCGTCACGGTCACCACCCCGCCCGCGGCCCCGTTTTGCGAGGGCGACATCCCCGAGGCCGAAGGCCAGGAACGCCGCCAGTGTGACCGTCACCAGGCTCCAGTGCTTCATCTTGCTCATGCTGCTCATCCTCCACAGCTCGTCGTCGTTCATCGTTCGTGGTTCGACCGGTCGGCCGTCGCAGCAATCGGTCCACGGAACGCTTTCGTGATACGAGAAACGGGCGAGAAACTGAGATCCCGTCTCCAGGCGAGCCTGGCGGAGGCTGCCTGTACAGTGGTGGCGTGCACGCAGTACACGACGAGCCCGTACACGACGAGCCGGAGTCGATCCACGCCGCGGACGGCGTCGAGATCGAGATGGACGGGCGGCGGCTCGTGTCGTTCGCGGGGTGCGACTCCCTCGGGCTGGCACGCCACCCCGAGGTCGTCGAGGCCGCGCGCGAGGCGCTGTCCCGCTGCGGCCTCTCGGCGAGCGCCTCGCGAACCACGACCGGCACGTGGGACGAACACCTCCGGCTGGAGGCGACGCTCGCGGCGTACATGGAGACCGCGGACGCCGTCGTCCTGCCGTCGGGCTGGCTGGCCTGCCAATCCCTGACGCGCGCCCTCGCAGACCGCAGCCGCGGACTGCTCGTCGATGAGGGCGCGCACCCGAGCGTGCACGACGCTGCGCTGCTTTCGGGCGTCACGGTCACCGCGTACAAGCGCTTCGACGCGAACGACGCACGGCGGCGCGCGCAGGATCTCGTCGGCGGGCGCCCGATCCTCACGACGTGTTCCGTCGATCTGGCCCGCGGCGCCCTCGCCCCCCTCGCCGACCTGGCGCGCGTTGCCGCGGACCTGGCCGGGTCGCTCGTCATCGACGACGCGCACGGCGTTGGCGTGCTCGGCGGCCGTGGACGCGGCGCAGCGGAGCACGTCGGAGCCGCCGGGCCGCACGTCCATGTGGCGGGGACGCTCAGCAAGGCGTTCGGCACGCACGGCGGGTTCGTCGCCGGGTCACGCCGGACGTGCGACGCCGTGCGCGCGCGCGCTCCGGCCTACGCCGCTGCGACGCCGTTGCCGCCGGCGCTCGCAGCGGCGGCGCGCCGTGCCGTCGAGCTGGCGACGGACGGCGAGCTGCGGACACGATTGCAGAGGCGCTGCAAGAACCTCGCAGAGCGCTTCCGGGGGCTCGGCCTCGCCGCACCGGCCGAGCCGCTGCCCTGGATGGCCGTGCACTGCACGGACGGGGCGCGCCTGCGCAGGCTGTCCGCCGCGCTGCGCGGCGCCGGACTGCTCGTCCCCTACGTCCGCTACCACGGCGCACCGCCCCAGGGCTACCTGCGCGTCGCCGTCTCCGCAGCGCACACGCCCGCCCACCTGGCCGCACTGGCCGACGCGCTGGCGCGCGAGCTCTGACGCCGCAGCGCCCCCAGAGCGC
>JAJRVY010000200.1 GCA_024277065.1 Planctomycetota bacterium
AGATCCTTGCCGCGCATGGCCGCGCCGCCGCGGGCCACGCCGAACGGCCACGTGGCGCCGTCGTCCTGAGCACGCGAGGCGGTCGGAAGAGCCAGGAGCGCGGCGAGCAGGGCCGCGAGGGCGAGGCGATGACGCGTCATGGTGGGCCACGTTATCAAGGCCCTGTTGCGGTGCCGAGCAAGTCCGAGTCGTCGCGCGCGGGGCACGGCTGCGGCTACCATGCGGCAGAGGCGGAAGGCACGAGGACACGATGCGGCAACGGCCCACAGGAGGCGACGCATGGCGCTTGAAGGCGAAGGGATCTGGGTGCGGCTGACGATGGCCGACGGCTCGCGCATCCGCGGCTGGGCGACGGGCGCGGAGTCGCCGAACGACTTCTGGTCGAAATTCCGCACACAGCTCATCCGCCTCGAGCACGTCCGGCATGACGGCGAGGACGAGGAGGCCGTCGTGTACGTCAACCGCGACAGCATCGTGCTCGCCGAGGTCGAGCAGCCCGAGGCACCCGGGTAGGCCGCATGGGACGGCCCGGCCGCGTCCGCGCGCCGCCGCAGCGGCGGCGCGCGGCTCTCACCGCAGCAACACCTTGACGGCCTTCTTCGCCTTCGCGCCCTTGACGCAGGACAGCAACGCGTCGCGCAGCTCGTCGAACGTGTAGTAGCGCACGCGCAGCTTCTTGCCCGGCACCTTGCTCCACTCCGCGAATCCGAACGTGTCGCGGTACTGATCGAGGATCGCGTCCAGGACGTCGGCGAAGTGCTCCATGTACGCGGTCGAGAGCCCGCCGATACCGCGGGCGACGAAGCGCTCCCGCGACACGGCGACGCCGAGCGCGTCCGCCGCCGGCCCGTCCAGCGCGGCCAGCCGCTCGCGCACGCGCGCGAACACGTCCCGCAGGTCCAGATCGAGAGCCGCCTCGGTCACGGCCCCCGGCTTGCGCACGTGGGCCTCGTTGATGCGGCGCACCTCGTCGGCAAGCCGCGCCGCGAGCCGCGCGGACCGTTCAGGGCGCTCACCCGCGAGCACCGGCGTCAGGAGCAAGGCCACGAGCATCCCGGCAGCGACGCGCATGCCGCGCATTGTACGGTAGAGCGTCTCGAGCAGTGGAACGTACGCGGCGAGAGTCGATCGCGGGCTCTGGAGATCGCGGGCGATGTCCGCCGGGTTGAGTCCCTGCGCCCTGCGCGTCGCCGGCATGCGCGGCAACCGGCGCAGAGTGTCGGAGTCCCGAACGCGCGAGATCTCGGCCACGTCCCGCTCCGTGATCAGCCTCACGTACGACGCGTACCAGCGGCGCCGCGCCACCGGTGAGCGCGCGAGGATGCACCTCGGGGTCCACGTCGCGTCGGGTTCGGTGCCTCTCATACGTTGGAAGTACGCCATGGGTCGTCGCATTTCGGCGTCGATCTCGTCGTTCTTGACATCCCGACTCGTCCGACGTGATGCATCGACGCGGGCGCTCGTCGTGGCGGCCGCCGCAGGACGAGCGAGGTCATGTTCGCCTCTGGGTCGCGGTGGCGACGCCGTCCTGCCTCACGTCGAGGGCGCGGTCTACAATCCCGCAGGCGGGCCGCCGACCGACGCGCAGAGACGCGGGAGACTGCCCGTGAGAAGGCGGTTGACGCGAGGAGAGGATCATGGCTGACGACATGCCCCCCGATGCCCGACAGGACGCCCGCGACGAGCGCCGCGCCGACCGCCGCAGGACGATCGAGGTCGATGCGCGCCTCGAACATCCCGACGGGCTGCTGGACGGCTTCGTCGTGAACATCTCCTTCGGCGGCGCGAAGTTCGTCACGAGGACCGTCACACCGGCGCTCTCGATCGGCACGCGCGTCGCGCTGACCGTGACGCCGCGTGCCGGCGCCGGTGAGAGTGAGAGTGAGGGCGCCGCGGAACTCACGTGGCGCGGCGCCATCGTGCGCAGCGATCACTCCGGAGACGACGGCCCCGACCGGATCGCCTACGCGGTCGCCTTCGACGACTCGGCGCCGCGGCCCCTCGAGGGCCTCTGACCGCGGCGCCGGGCACCTGTCACGACGGTGCCTGCACGGTCCCGCCGGGTGGCCGGGCGGGGCAGGCGGCGCCGCGCAGGATTCGGCAGCCGCGCGCGTGACGCAGGGCGTGCGCCTCATGTACGGTCACGCAGTGGCTTTGGTGGCTGGGAGGCCCGCCATGGCTGCCGGGGGCAGCGACAGACTCGATCTCGATGGGGAGATCGCACTGTCGATCGGGAGGTTCGCCCCGCAAGGGGCACGCACACAGGAGGGGACGATGAACGCTCTGGCACGTGGACGGAGGGCGGATTCCCGTGTTCGCATCCGGATCTTTGCACATCTGAAGGAGGCCGGCCTGACGACGCCGGCGGCCAACCGCTTGGCATGCAGGGTCGTGCGGGCAATGGTCAAGAGCGGCCCCATGCCGCACATGGCGGTCAAGCTCGCCGGGCTCGCTCTGGGGAAGACGCCGCAGCACGAGAAGGGCGCGGCCGTGCTCATCGAGCCGACGGCAATGGATAACGAGTTCGACTCCGTGAAGACCAGCGGCCCGGGGACCGCACGCGGACCCGGCGGCTCCGGCGCACGTCCGAGACCGGGACGCCCAGGGCACATGAGCGCGCGCCGCGGTCCTGCGTCCGCGCGAGGCTTCGGCGCGCACCCCACCGGCACGCCGGGCATCCGTCTCCCACCGGGCGGGGCGATCGACTTCGCGATCATCGAGCCGATCATGTACCGCCGCGAGATCCAGGGCTGGATCGGCCGGGGGTTCTCCCGGTCCCAGTTCAAGCAGCTCGCGGCCGACGCGGACCGCGCACTGAACGCGTTCGGAGCGTCCTGAAGCGCGGCGCCGGTCCCGTCGCCACGGACCGGCCGCCGGGCGGCAACACGCCGCCCGGCGGCGAGGCGCCCCACATGCCCCATCGGCGCGGCGTCCGTGACCCGGTCAGCGGTCGTCGCCGCCGTTGCCGTCGTCGTCCCGACTGCCCGACACACCGAAGCGCCGGCGGGCCTCCAGGCGGAGTCTCTCCAGTTCCATGATCGCGTCGATGGCGGCGCGCGACCTCGTACGGATCTCCTTGTCCATGGAGTCGAGCTTCGAGATGAGATCGGGGATCAGTTCGGTGCGTCCCAGCGAGTTCGCGAGTTGGATCTCGCGGCGCACGTCCTCAGGCGCCAGGGTCGCCACGAACCTCACGACGGAGTCGTTGATCTCAGCCGGGTCCCGCGTCAGCGCGCGGGCGACCGCTTCCATCGCCGGGGTTCCCGCCTCGGGCGCCAACATTCCGGGCCACATGTGCATCGGCACCAGTGGGGCCCAGTCCTCGATCGGAAACGAACTCCTCGCCACGAGCATGAGGTACCAGGACCTCTCGGCGGCCAGGTCGTAGTGCCGCCGCGTGAAGCGCACGAGCGCCTCACGGTCCTCGCCGAGGTCGAGGCGCGCCGTGAGCAGCAGCACCGGCGTCTCGACGCCGTCCGCGCGCAGTCGCGCCAGCACCTCGAAGCCGTCCATCCGCGGCAGCATCACGTCGAGCACGACCAGGTCCGGATCATCGGTCAGGCCCCGTCGCAGCCCCTCTTCGCCGTCCGCGGCGACGAGCACGCGGTAGCCCTCCGCCCGCAGTGCCTCCTGCAGTCCCAGCCGGATGGCCTCGTCGTCCTCGACGACCAGGATGGTCCACTCACGCACGCGCGCCTCCTGTCTCGGACGATGTCTGGGGCGACCCGTCTACGACGTCATACGCCCTCTTGCCACCCTCGAGCCGCGAGAGATCGAGGAGATTGGCCAGCAGGCCCGTGAGACGCACCGACTCGCGGCGGATGACGTCCGCGTAGCGCTCCCGCGCCGCGGCGTCCGCGTGCTCTTCGTGCAGCATCTCGGCGTAGAGCCGCAGTGACGTCAAGGGCGTGCGCAGGTCGTGGGCGATCTCGTTCAGGAAACGCGCGCGCGCCTCGTCGAGTCGCGCCCGCCGCCGGAGCGAGACGAACAGGGCGAGCGGCGCCAGGAGCAGGACGACCAGCACGGCGGCGCCGAGCGGCAACCAGCGACGGAAGAGCGTGCCCTCCCACCAGCGCTCGCCGTGGGGCAGCGACGCCGCCCAGTTCCCGGCGAGCGGAGCGTCGAGTCG
Organism: Planctomycetota bacterium; assembly: GCA_024277065.1. Classification (GTDB taxonomy): domain Bacteria; phylum Planctomycetota; class JAJSAM01; order JAJSAM01; family JAJVHW01; genus JAJRPF01. The sequence goes on from JAJRVY010000200.1 coordinate 4,130, forward strand.
CCCCGACCACACGCTGCCGGCGGGCGGCTCGCCGGCGCCCGACCAGACGAGCCGGACGTCGGGACGGTCCTCGCGCTCGAGAGTGTAGGAGCGGCGCGAGGCGGCGGGGCCGGACGCGGGCACGACGAGCCACGGGCGCTCTCCGTCGAAGCAGAGGAGCGACCCACCGTCGATCGGGACGACGCCGGCACGCGGGATGCCCCGGGGGCCCGCGGCGCGGCGTTCGACGGCGGCGACGAGTCGCAGGAACGTGGCCGCCGCCGTCCAGTCCGCGGCGTCGGGAGCATCCGCGGCAACCGACGACGTGCGCAGCCTGCGGCGGACGAGGAACGCCTTGGTGGAGGCGGGCAGAGGGGCGTCACGGAGCGCCGCGAGGGTCGGGCCCGCGAGCAGCCCGGCGAACGACCGCGCCTGCGGCGAGACACCGTCGGTCGCGGCCGGAGGGCGGCCGGACTCGACCAGCAGCCGCACCTGCGCGTCGCCGAGCGCAGCGGCGGAGAGCCCCGTCGGGAGATGCTCGGTGAAGTGCCAAGCGGCGCCCGAGAGCGGTCCCTCCGGCAGGCGCACGCGCCCCTCCCGCCCGGCGACGTCGAACGGCACGTCGCGGTACCCGGGCGGGGGCGGCAGGGCGCCGAAGTCGGTCGCGAAGGAGCGACGCAGCGCACTGCCGCCGTCGGCCAGTCCCGCGAGCCAGGCCGCCGCCTCGGCGCGACCGTCCGCGAGGAACGGCGCCGGTTGCGCCCGGTACGCCGACCGCGCGAGAAGGCACAGGACCGCCGCCACCACCAGGGGCAGAAGCGCCAGCGGGAGGACCAGCCACTCGGCTCGTGAGCGACGCACGGCAGGAGACTACCGCTCGGTGCCCCCCGCTTGTCAGCGTAACGTCAGCAGCAGGTCAGAGGGTGCCGGCGTCGTGTAGGCTCGTGGCGTGCGCACCGGTCCCCTCCTCGTCGGCTACGTCGGCCTGGGCCTCGGCCTGGGCGTGGGCGTTCTCGCACCTGCGCTCGCGCACGCGCAGGACGGGGCCGAGTGGGAGCGGCCCTTCCTCGGCGCGCTGCCCCTCCCGGACGCGGACGTCTCGGTGAACCCGCCCGAGGAGGGCGTGGCGCTCCCGCGGCGGCGCGTGGCATGGCTTCTGGACGCGGAGACGCGAACCCCCGTCCCCGGCGCGACGCTGTGGTGCCGCCCCGAGTACGAGGACGAGCACACCATCGACTACACCGCGCGCGAGGCCACGGCGCGAGCCGACGACAGCGGCCGGGCGGTGATCGACGCCGTGCAGGAGGGGCTCGGCTACCACTGGATCGCCGAGGCCCCCGGCTACGCGCCGACGCACGTCTCGCCGACCTACCGCCCCGAGCCGCTGATGCTCCTGCGCCGTGGCGTGACGGCCTCGATGCGGGTGCTGGACGGCTTCGGCCGGCCGATCGCCGGCGCGCGTTTCGATCTCTACCCGGGCTGCCCGTGCGGGCCCTCCGTGACCACCGGCCGCACGGGGCCGGACGGCAACTTCGAGTTCGGCCCGTACCGTCCCGGTCGATGGTGGTTCGACCTGCGGGCGCCGACCGCGGCGATGGACCAGGGCGGGCCCGAGACGACCCTCGGCCGCCGGCCCTGGGAGTTCGTGCTGGAACCGCGCTGGGACGTGCGCGGCCGCGTGGTGGACGCCGACGGGCGACCGCTGTCGAACGTGGCGGTGCGCCCCGACGACTGGCCGCGGGCACCCCGCGCGTTGACGGACGCGGACGGACGCTTCCGACTGCCCGGCTCCGTGCCGGGCGCGCCCCTGCTGGTCACGCCCCCGGGACGCGACGAGCCGATCGGAAGGGTCGATCGCTACGGAACCGCGCCGTTCACGATCCGGCTGGACCAGGGCGGGGACGCGATCGCGCCCGTGCCGACCGACGCGCGCGTGACGCTGCGAACCGCTCCCGGGATCGAGGTCCGCCTCACACACGAGAGTGGCTGGTCGCTGACGCTCTCGACCGACGACGAGAACGGGGACCGCCCTGGCATCGCGGAGGCGAACGTGCAGGCCGGATCGTACGTCGTCGCGCCGGCGACGCCGTTCGAGGTGGCGACGTTCCCGGCGCAGCGTTTCGCGGCCTCGCGAGACGTCCCGGCCGTCTGGGCGCTAACGGGGGCCTCGCGGCAACCCGCGTTGACGATCCGCGGCGCCGTCCCGCCGCACTCGAGCGTCTTCCTGGCCGTGGGCGATGACGTCTGGGAGATGTCGCCCGGCGACGGGCCTCCGCGACTGCCCGCCGCCAGGCCGGCGGTGGTCGGTGTCAGTCCCAACGGGCACTACAACGTCTGGTTCTTCTTCCCGGTCGGCCCCTCCGAGGACGGGGAGCGCACCGTGGATGTCGCGCTCCCACCGCCTCACCGCTTGCGCCTCTCGGGGGAGCATCGCATCGGGGGACAGCTCTTCTGCGACGGGATCGAGGTCACGACCGTCGAGCAGGAAGACGTCATCGAGACATACGCGCGCGGACCGATGACGTTCGTCTACCCGGGGAAGTGGCGGACGGCGGACGAGGAGGACGTCCCCGACCGCGTGTTCACGTTCGAACTCGGTGAGCAGCCGGCCGATGCGCCCCTGGTCCTCGACTGGGACGAGGGGAAGGTCGTCGCGCCGAAGACGGTGCGCGTGCGGGTCGTCGCGCCCGAGGGCGTGGATGCGAGCGCCGTGACCTACCGCGTGCGCAGCCGCACGCGCTTCGGCGACGTGACGTTGCACGGCCGCAACCCCGAAGACGGCGTCGAAGACGGCGTCAGGGCCACCGCGCCGTGTCGCATCATCATCGCGGCGCCCGGTCTGCAACCGTGCGATCGCACCTTCACGACGGCGGCGGACGTCGAGCACCGCTGGGGCAGCGCGACGCTGCGTCTGCTCGTGCGCGACACCGCGAACGCGCCCGTGCCGGCGATCATCGACGTCGATGGCGTCCGCCACTGGACGAGCGGCGGCGAGCTCGAGCTCGGCGGGCTGACCGCCGGCCGCCACGACATCGTGGTCGTCCCGGCCGCCGACGGCCTCGAGGGCTGCGCCCTGCGCCTCGTGCTCGGAGAGGCCGAGACCAGAGCGCGCACGGTGGTCGTGCCGCCGCGGCGCTGACACGCACGCGGGAGTCGGCACCACAGCGATCCGTGCCCGCTCGCACGCCGGTGGTCTCCGGCACGTCCACACTCGCGCACAACCCCGCCGGCTGCACGGCGGCGTCCGGACGCGAGACCCTTCTACTCGTAACGCAGGGCGCGAATGGGATCCAGGTGACTGGCGCGCCAGGCCGGGAAGAGGCCGGAGAGGATGCCGACGGCGCACGAGACGGCCAGCGCCCAGAGCGCGACGTCCGGCGTGAACCGGGCCTCCCAGCCGGTGTACCACTCCATGCCGAGCGTGCCGCCGTAGCCGGCGATGACGCCGAGCACGCCGCCGGCGGCGGAGAGCATCACGGTCTCGATGAGGAACTGGCTCATGATGTGGCGGCGCTTGGCGCCGATGGCGCGACGGACGCCGATCTCGCGCGTGCGCTCGGTGACGGTGGCGAGCATGATGTTGGCGATCCCGATGCCGCCGACGAGGAGCGAGATGCCGGCGATCAGCAGCAACGCCATGTTGAAGACGGCCTGGTACTGACGGCGCTGCTCGAGGAGTTCGAGGGGCACGACCATCTCGTAGTCGTGGTTCTCGTGGAAGCGTTCGAGGAGCGTGCGCAGCATCTGCGCGACGGGCACCACGTCCGCCTTGTCGCCGACCTCGACGACGATCTGGTTGAGCTCGATGTCGGTGGCCTCGAACTGCCCGCTGCGGCGGGTGAAGGAGCGCGTCCCGATGCGCGAGAGGACCATCGAGTAGGGCACGTAGATCTCGTTCTCGCGGCGGTCCGGAGACGCCAGTGCCTTGCGGATGAGGCCCTGGAACTCCTCGTCCTCGAGGATGCCGACGACCTCGTAGATCTGCTCGCCGACGCGCAGGTCGAAGCCGATCGGATCGCCGAAGTGTCCGAGAGCGCGCAGGAGCTGCTGGTGCACGACGGCGACCGGGCGGCGCTGCGCCTCGTCGGCGGCGGCGAGCGGCCGGCCGCGCGCGATGCGTAGTTTGGTGGCGGCGAAGTACTCGGGAGTGACGCCCTGGACGAGCACGTCCTCCTTGCGGCTGCCCTCCCAGGCGCGCTCGCTGTAGCTGTGCACGGGCAGCACGTGGGCGATGCCGGGGACGGTCTCGACGATCTGCTCGAAGTCCGCGAAGCGGAGCCCGTACTTCGACACCCACGAGCGCTGGGAGTTGGCGTTGGTGTCCTCGGGAGGCTTGACGCTGTTCACGATGACGTTCGTGATCCCGAGCTTGTCGATCTGCCGGAGGATCTCCTCCTCGGCGCCGCGCCCGAGCGCCATCATCGTGACCACCGATGCGATCCCGAACACGACGCCGAGGGTCGTGAGGAGCGAGCGCAGGGCGTAGCCGCGCAGGTTGCGCAGGGCGAGGGCGGCGAACTCGAGGAGCCTCACGCGACGCTCTCCCGGTACTCGTCGCTCTCGATCATGCCGTCCATGATGCGGATGCGGCGCGGCGCGTGCTCGGCGACGTGAGGGTCGTGCGTGATCACGAGGACGGTGCGCCCCTCGTCGTGCAGGTCGTCGATGAGCTTCAGGATGGCGCGCCCGGTCTCCGAGTCGAGGTTGCCCGTCGGTTCGTCGGCCAGCAGCAGGGGCGGATCGTGCACGAGTGCGCGGGCGATCGCCGAGCGCTGCTGCTCGCCGCCGGACAGTTCGGTCGGCTTGTGCGTGATGCGGTGACCGAGGCCGACGCGCTCGAGCGCGTCACGGGCCTTGGCGTGACGTTCCGCGCGCCGCACGCCGGCGTAGAACAGCGGGACTTCGACGTTCTAGAGGATCGAGAGCTGGGGGATGAGCTGGAACGACTGGAACACGAAGCCGATCTCGCGCAGACGCAGCTCGCTGAGACGGTCATCACGCAGAATGAACACGTCCTGGCCGGCCAGGCGATACGTGCCCTGTCCGGGGCGGTCCAGACAGCCGAGGATGGAGAGGAGCGTGCTCTTGCCGGACCCCGACGCGCCGACGATCGCCGCGTACTCACCGCGATCGACGTGCAGGTCGATGCCGCGCAGCACCTCGACGCGGGCCTCGCCCTCGCCGTACCAGCGGTGGATGCCGCGCGCCTCGATCAGGGATTCAGGCAACGTCTTCACGACTCCCGCGTTCAGGGACGACCGTTGCCGTTGCGTGGTTTGCCGTCCTCGCCGGGCGCTCCGGGAGGGCCGCCCTTGGACTGCCCGGCCTTCTCGGGATTGTAGAGCGCCACGCGCTCGCCCTCGGCGAGGCCCTCGGTGATGACGACGAACTGGCCGTTGCCCGGCGCGATCTTCACCGGCGCCCGCTCGTACCCACCGGCCGACTGCTTGAACACCCAGTACTTGCCGCGCTCGGCGAACACGCACTGGGCCGGCACGGCCACGACGCCCTCGAG
>JAJRVY010000201.1 GCA_024277065.1 Planctomycetota bacterium
CGACACGAAGAGCATGCCGAGGGCGGCGAGCGCGGTGACGACGAACCACGACTCACGCTCTTCCCGGCGCTGCCTGGCGCGCACGACGCAGGCGAGCCCGATGAGCGCGAGCAACGCCGACAGGGTCGTCGCGGCGGCCCATATCGTCTCCAGCGGGAGGCGCGCGATGACCGGCGCGCCCCGTCGCTTGCGCACACTCATCTTGCCGAACGTCCGCGCCAGGGAGATCGCGACGGACTGGTTGTTGTGCCGCAGGGCATGATCGTACTTCACCATCCCGGCGGGCGTCTGCTCCTCGCGCACGAACTCGTACCACTGCTCGTGCTGCGCGACCGTCTCCTGCCAGCCGACTGCGACTACGAGCAGGCCCGTCACGACGACGACCGACGCCAGCAGTCCGGCGAACGCGCGCAGCGGGCGCCCGAGCAGCAGCGCGGGCGCGGCGAGCGCGAGCGCCGGGATCTTGTAGATCGCCGCGACGCCGAGCACGGCTGCGCCCCGCGCCGTGGCGCCGCCGCGCGCCCGGTTCACGGCGTAGAGCGTCGCGAACAGGATCAGGACACCGCTCTGCCCGAGGTGCAGGTTGTCGATGACGAAGGGCAACGCCACGAACCACGCGGGGATCTGCTGCCGCCACGACACACCGGACAGCCGCTCGATCTCGCGCGGCGTCGCGACGAGCGCCGCGACGCTCAGCAGGTACCAGAGCAGCCCGGCGAGCCCGACGGGCAACAGCGCGAACGGCACGTTCAGCGCCTGGAACTGCGGCAGGTAGCGCGCGAGCGCCTTCTCGTCGGACAGCAGTCCGTGATCCAGGATGTAGCGCCCGCCGCGCCAGAACCCGTCGAAGTCGTAGCTGCCCTTGACGGCGCTGCGGTACGACCGCACGGCCAGGACGAGGAACCCGATCAGCGCCAGCACGCGGACGGCACGCTCCCACTTCGAGACGCCTTCGGGCAGGAGACGGCGGTAGACGGCGCGAAGCGAGTCGAGCATGTTCGGCCGGTATCCGGGGTCTGGAGATGGGGGCGTCAGAACGCGGACCGCCGACCGCGTGCGGCAAGGAGCGGACGGCAGGATGCGAGCGCGCCGCGAGTCGTCCTCATGGCGCGCGCCGTCCAGGGTATGCCGCCGCGCTCGTAGACTGCCAGGACGACGCCGGCTGCGCCCCGAACGCGCATCATCCTGGACGCGGCGGCTCGTAGCAGGATCGCCCCGGGGCGTCGCACGCACCGGGCTCGGCGCAGGAGCCGTCCGGGCCGAGCGCCTCGGTGGTGTGCGCGCACCACCACACGGCCGTGTCGTCGGTGTTGCGAACGGCATCCGCTTCGGGCAGGGGCATCACCGCCGCCTTCGTGCAGAGATGCGCGCAGCGCACCTTCAGAATCGCGCGTAGCTCACTGCGGTAGCTCACCGCTCCCTCCTCGCGGCGCGCTCCAGCGCCCGCCGCACGACGACCTTGACCAGTTCCACCTTGTACGTGTTCCCGGGAAGCGGCGACGCACCGGCCACGGCCGCGTCGGCTGCTGCCGCGAACCCCGCGGCGCCCGGCGCCTTGCCGACGAGTGCCTTCTCGGCGGCCACGGCGCGCCGGGGCGTCGGGGCCACGGAGCCGAGCCAGATCGAGGCCGCCTTCACCTTGCCGCCGTCCCGCGTGACGCGCGCCGCGCAGGATGCCAGCGCCCAGTCGAACGCCGCCCGCTGCCGCACTGCCTCGTAGGCGACGTTCGTGCGCGCCGGCAGTGGCGGGAGCACGACGGCGACGATCACCTCGCCCGGTGCCAGAGCGACGTCCTCGTGGACGCCCTTCGCGGGCTGCCGCCACAGGGCCTCGAACGCACGCTCCTCGCGCTCCTTGCGCGCCCGCACGACGACGCGCGCGCCGAGCGCACCGAGCACCGGCGGCAGGCTCGCCGGGTGCGCCGACGCGCATTCGCCGTTGTCGAAGACGCCCGCCGTGTCCTGCACGGCCCCGTCCACGAGCACCGGACACACGTCGGCGCCGCGCCTCCAGCAGGGGAACGTGGCGATGCGGTAGTAGCCACAGCGCGTGTGCTGGCAGAGGTTGCCCCCGAGCGTCGCCCGGTGCCGCACCTGCGGACTCGCCGCGCGGCGCGCGGCCTCGGCGAGAGCGGCGCTGTGGGCCGCCACCTTCTTCGACGCAGCGATCTCGGCCAGCGTGACGAGCGCGCCGATGCGCAGACCGTCCGGCGTCGCCGCAATCGCGCGCAGGTACTCGTTCTGCACCTCGCCGAAGGCCACGACGTCCGCCGGCTCGGCGATGCGCTCCTTCATGCGATCCAGCAGATCGCAGCCGCCGGCCTTCAACGTCGCACCCTTGCGAACCAGCTTGCCGACATCACCGGCGCCCCCGGACACGCGCACGTAGCGGAAAGCCTTCATCGCACACCTCCGAGCGCCGCGAGGACGCGCGCCGGCGTGATCGGGATCTCGGTCATGCGCACGCCGATCGCGTGCGAGACGGCGTTCGCGACGGCCCCCGCCGTCGGCACGGTGACCGGCTCGCCGAGGCCCATCATGCCCGCGTTGTTGAAGCCGCTGTCGAGCGTCGTGAGCAGGCAGTCGATGCGCGGCGTGTCGCCGATGCCGAGGATGCGGTAGGTGTCGAACGTCGGATTGACCATGTCGCCGAGGTTGCGGTCCAGTTGCCGATCCTCGTGCAGCGCGTAGGAGATGCCCTGGATGACGCCGCCCACGACCTGGCTCCGGGCCGTCAGCGTGTCCACGATGCGTCCGGCGTCGTGCACCGCGACGACCCGCTCGACACGGATGACGCCGGTCTCGGTGTCCACGGCCACCTGCGCGAATTGGCAACCCGCGGTCTCGCCACTGAAACCGCCGTAGTTCTTGCGCCGCTGGCCGCTGACCGAGAGGCCGCTCTTGTCGATGAGCGAGCACGCCTCGCCCCACGTCGCGCTCTTGCCGCCGGGGCCGGCGAAGCGCACGCCGTCGAGGCGCACCTCGCCCGGCTTGCAGGACCAGTCCTCGGCGAGCAGTTCCGCCATACGCAGCCGTGCGTGGTGGCCCGCCTCGCGCGCCGCGGGGCCGATCGAGGGCGCCGTCGTACTGCCGCCGCTGGACGGTCCGGCCGGGTACTGCGTGTCGCCGATGCGCACGGTGACCTGCTCCGGCGCGATGCCCAGTTCCTCGGCCACGAGCACGGCGAGCACGGTGCGCGTGCCCGTGCCGATGTCCTGCACGGCGTTCTTCACCGTGACGGAGCCGTCGCTGCGAATCTCGAGGTTCACGACGTAGTCGCCGCCTCCCTTCTGGCGCCACACGGCCGCCGCGCAGCAGACGCCGCGGCGCACGGCGCCGGTGCCGGGGAACTCCCGCCGCTTGCGATCCCACTCCATGCGCTCGGCGCCGAGCCGCCACTGCACCTGGCGCAGCGGGTGCGGGTCGTTGCGCAGCCGGAACTCGAGCGGATCGATGCCCGCGGCGATGGCCAGGGCGTCCACGATGCCCTCGAGCGCGAAGACGCCCTGCGGGTGGCCGGGCGCGCGGAAGGCACGAGCGCGGCCGGTGAACGTCGAGACGGTCACCTGCTCCATGGCGAGGTTCGGGATGCGGTAGATGCGCGTGTTCGCGGCCCCGGCGCCGCCGCGCCCGTTGCCGGCCGTGCCGTGCGTCGTGCCGCTGAGGGCCGTGATCTTGCCGTCGCCGTCACACGCCATCGACAGTTCCTGGATGCTGTCGGGACGGCACCCTGCGACCTGGTGCTCGGCGCGGCGCAGGAGCATCGCCTTCACGGGTCGCATGAGGTCGCGCGCGAAGAACGCCGCCGCGCGGTCCCACTCGTCGATGGCGCCGAGTTTGGCCCCGAACCCGCCGCCCATGTGCTCGGTGATCACGCGCACGCGATCCGCGGGCACGCCGAGCGTCTGCGCCATGCTGCCCCGGAACGCGTTCGTGCCCTGCGTGGACGCCCAGACGGTGTACGTGCCGTCGTCGTGATGCTCCACGACGCAGCCGTGGGTCTCGAGCGCCGAGTGCGTCTGCACCTGCGTGCGGAACGTCGCCGAGACCTTCGTCGCGGCGGCGGCCATGGCGGCCTGCGGATCCCCGCGCTCCTGGCGTCCGCGGCGTCCGCCGGCGTTCACGTTGTCGCGCTTGGGATCGACACGCTCGGCCCCCGGAGCGCGGCCGTCGTCCGTCGTCACCGGGCCGCCCGTCACGTCGTAGGAGACGTCGATGGCGTGCAGCGCGTCGTCCAGGGTCTCCTCGTTCTCCGCGCACACCGCGACGACGCCCTTGCCCGCGAAGGTGATGCGGCCGCCGGCCGGCACCAGCACGTTCACGCCGAGCACGCCGCGCAGACGCTCGGCGCGCGACGTGTCCACGGACCTGACGGTCGCGTGCGCGTGGGGGCTGCGCAGCAGACGGCAGAGCGCCATGTTCGGACGATTGACGTCGTACGTGTAGCGCGCGGCGCCGGTCGTCTTCTGGGACGCCTCGAGCCGCGGCACGTCGGTGCCGACGACGCGCAGTTCCGCGTCCGCGCCCCACGGGTCCACGTCGAGATCGTGGACGTCAACGGTGATCTCCCGCGTCGGACCGCCCGCGCGTCCGACGGTGTAGGTGACCTTGCGAGGCATCTCAGCGTCCCTCCCGTTCATCCGGTGCGGCGTCCGCCGCGGCGCCGGCGGCGTCCAGCGCGGCGGCGATCACGTGCGAGTACGTCCCGCAGCGGCAGAGGTTGCCGGAGGTCTCGGCCATGACGAGTTGCCGGTCGAGGCGCTTGCCGTGCTTCTCGACGGCCCACGCGGTGGTCATCACGAACCCCGGCGTGCAGAAACCGCACTGCAGCGCGTCGTGCTTGCCGAACGCGGCCTGCACGGGATGCAGCGCGTCCGGGGTGCCGAGCCCTTCGATGGTCGTGATCTCGTGACCGATGGCCTCGATGGCCAGCACCATGCATGCGTAGACGGGCTTGCCGTCGAGCCAGATCGTGCATGCCCCGCACGTGCCACGGTCACAGGCCTTCTTGGCGCCCGTCAGGTCGAGGTCGCTGCGCAGCACGTCGAGCAGCGTGCGGCGCGGCGGCGCGACGATCTTGCGCGCCTTCCCGTTGACGCTGAGCGTCATGCGCACCGGCCCCGGCCCGGCGACCGCACCACCCGCCCCGCCGCCGTCGGTCTCCTGCGCAAGCGCCTCCACGGACCCCGCCAGCGCGGCCGCCGCGCCCGCCGCGCCCGCGCCCTTCAGCAACGCCCTCCGCGTGACACCGCCCGCGCCGCCCACCTTCTTGTCGGCCATGGTCCGCCCTCCGTGGCGCCGAGTGTAGCAGCGCGAGCGAACGCCTCGCCACGCGCGCGGCGGTCGGCGGCCGACGGGCCGGTCGCCGAAACGCGCCCGATCTCGTGACGTTGGTCACTGCGCGCGCGGCCGCGAGCGTTCCACACTTCGTCCATACTTTGCTCCAGAGGAGACGAGGGCGACGCGTCCTCGACGTCCGGGCGAGATTCCGGGCGAGATTCCGGGCGAGTTGGAGGGCGATGCGATGCTGCGACGGGGACTGCGGCACGGGGGCTCGGTTCGTGCCCTCATTCTGACGGGAGCACTCGTCGTGCTCGCCGGCGGCACGGGGCACACGTCGCTCCGGACGACGCCGAGCGGGGCAAGGCCGCCCGAGGCGCGCCGCCGTCCGGACGCGAAAGCGGTGTTCGCGCGCATTCCCGTCTCGTTCGAGCGCAACGATGGACAGTTCCGGAACGATGTGCGATTCGTCGCCCGGGCGCGTGGGTACCGGCTGTTCGTGCGCGACGCGGACGCGCTGGTGCTGCCCACCGGCGGTCGGTCCGTGCTCCGGATCGGGATCGACGGCGCCGCGGGGACCGCGCGCGCGGTGGCGAGCGTCCCACTCGACGCGCGCAGCAACTACCTCCACGGCAACGACCGCGCCAAGTGGGTGCGAGGTGTCCCCCACTTCGCACGGATCCGGCGCGCGGGCGTCCTGCCGGGAATCGATCAGACCTGGCGCACGCAGAACGGCCGCGCCGAGTTCCG
>JAJRVY010000202.1 GCA_024277065.1 Planctomycetota bacterium
GACCCTGCGCGCGCGCATGGGTCGGCGTCACGGTTCTTGCACTCGAAGACTCGCGCAAGAACCGCGCCCCCGACCGGAGCGGGATACGTGATTCGGGTTGCCTCGCAGGCTTGGCAACCGCCGCGCCGATCGCCGATCCTCTCTCTACGTTGGCGCGTGCTCGGGCGCGGACAGCCCCAACGCGAGCGCCGTCCCGTCGCCCGCGACCCTTCGGGGACGACCACGTAGGGGCGCCCCTACGATGCCTGCTGCGGGATCGGGCCTGCCGGAGCCACCAAGTGGAACGTCCACCGCCGGGACCGAGCGTCGTCGAGGTACGCCGTGGGAACGTGGTCCTTCGCTCGGTCCCGGCGGTTGCGACGTGCGGCGTGGGTTGCTCTCGCACGCGAGCGCAGCGAGCCGTGGCGCGTAGCGAGGCGAGTCGCCTGTCCGGGATGAGGGGGTGTCGAGCGGTGACGCGCCACCAAGTGGAACGTCCACCGCCGGGACCGAGCGTCGTCGAGGTACGCCGTAGGAACGTGGTCCTTCGCTCGGTCCCGGCGGTGGATCCCCGGCCAGGACTCGAACCTGGATCAGAGGGACCAAAACCCACTGTGTTGCCATTACACCACCGGGGAGGCGCAGCGACGGAGGCTAGCGCGGCGCCACGGCCGGCCGAACGTCCTTCGGCCGGTTGCGCATTCCGCGCCGTTGGCGTTCGGGGCGTCCCCCGGAAAATCGAGCGCGCACCTGCATCACGGCGCTACCTTCCGCGCTCTCCGTAGGAGGTCCCGCCTCCCGCGGTCCCGGGCGATGGTCGTCCGGGCCCCCCGGTCGCCCCCCGCCCGGGTCTCGAACGGCCGACCGATCGGCCGATGGCAGCGCCGCGCCCCGCACGGGCGTCGCGGCATGGACCGGCGCTGCGCGTCGGCGGAAGTGGCAAACACGATGGCGCGTCAACCGTTGGCTGCGGTGATTCTCGCAGCCGGCCAGGGCACACGGATGAAGAGCGACCGCCCCAAGGTCGCCTTCGAGGTCTGCGGCTGGCCCATGGTGCGCCACGTCGTCGAGGCCGCGCGTACGGCTCGCGCCGAGCGCGTCGTCGTCGTCGTCGGCCACGGGCGCGAGCATGTCGAGGCAGCCCTTGCGGACGTGCCCGGTGTCGAATTCGCCACGCAACGCGAGCAGCGTGGGACGGCGGACGCCGTCAAGGCCGGTCTGCGACCGCTGCGAGGCTTAGTCGGTACGGTGCTCGTGCTGTGCGGCGACGTTCCGCTCGTGCGGCGCAAGACGCTGTCGGACCTGCTCGCACGGCACCGCCGTCGGCGCGCTGCGGCGTCGATCCTGAGCGTGACGTTGGAGGATGCCGGTGCGTACGGGCGTGTCCTGCGCGACGCGCGTGGTGCGTTCGTGACCATCCGCGAGGCCCGGGACTGTGATGTCGAGGAGCGCGCCGTTGGCGAGATCAACACCGGCCTTGCCGCGTTCGAGATCGAGCCGCTGCGACGCGCGCTGCGGGCGGTTCGCGCGAACAACTCGCAGGTGGAGTACTACCTCACCGACGTGCCGGCCATTCTGTTGCGGCGCGGGGAGCGCGTGCAGGCCGTGGACTGCGGCACCGAGGACGACGTGCTCGGTGTCAACACGCTGGCGGAACTGGCCGCAGCGGGCACGCGCATGCGCTGGAGCATCCTCGGCGAACTGATGACGGCCGGCGTCGAGATCGTCGATCCCGCATCCACGTTCGTGAGCTGCGGCACGCGGATCGGGCGCGGCACGCGCATCCTGCCGTGCACGGTGATCGAGCGCGGCGTGGTCGTGGGCGAGGGGTGCGAGGTCGGCCCCTTCAGTCATCTGCGGCCCGGAACCGTCCTGCACGACGGCGCCGAGGTCGGCAACTTCGTCGAGACCAAGAACGCCGAGATCGGCTCCGGAGCGAAGGCCAAGCACCTGACGTATCTCGGTGACGCGCGGATCGGAGCGCTGACCAACATCGGATGCGGCACCATCACGGCCAACTACGACGGCAGGCACAAGCACCACACGGAGATCGAGGCCGACGTTCACATCGGCTCCGGGACGGTACTCGTCGCGCCCGTGACGGTCGGTCGCGGTGCCACGACCGGCGCCGGCGCGATCGTGACGGCGGGGAACGACGTGGCGCCCGAGGACGTGGTCGTGGGCGTACCCGCGAAGAGCCTCCGGCGGCAGCCGGGAGCCGCCGGCGGCATGCAGCAGCGACGCGCGAAGAAGCGCGACCAGGGAGGCAAGCGATGATCCTCGGACCGCTCCAGGTCTTCACCGGCAACGCCAACCGCGCCCTCGCGGAAGCCGTCTGCCGGCGACTCGAGATCGCCGTCGGTGACGCCACCGTCGGCCGCTTTCCGGACGGCGAGATCGAGGTCAAGATCAACGAGGACGTGCGCGGCCGCGACGTGTTCGTCGTGCAGCCCACGTGCCCGCCCGTGAACGACAGTCTGCTGGAACTGCTGATCCTCGTGGACACGTTGCGCCGTGCGTCGGCTGCCCGCGTGACGGCGGTGATCCCCTACTTCGGGTACGCCCGCAAGGACCGCAAGGACGAGGGGCGCGTGCCGATCACCGCGAAGCTCGTTGCCAACCTGATTGCGCGCTCGGGCGTCGATCGCGTTGTCGCGCTCGACCTGCACGCGCCGCAGATCCAGGGCTTCTTCGACATTCCCGTGGACCACCTGTACGCGTCGCGGGTCTTCATGGAGCACTGGAAGCAGCAGGGCATGCGCGACATCGATGACGGCTGCGTCGTCGCACCCGACGTCGGCGGGATCAAGCAGGCGCGGGCGTATGCGAAGTTGCTCGGGATCAACCTGGCGATCGTGGACAAGCGTCGCGTGTCGTCGGACCAGGCCGTGGCGGTGCACGTCATCGGCGACGTGGACGGCAAGCGCTGCATCCTCGTCGATGACATGATCTCGACGGCCGGGACGATCACCGAGGCGGCCAGGGCCCTGCGTGCGAACGGTGCGCGCGAGGTCCACGTCTGCGCGACGCACGCCGTGTTCTGCGGGCCTGCGAAGGAACGACTGGCGCGTGCCCCGATCGATTCGGTCGTCGTGACCGACACGATCCCGGCACCGGAGGACGGTCCGAGCGGTGTCACGGTGCTCACGAGCGGCAACCTGCTCGGCGACGCCATCCTGCGCATTCACCAGGGGCGCTCGGTGTCCAAGCTCTTCCCGGTGTAGGGAAGGGGTCACGCGATCGAGATTGAGCCGGAGAGATGGGGGACGCGGACGCCCCCGAACGACGCCCGCATGGAGGCAATGAGAGATGAAAGTCGTGACTCTGAAGGCGCTGCCGCGCGAGCCCGGGGGCTCGAGCGAGGCGCGCCGGACGCGCCACGCAGGCCGTGTGCCTGCCGTGGTCTACGGCGAGGGCGATGTCCCGAGCCACATCATGCTCGAGACGAGTACGTTCCGGAGGGCCGTCGAGAACGGCGCTCGCGTGATCGACCTGGACATCGACGGTGGCGGCGCGACACGCGTGCTGCTGAAGGACCTGCAGTACGACGCCCTCGGCGCGAAGTTGCTCCACGCTGACTTCCTGCGACTCAGCGCGGATCGGGCGATCGAACTCGCCGTGCCGCTGGAACTGTTCGGCACGCCCGCGGGTGTGCAGCAGGGCGGCATCCTCACCATGCTCTCGGGCACTGTGGCGCTCCGGTGCCTGCCGGGCGACATCCCCGAGAACATCACGGTTGATGTCACGGGACTCGAACTGGGCTCCTCGATCAAGGCGGGCGACCTCGCTCTTCCCGAGAACGTCGGGCTCGCCGAGGACGCGGACGAGGTGCTGCTCAGCGTCACGGTTCCACGCGGCCTCAAGGACTCGGACGAGGGAGATGACGAGGACGATGCGGAGGGCGAGGGCGCCGAGGGCGACGATGCCGCGAAGGACGCGGAGTCGGACGGCTGACGGATGAAGCTCGTCGTGGGCATCGGCAATCCCGGTAAGGAGTACCTCGCTACCCGGCACAACGTCGGGTTCGAGGTCGTCGAGCGTGTCGCTGCGCGCAGCGCCATGACGTTCGAGCGTGACAAGCGCCTGAACGCGGGCCTCGCGAAGGGACGCATCGGCGGTGACGACGTGTGGCTGATCGAGCCGCACACCTACGTCAATCGCTCCGGAGCCGTGGTGTCGCAGATCGCTCGCGAACGGGACGTCTCCCACGAGGACGTTCTCGTGGTCCTGGACGACTACAACCTTCCGCTGGGGTCGCTGCGCCTACGTGCGCAGGGCTCGGCCGGAGGACACAACGGGATGCGGTCGCTCATCACGCATCTTCGCACCGAGGAGTTCCCGCGCTTGCGCATCGGGATCGGCACGCCGCCTCCTGGCCTGGCAGTCGATTTCGTCCTGACGCGCTTTCGTCCCTCCGAACGTGATCGCATCGATGAGGCGTACGACCGCGCGGCCGACTGTGTCCTGGACTGGGTGTCCGACGGCACGGAGGCGGCGATGAACGAACACAATCGATAGTGGAAGAGGGGAGGCGCCGAGCGGCGCACTCCCGGCGCTTCCCACGGAGGCTCACTTGCGAACCTACGAAGGCATGTTCCTGCTCGACAGCGCGCAGGCGGTGAAGGACTGGGAGGCCACGGTCGGCGTGGTCACCGGGATCCTCGAGCGCTACGGCGCGGAGATGGCTCTCAACGGGAAATGGGACGAGCGCAAACTCGCCTATCCCATCAAGCGGCAGAAGCGCGGTACGTACTACCTCGCGTACTTCAACGCTCCGACGGACTCGATCCAGAAGATGCGGGACGATCTCTTGCTGCGTGAGGAGGTGCTGCGCTTCCTCATCCTGGCCATGCCCGAGGACATCCCCATCCCCGACACCCTGGACCAGCGCACGGTGATCGAGGACGACGACGACGACCGCCGCGGCGGTCGTGGCCGCCGGCGCGACGACCGTGGTGGCGGGGGCTACCGCGGTGATCGAGGCGGGGATCGCGGTGGTGATCGGCCGCGCGAGGCACAGCCGGTGGACGCCGGCACGGCCGCCGGCCAGAGCGACGGAGGCAAGGACTGATGGCGTACGAAAAGCGTGGTTTCAAGAAGTACGGTCGCGGCCGTTGCCGCTTCTGCCGGGCCAAGGTCAAGCAGGTGGACTGGAAGGACATCGGCACGCTGTCCCGTCTCTCGACGGGCCAGGGCAAGATGTTCTCGCGTAAGCGTTCGGGCAACTGCGCCCGTCACCAGCGCCAGTTCAAGGCCGCCATCAAGTACGCGCGTTTCATGGCGCTCATGCCCTACGTGGCACGCTGAGGAGGACCCCATGCTGAAGCTCATGCTGCTGAAGGAGGTCGAGGGTCTCGGCGATGCGGGCGACGTCGTGCGCGTCCGTTCGGGCTACGCCCGCAACTTCCTGCTGCCTCGTCGTCTGGCCGCTCCGGTGTCCAAGGACGCGCTGCGTCAGGCGGAGGCCCACAAGCGTCGCACGGCGGCCGAGATGGCCGAGCGCAAGGAAGAGGCCGCGGCCCAGATCGGCGCGCTCAACGCGCTGTCGGTCAGTGTCGAGGCGCGCGCGCAGGCGGACGGGTCGCTCTATGGCTCCGTCACCGCCGCGATGATCGCCGAGGCGATCAACAAGGAGGGTGTCGCGGTCGATGCGCACCACATCCGACTCGACGAGCCGATCAAGGCCCTCGGGATCTACGACGTCAAGGTGTGCCTCTTCGAGGGCGTCGAGGCGTCGCCGAAACTCTACGTGGTCGAGCCGCCGCCCGCCGAGGGCTGAGCCGGCATCGTCGAGCGCCCGGAGAACGAAGAACGCGCCCCGTCCGCTTGCGGGCGGGACCGTCGTCGTCTCGGTGGGTGACATCATGGCGCGCAGGCATCGCGTTCCGCCGGCCGCCGGCCACCGAGGTCGCCGCGGCAGGTCCCTCCGCGCCGCTCACGCTCTCAGTACTGTTCGCGCGTCGAGCTCTCGAAGCGCATGTACTGCGCGATGAACGACAGGTTCACGACGCCCGTGGGGCCGTTGCGCTGCTTGCCGACGATCAGTTCCGCGTCGCCGGTGATCTCCGCGCGACGGTCCGGGTCCAGCTCGTAGTACTCGGGCCGGTAGAGGAACATGATCACGTCGGCGTCCTGCTCGATGGCACCAGACTCTCTCAGGTCGCTCATGCGGGGGCGGTGGTCCTCGCGACTGTCCACGCCACGGTTGAGCTGGGAGAGGGCGATGATCGGGACCTTCAGCTCGCGGGCGAGGCTCTTGATGGAGCGGCTGATGTAGGAGATCTCGGCCTGCCGGTTGGCGTCGCCCCTGCCGCGACTCGGCACCTCCATGAGCTGCAGGTAGTCGATCACGATCAGACCGATGTCGCGCTGCGCCTTGAGCCGCCGCGCCTTGGCGCGCAGGAGCAACGGCGAGAGGCCCGGCGTGTCGTCGATGAACAGCGGCGCCTCGCCGAGTTTGCCGAGGGCGGCGGAGATACGACCCCAGTCCTCGTCATGCAGGAACCCCCGCCGCAGCTTGTGGGCGTCCACGCGGGCGCGTGAGCAGAGCATGTTCTGGACGAGGTTGTCCTTGGACATCTCCAGGCTGAAGATGGCCACCGGCGTGCCCTCGGCGACCGAGGCGTGCTCGGCGACGTTCAGGCAGAACGTGGTCTTGCCCATCGACGGTCGCGCGGCCACGACGATCAACTCGCCGCGCTGTAGTCCCGACGTCATGTCGTCGAGGTCGTAGAAGCCGGTCGGGACGCCGGTCAGACTGCCGTCCTGGCCCTGCATCGCGTCGATCTTGCGGAAGGTCTCGTTCAGGATGTCCTTGATGTGCGTCGCGTCGCCGCCGTCCGTCTTCTTGTCGAGTTCGAAGAAGCGGCTTTCGGCGTAGTCCACCAGGTCACGGCCGCCGCGCTCGCCCTCGAACGCCTCGCGCTCGATCTCGTTCGACGCGGTGATGATCGCGCGCCGCAGTGCGGTCTCCTGGACGATGCGCGCGTAGTGTTCCGCGTTCGCGGCGGTGGGGACGGAGTTGACGATGCGCGTCAGGAACGCCGTGCCGCCGATCTTGTCGTGCAGCCCTCGCTTCTGGAGCTCTTCGCGCAGGAGCACGACGTCGATGGCGCGGTTCGCGTCGTAGATCTCGGTCATGACCTCGAACACGTCGCCGTGCGGGCCGCGGTAGAAGTCGTCCGGCATGAGAACAGCCGCGACGCGACCGGCGGCGTCCGGGTCGAGGAGCATGGAGCCGAGGACGCAGATCTCGGCTTCGATGTCGTGAGGGGGGACGCGATCCATGGGATGGGCTGCCGATCAGGGGGAGACGAGGTGGGGCGGAGACGTGAGGAGCCGGCGGGAGAGGGAGTCTAACGCGACGTTCCCACGAGGACCACGCGCCTGACGCGCTGCCGCCGGGCTTTCCAAGTAGAGGCTTCTTCCGTGCGGCGCGGTCCTCGAACTACTCTTGCGCGTCGTCGGTGTGCCGTCCCCGTGACGCGCACCGGCCGCTCCGGGAGGGAGACGTCCATGGACCGCCTGCTGCAAGTCCTCGTGCTTCGCGTTGCGCTGATCGCGGCATGTTTCGCGTTCGTGCCCGGGCTCACGACGCACGCCTCCGCCCAGGCCGGTGTCGAGGTCCGCTCCATCGACTTCGAGGGCAACAGCCGCTACGACGGCGACACGCTGCGGCTCGCGCTGCGGACCAAGGTCGGGCAGACGCTCGATCGCGCGCTCCTGCAGGAGGACATCAACACGCTCTACGGTTTCTTCGACACCGTCGAGATCGAGGAGGAGCAGACCGCCGAGGGCGTCGCGCTGCGGTTCATCGTCACCGAGAATCCAGCCGTCAGCTCCGTGCGCTTCGCCGGTCTCGGCAGCCTGTCCGAGACCGAGGTGAAGGCAGTCATCGAGACCACGAAGGGACGTCCGATGGCGGGGTTCCGCGTCGAGAACGATGCGCGCAAGATCACCAGGCTCTACAAGCAGAAGGGCTACCACTTCGTCGAGGTGGAGACCGAGATCTCCGACGCCGTCGATGGCAAGGACGTCCTGTTCGTGGTGCGCGAGGGACCGGGCGTCTCGGTGGACGAGATCGTGTTCGAGGGCAACGCGGCCGTGAAGCGCGGCGACCTGCTCGACCACATGGCCACCGGCGAGGGCGGTTTCCTGGGGCTCGGGGCGTCGGACTTCGTCGAGGAGACGCTGCGGCTCGATCTCCTGACGCTGCGCAACTACTACCGCTACGAGGGCTGGCTCGACGCTGCGGTGGATCTCGTCGATCTCGAGTTCTCCGATGACCGCGAGGATGTCATCATCCGTATCGCTGTCACCGAGGGCGATGCCTACCGCGTGGGCAAGGTGACGATCGAGGGTGACGACAAGTACCCCGGCGGCGTGGCCGTGCTGGATGATCTCGTGCGTCTGGTGCCCGGCAAGCGGCGCCGGCAGGAAGACGTGCGGCGCACGATCGACGCGCTCGAGACGGCCTACCGCGAAGAGGGCTACTTCGCCGTGCGCGTCGTCTCCGAGGAGAAGCTGCCCACCGAGGGCGCGACCGTGGATCTCGTGTTCACGGTCGAGGAGCAGGCCAAGGTGCGTGTACGGCGACTCGACATCCTCGGCAACACGATCACGCAGGACCGCGTGCTGCGCCGCGAGATCTCGATTTCGCCGGGCAGCATTCTCAACCAGAACGAGATCGACAAGAGTCTGAACCGCCTGCGTTCCCTACGCTACTTCAACGGCGTGCGCGCCGCGGTCAAGGAGATCGAGGACGGTGGGGACCGGAACGAACGTGACGTCGTGTTCGAGGTCGAGGACGGCGCGCGCACCGGTCAGTTGCGCTTTGCCGCCGGCGCTTCGTCGGACCTGGGCTTGATCGGCAGCATCACGATCACCAAGCGCAACTTCGACTGGAAGGACACGCCGAAGCGCTTCGCCGACATCTTCACGGGCAAGGCGTTCACCGGCGCGGGACAGTCCCTGACGCTGGAACTGGCTCCCGGCTCGGACTTCTCGTCGTACCGGCTCGCGTTCAGCGAACCCTGGCTGTTCGACAAGCCGATTTCGTTCGGATGGGACCTCTTCCTCTCGAAGTTCTCACGCTTCAACTACGACTCCAACCGCAAGGGCGTCAACGCCAGCCTCGGGCGGCGCTGGACGTATCCGGGGAAGGAACTCGACTCCGTGCTCGGGCTGACGGGGACGACGCGCTTCGAGAACCAGGAAGTCGATGGCATTGACCGCGACGCTGCGCCGACGGCGTTTCTGGCGGAGAAGTCGTTGAGCCTGTTCGCCGAGCGCCTCACGCTGCGGCTGGATCGCATCGACAATTCGGCGGATCCGAGCACCGGCTGGTTTGCGCAGGGATCCACCGAGGTCGGCTTCGCCGGGGACATCCGTCTCTGGAAGAACTCGCTCGAAGCCAAGCGCTATTGGGTGCTCACGCGCGACGATCAGGAGCGCGACCACGTGATATCCGTCGGCGGCACCTTCGGGTACGCCCAAGCGCTCGGCAGTTCCGAGGACGCCGATCCGAACCTCTTCGACGAGGAGTTCGTGCCGATCTACGAGCGCTACCGTGCGGGCGGCTCCTCGACCGTGCGCGGCTTCGCGTTCGGCGGCGCCGGTCCGCACGGTGAGGGCGATCCGCGCTTCGCACCGCGCACGGGCGAGATCGGCAAGCCCCGCAAGCGCAACATCCGGCTTGCGGAGACGGCCATTTCGACGCTCGAGAACAAGGGTGATCCTCTCGGCGGCGACGTGCTGCTGACGGCCTCGACGGAGTACCAGTTCCCGCTGTTCGAGGAGATCCTGCGCGGCGTGCTCTTCGTGGACGCGGGCATGGTGCGGGACGACTTCGGCAGCACGCACGGCCTGAGCTCGAGCAGCACGAGCGAACTGCAGCGGCGGCTGCTCAAGAGCGGCAGCAAGCGCGAGCGACGTCTCGCCCGCCGTATCAACCACGACGACGGGCCGTCGTTCTTCTCGAACATGCGCGTGGCCGTCGGTTTCGGCTTCCGCATCAAGATCCCGATCTTCGGTCAACAGCCGATCGCCCTCGACTTCGGCTTTCCGATCCGCGAGGAGAGTGGCGACGATACGCAACTCCTGTCCTTCTCGATCGCGCGAGATTTCTGAGCGCAACCGCGCGCCACGGAGCAACGGAACATGCAGCGAACCATCGCCTTCACGCTGGCCCTCGCGATCGGCGCGCTCTGCGCTCAGCCCGTGCTGTCGCAGGACACGCCCGATCCGACCAAGATCGGATTCCTCAACATGCGGCGCGTGTTCGAGAACTACTGGAAGCGCGAGAACATCGAGAAGGCGCTGCGTGCGCGGACCGATGCGCTCGAGGAGAGCATCGCGAGGGAGAAGCAGCGCCTGGCCGACCTCGGCGACGAACTGGCGACGCTGAACGAGGACTCCGACGAGTACCGCCTGCGTCGCCGCGAGATCGAGATCACGCGCTACCAGATCAAGCTCGACCAAGAGGACGAGATGCGCCGCATCCAGAGTCAGGCCAAGCGCAAGGAGGCGCTCCTCTACAAGGACGTCGTGCGCGAGTGCCAGGCGTTCGGCGAGAGCCAGGGCTACGCGGCGATCCTGCTCACATCCCCTCTCGGCCCCGACTTCGAGAAGACGGCCGAACTCGACATCGTCGTGGCGACGCGCGCCGTGCTGTGGCAGGACGAACGACTCGACGTCACGGACAAGGTTCTCGAGTTCCTCAACGCCGGCAAGCCGCGCTGATCCTACCGGCCTCGATCGCGCGCCGCGTGGTCTCGCGACCGTCGCCGACTGGTTCTGGCCGCATCTTCTCCGCTGCTCCCAGGCGTGATCATGCGCCGGCGGATGTGGGAGCGGATGGGCGCTCGCTGGACTCGCCACGGCGCCTCGACGACAATCCCGCCGTGCCCCGAAAGCAGAGGTCCGTCAGTCAGCCATACGAACTTGCCGGCGTGGGGCTCCACACCGGGAAGGCCGCGACGATGCGGATTCTTCCCGCGGCCGAGGACCACGGTGTCGTGTTCGTGCGCACGGATCTGCCGGACCGGCCTCGCATCCCGGCCGACGTCGACTACGTCGATACGACCGGGCGGCGCACGTCGATCCGCTTCGAGGGCGCGGAGGTGCACACCGTCGAGCATCTGCTCTCGGCTTGTCACGCGTTGCGCATCGACAACCTGCTCGTGGAGATGGACGGTCCGGAGATGCCGGGGCTCGATGGGAGCGCGCTGCCCTTCGTCGACGCGCTGCGCGCGGCGAAGCCCGTTGAACTGGACGGCGCTCGCAAGGAGTTTCCGCTCCTCACCCCGTTGGCCGTCAGTGCGCCGGGTGGTGAGAGCTCGATCGTGGCCTTGCCCGCCGAGCGCGGCCTGACGTTCAGCTACACGCTCGACTACGCAGAGAACCCCTTCGTGGGCGCGCAGTACTACTGGCTTCGCATGTCAGAGAACGCGTACGTGAACGAGATCGCAGCGGCGCGGACGTTCTGCATGGAGGCCGAGGCTGCGCAACTCCGCGCAGCGGGCCTCGGGCAGGGCGCGACGTACGAGAACACGCTCGTCTTCGGTGAGCAGGGGCCGATCGAGAACCGGCTGCGGTTCCCGGACGAGCCCGTGCGCCACAAAGTACTGGATCTCATCGGCGATTTCTTCCTGCTCGGCCTCGACCTGCACGCGCGCATCGTGGCCACGAAGGCGGGGCACGAACTGAACTCGCAGATGGTCCGCACGCTGCTCCGGCACGTTCGTGACACGGAGATCGCGGAGGGGCTGCGGCGGGACTCCACGATCGACATCCGCGAGATACTGCGCATTCTGCCGCACCGCTATCCATTCCTGCTCGTGGACCGCGTCGTCGAGATCGAGGGCCTGAAGCGCGCCGTCGGCATCAAGAACGTCACGATCAACGAGCCGTTCTTCCAGGGACACTGGCCGCAGGCACCGATCATGCCGGGCGTCCTCATCGTCGAGGCGATGGCGCAACTCGCCGGTGTGCTGCTCTTCCGCAAACTGGACAACACGAACAAACTGGCGGTCTTGTTGTCCATCGACAAGGTCAAGCTGCGCCGCTCCGTCGTGCCCGGCGACCAACTGCGAATCGAGGCCGAGGCTCTGAAGGTCCGCTCGCGGTCCGCGCGCGTGCATTGCCGCGCCACGGTCGAGGGGAAACTGGCGTGCGAGGCGCAGATCAACTTCATGCTGACCGACGCATGAGTGTGACGAGTCGCCTGTCCGCCCGCCCGGAAGCCGGAGGAGCGGAGCGTTGAGCCGCATTCACCCGCTGGCGTACGTGGACCCCGGAACCGAGATCGGGGAGGGCACGACCGTGGGTGCGTTCGCCGTCGTCGGTCCCGGCGTGCGGCTCGGGTGCGACAACGAGATCCGGCCCCACGCGTGCGTCTCGGGCCCGGGAACGACGATGGGGGACCGCAACGTCGTCTTCGAAGGCGCGGTCGTCGGTTCCGCGCCTCAGGACAAGAAGTACGCGGGTGAACCTACGATGGCCGTGATCGGGAACGACAACGAGTTTCGCGAGCACGTCACGGTACACCGTGGAACGGTCACGGGTGGCGGCATCACGACGATCGGGAGCGGCAACATGTTCCTGGTCGGCGCGCACGTCGCACACGACTGCGAGGTCGGCGACGGAGTGGTCCTGGCGAACAACGTGCTGCTGGCAGGCCATGTCATGGTCGAGGATCGGGCCATCGTGAACGGCGCCGCCGCCATGCACCATTTCGGGACGATCGGGACTCTCGCATACGTCGGCGGGCTCACGCGATTGGTGCGGGACGTGCCTCCGTTCATGGTCGTCGAAGGCCATCCGGCGCGTACGGTCAAGGTGAACAGCGTCGGCCTCGCGCGCAGCGGCGTTCCGGCCGATCGCATTCGCATTCTCCAGCGCGCGTTCCGCTACGTCTTCCGCCGTCGCCACGCCACGTGGCAACAGGCATTCGAGGCTCTCGACGCGGATGCCGTCTCGTCGCCCGAGGTCGAGAGGCTGCGCTCGTTCTTCGACGCGATGTCGCGTGGCAAGCACGGTCGCAGCCGCGAGGCGATGCGGGTCTGACCTCGGTAGGGCCGCCCATCGGAGACGCCGTCGTCGCCCGTGCGGCGCGGGAGGAGGCAGTGGTGAGTGAGTCCCCAGGGTCCCCCGAGCCGCGTGAAGCGAAGAGAGTCGTCCGGACGGCCGTCATCGGCGCCGGCGGCTTCGGGCGCCATCATGTTCGCATCCATCACGGTATGGACGACGCGCACCTCGTGGCGGTCGTGGACCGCGACCCGGCGGTGCGTGCGGGCGTCGCCGAAGCCTATGGCGTGCCGGTCTTCGCCGATGTCGCAGAGATGCCGGACGACGTCGAGGCCGTGTCCATTGCGGTCCCGACGGCGCTGCACCGTGAGATCGCTCTACCGCTCCTGCGCCGCGGTGTCTCGACCCTGATCGAGAAGCCCATGGTTCGCACTCTCGAGGAGGGGCGGGAGTTGATCGGCGCGGCGGAGTCATCCGGCGCCGTGATTGCCGTCGGGCATGTCGAGCGCTTCAATCCCGCCGTGCGGGCGCTGAAGGAGCACGACATCCAGCCCCGCTTCATCGAGGCTGCGCGCGTTGCGCCGTTCTCATTCCGCTCGGCCGACGTCGGCGTCGTGCTCGACCTGATGATCCACGACATCGACATCGTCCTGCACCTGGCGGGGGCGCCGCCGCTGCGTGTCGAGGCCGTCGGCGTGCCCGTGCTGACCCCGCACGAGGACATCGCGAACGCACGGATCACATTCGAGAACGGCTGTGTCGCGACGCTCACGGCGAGCCGCGTCGCCACGAAGGTCGAGCGCAAGATCCGCGTCTTCAGCCCGGATGCCTACCTGGTCGTGGACTTCGGCGAGCGCCAAGGCCTGCTCTACAAGAAAAGCGCGGACCTGACGGTCGAGAAGGTCCTGGAGATGCGGCGCGGTGCGTCGTCGTTGGCGGATCTGCAGGGCGCGGTGTTCGATGGCCTCCTCACCGTCGAGCACCTGACGGTTCCGTCGGGGGATGCTCTGACCGAGGAGATCCGCGACTTCCTCGGCTGTGTGCGCGATCGGGCGCGTCCTGAGGTCAGTGGGCAGGATGGGCTGGCGGCCGTCTCGCTGGCGCTCGACGTCCTGGCGGCGATCCGTACGAGTCCGACGGCCGGCTGACGCTCCGGCCGCGGCCGCAGTTTGGCGACGGACACGTCGGACTTTCGTTCGGGCGCCGTCACGTGCGCGGATACCCTTCGAGGTTCTTCATCTCATTCGCCCGGATTCAGCGACGATCAGGCTCCTCACGGCATGGTGCCGTGTGCGACAAGCCTGCTCCCCGAGCTCGGTGAAAGACGGGATCCGGAGGTTCTCTCGTGTCCGCGATCGACGTTCAGCAGTTGCTCGACTCCGGCGTGCACTTCGGCCACCGCACCAGCCGGTGGAATCCGAAGATGGCGCCCTTCCTGCGCGGCAAGCGCAACACGATCCACATCATCGACCTCAAGGCGACCGTCCGCGGTCTCGTGCGTGCCGAGCACTTCCTGCGTGCGGTGACGGGTGAGGGCTACGACGTCCTGTTCGTCGGCACCAAGCGCAGTGCGAAGAACGTCATTCGCGAGGAGTCGATGCGCAGTGAGATGCCGTTCGTCACCGAGCGCTGGCTGGGCGGTACGCTCACCAACTTCGAGACGATCCGCGGCCGACTGAACCGGCTGGAGGAACTCGAACATCTGGAGGAGTCCGGCGAGGTTCACGTGATGTCGAAGAAGGCCCAGTCGCGTCACAACCGCGAGAAGCGCAAACTCCTCAAGAACCTCTCCGGCATTCGCGCCATGAACAACTTGCCGGGCGCCGTGGTGATCGTCGATCCGCGCCGCGAACACATCGCGACCCGCGAGGCGAACCGCTGCAACATCCCGATCATCGCGCTGGTGGACTCCGACTGCGATCCCGATCCGATCGACATTCCGATCCCGGCCAACGATGACGCGATGCGCAGTGTCTCGATCCTGCTGACACGGCTGGCCAACGCTTGCATGACCGGTCGTCGTGCAGCATCGTCGCGCGCCGCCGAGGTGCGTCGCGGCCTCGACGTCGATCAGAGCACGCAGGCGGCGATCGCCGAGGCCACGGGCGAGGCCGGACGCCGTGGACCGAGCAAGACCGTGGTCGTTCGTCGAGCGTCTGCCGATACTCCCAAGTCGGCGGAGCCTGCGGTGCCCGTCAGCGAACCGGCGGCTGCGGAGCCGGAAGCCGCCGCCGACTCCGCGCCGCCGACCGAGGTCCCCCCGACGGTGGAGGAGAAGACGGCGGACGAGAAGCCGGCCGAAGGCGGTGAGACCGCCTCGTAGGCGGTAGGCCGCCGGGGCGATGGCAGCCTGGGTACGCCTCGGTGTGCGAGCGTGCGGCATGGGATGCCGCGTCGGCGCCTCGGCCGCGTGCGTGGGCAGGTCGAGACCTGTTACGAAGAAGACCGACTGCACAGAGTTGAACCAGCAACAGTGATCCGCGAGAGGAAGCCATGAGTTTCGATGCGAAGACCGTGATGAAACTGCGCGGGATGACCGGCGCCGGAATGATGGATTGCAAAAAGGCTCTCCTCGAGACCGACGGGGATATCGAGAAGGCCGTGGACCTGCTCCGTGCGAAGGGCGTGAAAGACGCTGCCAAGAGGGGCGGTCGCAAGGTCTCGCATGGGGTGATGGGCGTGTACGTCCACCACAACAGGAAGATGGCGTCGATGGTCGAACTGCTCTGCGAGACGGACTTCGTCGCGATGAACGAGAAGTTCCGAGAACTCGCCCGCAACCTGGCCATGCACTGCGCCGCGACGAGCCCGTCGCCGCAGTACCTGCGTGTCGAGGACGTCCCCGCCGACATCGTGGCCCGCGAGACGGCGATCTACCGCGAGCAGGTGGCCGACAAGCCCGAGCAGATCCAGGACAAGATCATCCAGGGCAAGCTCGCGGCGTTCTACAAGGGGTGCGTGCTGCTCGAGCAGCCATTTGCCATGGACCCGAGCATGGGAGCGGTCAAGGACGTGCTGACGCATGCCAAGTCCAAGGCCGGCTTCGGCGAGAACACCGTCCTGCGCCGGTTCGTCCGCTGGGCCATCGACGACGATGTCGCGATCCCGGGCGCCGACGACGGAACGGCCGCCGGCTAGCCTCGTCTCGGAGGCGATGCGATGACCGACCGGCCGCCGCGTGTCCTGCTGAAACTCTCCGGCGAGGCCCTCTGCTCGCCGGGTGGCCATGGCTACGAGGTCGCCGCAGCGGCGCCCCTGCTCGCTGAGATCGCCGGGGCCGTCGCGTCCGGCGTGCAACTCGCCGTCGTCGTGGGGGCCGGCAACATTTTCCGCGGCGCCGAACTGGCCCGATCGTCCGTGCTGCGTGACAGCGCGGATCGGATGGGCATGCTCGCCACGCTCATGAACGGCCTGTTCCTGCGTGACCTCTTGCTCGGCGCCGGCACCGATGCGGTCGTTCTCAGCGGCTTGAGATCGCCTGAGACGGCTTCGACGTTCTCGCGCCAACGAGCTGTTGCTGCCCTCGAGGCCGGTCAGGTCGTGATCTGCGCGGGAGGCACTGGGCATCCCTACTTCACGACTGACACGGCTGCCGCTCTCCGGGCGCTCGAGATCAACGCGGACCGACTCCTCAAGGCGACGAAGGTCGATGGCGTCTACAGCGCGGATCCTGCGGCCGACTCGAACGCCGTCCGTTACGACGAGATCACGTTCGAGACATGCCTGCGTCGGAATCTACGCGTTCTCGACCAGGCGGCGTTCGCTCTCTGCCGCGACAATGATCTCGACGTCGTCGTGTTCGACATGCGTGAATCCGGCGCGATTGCGCGGGCGGCGCGTGGCGACGCCATCGGTACGCTGGTTCACCGCTGACGGGGCGGCGGCGGCCCTTGGTGGCGGCGGTGCCGGGTGGGCCGCGTCCCTGCCACGCCGGCGCGTCCTCGGCGACGCCGCTGTCGGTGTTTCCGTAGCCACGCGATCTCGGCTTCTGAGTGTTCCCCGGCGGCCCCATGGTCGTACCCGGGCTCGCGACGGGTGGCACGCCGTCTTCGGGCGTGGCGTAGCCGCCACGTTCGGAGGTCGTGGCCGTGGCCGTGGCCGCGTCACAACTGGCGCTCTCCAGCGCTCCGCGGTCCGGCAGCACGTCGGCTGCGTCCACGCGCGGATCAGGCTCGACGATCTCCGCCGTTCGCGTCACGACGAAGGACACGCCGCCTGCGGTCCGTGCAAGGAAACGGATCAGGCCCTTGTCCATCATCGTGTGGTGCTGTGTGCACAGAACGACGAGATTGTGCGGCTCGCAGGCACCGCCCGCTGCAAACGCGAGGAGGTGGCAGATCTGGAGGTACGTGCCGTTCTGGCACCCGGCGAACTCGCAGTGACCGTGAGCGCGCGCCATCACCGTCCGCTTCACGTCGGCGGGCACGTTACGGGCGGCCCCGTTTACCACACGGCTGCCCACACCGCCACCGGTCGGACCGTCGCGGCGCTTGCCGGTCTTCTTGCGACCTGAGAGCCCATCGTTGTCGTGGCGCGTGAGGTAGTCGCCCGTCACGGCCTCGAACACCTCGCCCTCGGAGAGCGCAGCTCCGGACTTACGGCGCGCGATCTTCGCCGCGATCCGCCACTCGTCACGCACACGCTGCTTGACGAAGAAGCGCAGCGGCACGACGCGCTCGCCCTGCTTGATGCGCTCCTTTTCCTGGCAGACGTCCCGGATGAGCTGTCGTCTTGACGTGTGTCGGGCGCACTGCACGAACAGGCGGGCGCGCTCGGCGAGTTCCTGCTGCTCGCGCGCGACATCCGCCGGATCGCGATCGACGAGGGGGTCGAGCAGTGGCGTCGGAGGCACGAGTCCGCCCACGATCGCGGCCGCCTGCGGCGTGAGTGTCGCCTCGCGAACGAGCGCATCGACGTCGGCAAGAAGATCGACGAGCCGCCCGAGTCGAAGGAGCTCATGCGCCCGCATCGAGTCGAGGCCGTTCAGCGTGGCCCAGTGCGCTGCGGACGAGGCCGCCTCAGCGGCGTACGTGCGCTTGCGCTCGATTGCCGCCAGGATGCCGGCGAGACGAAGGTCGTGCTGGTTGGCGTGACGAATCGCGTCGCGCGCCACGGCGAGCAGATCGCCGCCTGCGGCCTCGCCGCACTCCATCTCAACCCCTGCCGATCCCGCTCCGGACGCAGCGGCCACTCGCCGACGGTCGGCGGAGCGAGGGGCGCGTTCGTGGTCGTCCGGGGGGAGGGGGCTGCTCACAACATAACTCTAACACGCACCAAGGACATCATTTCCGCAGCGCTCGATCGGTCCCGACTCCGACGGCGTTCCCGAGCGCTCCGACGGGACGCCGCGCGACGTCCGCTTCCCGAACCCGCGTCCGCCGGCACGACGCGCATCCGTGCGCCTGCTCGTGCCCGAGCCCGAT
Source organism: Planctomycetota bacterium (assembly GCA_024277065.1). Lineage (GTDB taxonomy): Bacteria > Planctomycetota > JAJSAM01 > JAJSAM01 > JAJVHW01 > JAJRPF01. The sequence goes on from JAJRVY010000202.1 coordinate 18,429, forward strand.
CGAAGATCGGCGGCGCGCCGCCGCGCGGCTAGGATGCGCCGCTTCGACACGGAGACGCGCGAACCATGTACGACGACATCCTTCTCGAGACCGACGACAAGATGGAGAAGGCCGTCGTGCACCTCGTTCACTTGTTTCGTGGTGTCCGCACGGGGCGTGCTTCGCCCGCGCTCGTCGAGGACATCCGCATCGACTACTACGGCTCGTCGGCACCGCTCAAGCATGCCGCATCGATCTCGGTGCCGGAGCCGCGCCTCATCGTGATCAAGCCCTTCGACGCCGGCATGGTAAGCGACGTCGTCAAGGGCATTCAGAAGTCGGAGTTGGGAATCACCCCGCAGTCCGACGGGAAGTTGATCCGACTCTCCATTCCGCCGCTGTCGGAGGATCGTCGCAAGCAGCTGGTCTCGCTGTGCAAGGAGAAGGCCGAGGAGAGCCGCGTCGCACTGCGCAACATCCGTCGCGAGTCCAACCGCAACGCCGACGCGGCGAAGGGGGAGGGCGGCATCTCCGAGGACGATCTCAAGCGTCTGAAGGGTGAGATCGACGACATGATCAAGAAGTTCGAGAAGCAGATCGATGCGGCCCTCGCAAAAAAGACCAAGGAGGTTCTGGAGGTCTGATCGACCACCAGGACCCCGCGGCGGACAGCGCGTTCGCCGACCGGCGCAACGGCGCCCCCATCGTCTAGTCAGGTCCAGGACACCAGCCTTTCAAGCTGGGTACACGGGTTCGAATCCCGTTGGGGGTACCACGCGCCGTGCGCAGGTCGGGAGGCCCCGTTCGCACGATGTCCGAGGATCGCACGCTGCGGGCCGGGAGTTTCCGCGTGACGGTCGTCGAGCCCACGGACGTCGTGGACGTGGCGGGGGATGCTCGCGACGTGTTCGAGGCCGTGTGGCAGCGGCTCCCGCCGTTCGTCGAGGACAACTCCTTCTGCGCACTGCCCGGCGACGGCTGCTTCCTGAAGGGCCAGCGCATGCGACCGCACGCGCGCCTGGAGGCCGTGCGCCAGGCCCGCCGGCTGGTCCGCGAGGTCGCGTTCCTGCGCCGCATGCGCGCGGCCGGCGTGCCGGTTCCGAAACTGCTGGCATGGGGCGTCGAGACGAAGTTCGGGTGCTCGTTGCGTTCGTTCCTCCTGCTGCGGCTCCTCAGCGACGCCGAAGACCTGCGCGCGATCATCCGCCGGACCACGGCGGCGGAGCGCGGCGACCTCTGGCGGCCGGTCGGGGCGGTCGTGGCGCAACTGCATGCGACGCGTCTGTTCCATCGCGATCTCACGGCGCGCAATCTGATGGTGCAGCGCCGCGAGGGCGCTGTGCGCGTTCATCTCATCGACTGTCCGCGGGCCGAGTACGGTCGGCTGGCGCCGCGGCGCGCGTTCCTGCGACGCTCGGATCTCTTTCGCCTCGGGCGCAGTGTCCTGAAGGCCGGTGGCGAGCCGGACGAGGTACGTCTGCTCCTCAGGCATGTCGGAGCCGAGCACGCCGACCAGATGCTCGCTGCGATCGTCGGCTCCGCGGGTCACGGGCGCCGCCGGCCGCTGCGCACCAGCCTCTGGATCGCGTTCGGCGTGTGATCGTCAGGCGGCGCCGACACCCGCCGCCACCATGTCGGTGGCCGCCGCGGCGAATTCGCGCATCGTGAACGGCTTCTGCAAGAACCGCGTCGCGCGGGACGACTCCGTGTCCGGCGCGAATCCCTGATTGCCGCTGACCACGATGGCGGGCACGTCATCGCCCGACTCGCGGATACGGCGCAGACACTCGGTGCCCGTCATCCCGGGCAGGTCGACGTCGAGCACGACCAGATCCCACACGCTGCCCTGCTCGGTGTAGACGCCCAGCGCCGTCGCTCCGTTGTGCTGCTCATCGACGCGGAAGCCGTGCTGCCGGAGCACGGACGCGAGCAAGTGGCAGACCTGTGCATTGTCCTCGACGACGAGAGCGCGCGCGCCGCAGGGGCGTGGCGCGGTGACCTCATGCGCGGCGACCGCCTCCATCTCCGTCGGCGCCTCGCGGCGCGGAAGCCTGACACGCACGGTCGTCCCGACGCCCTCTTGCGAGTCGATCTCGAGCGTGCCGCCGTGGCGCTTGACGATCCCGTGGACGACGGACATGCCGAGCCCCGTCCCGCGCTCGCGCGCCTTCGTGGTGAAGAACGGCTCGACCACCCGGCGCCTCACTTCCTCGCTCATGCCGCTGCCCGTGTCGCGGAACTCGATCACGACGTCCTCGGCCCAGCGCCGAGCCGCCTTGTCGCTGTCGTAGGTGGACTCCGTGCTGAGAGTGACGCGCAGTGAGCCGCCGTCCGGCATCGCATCGCGCGCGTTGAGCGCCAGATTCATCAGCACCTGCTGCACCTGCGTCGTGTCGGCATCGACCCACAGCGCCTCGTTCGTCTCGATCGCACTGGTGACCTCGATGGCGCCGGGGAGCAAGGGACGCAGGAGTTGCAGCGTGTCGCGCACGGTCGTGGCCATGTCCACCACCATGCGGGGCGCTTCGCCGCGCCGGCTGAACGTCAGGAGCGAGCGCGTGACGCCGGTGGCCTGCTCGCAGGCGGCGACGATGCCCTCGAGGGACTGCGCGGCGGGGGCCCCGTCCTCGACGGTCACGCGTGCGAGTTCGGCGTGGCCCATGATGGCCGTGAGGATGTTGTTGAAGTCGTGGGCGATTCCACCGGCGAGCGTGCCCATCGACTCCATCTTCTGGGCCTGACGAAGTTGCTCGGCGAGTTGCGCGCGCGCCGTGGTGTCGCGGACGACGGCCACGATGCGCGGCGAACCGGCGATCGTCGTGCGCCGCAGCTCGATATCGGCCTGCCACGTGGACCCGTCGGCGCGTCGGGCCTTCCACTCCGAGAGTGCGAAGTGCCCGTGCGTCGATGCGCTCTCGAGCCCCTCGCGAAGTTCGGCGCCGCCGAGCGCTTCGAGCACCTCGAGGCCGCGCCCGAGCAGTTCGCCACGTCCGAGACCGAACAGCGCGCAAGCGCGCTCGTTCACGTCCTCGAGGTCGCCGCGGTCGTCGAAGAGCAGGATGCCGTCGGCGACCGAGTTGAAAATCGTCCGGAACCGTTCCTCGCTGCGCCGCAGATCGTCTTGAGCGCGTCGGATCTCGGTGACGTCCAGGCCCACGGACTGGATCTCGGCCACCGCGCCCGTCTCGTCGAACAATGCTCGGTCGATCCACTGCTGCCAGAGCGTCGCGCCCGTGCTCGCACGGACGATGCGCTCATGCACACGCGACGGGTGCTCGCGATCCAGGGACGGCAGGGCGTCGGAGGAGTCGCTCCGTCCGTCGCTGGCGAGGCCGTCGAAATAGGACGTGCCGATCAGGTCGCGTGGCGTCTTCCCGACGGAGCGCGCGTAGGCGATGTTCACGAACGTGATCGTGCCGCCCGGCAGGTAGCGACAGATGAGTGCGGGCGTGTCATCGACGACGTTGCGATAGCGCTCGCGACTCGTGCGCAGGAGCGCGCGCCCGCGGGCCAGCCGGTAGGACACCGACGCGAGCACGGCGGCGACGAGCAGCCCTAACACGAGGGCGATCTCGTCGCTGAAGCCGCGGGCCGCGGCGATCTGGACGGCTGTCGGCCACAGCGTGACGGACCAGTCACGAGACGCGAATCGCACATGTCGCGTGACGGCGAACGACTTGCCCGCCGTGTCCGTTCGATCGCTCCAGAGGTGGAGGCTCTTCGCCCCGTCCGAGATCTGGATGTAATGCGAGCGCGCCACACCTCCGGCGAGCTGATCGCGCATCACCCGGCCATAGCGAAAGACCCCGTTGACGTAGCCCACGGCGTCGTCGTCGCGCTCGATCGGTACGTAGACGGCGAAGCCGTACCCTCCCTGGTAGAGCTCGAGCGGCGGCGTCACCTGCAGGCGGCCCGTCAGGCGCGCCCGTTCGAGGACCGGACCCGCGATGGCGTTGCTGTGGAGGTTGCGCCCCTTGGCGGCCAGGTTCGCCCTTTCGGGCTCCAGCCAACGGATGACGCCGTTCGCGTCGATCCAGTTGATGGCGACGATCTCGGGGAGGAACTCGCGGAGCGCGGAGGCGTGGCGGCGGAATGCTCCCTCGTTCGGCGCCCGCGCGTCCCCCCAGTCGTCGCGGATGTGCCGCAGCATGCCCAGACGGGTCTTGAAGTACTCGTCCAGCCTGTACGCCACGCGCTCCGCCGCCCACTCCGTACCGAGTGTGATGCGCTCGGCTTCGTGGGCTCGCAGCACGCTCGCGAGGGCGGCGAACACGGCGAAGACCCCGACGAACACCGTGAGGGGGGCGATCGCCAGGATGCGTCGCGCGCGTCGTTCTCCTCGCCGCAGCACGGCCATGCGGCGGATGGACCGCGTGGCGCGGTGCGTGGTGGCGCCGGGCGACGGTTCGCTGCACGCGTCCGCCACGGCGCTTGCCGTCGCCGAAGCGGCGTCGTCCGGCGCACGGTCCGGCGCCGCAGCGCTGTTCACGGACACGTCGATGCTCATGGGGGACGGGACGGCGCGCTCAGCTCTCTTCGTCGCCCACGACGGTCTCGACGAGCGGCTCGTCGAACGAGATGGCGTACGTCATCACGTCCTCCTCACCGTCGAAGAAGTCCTCGCAGCGCGTCACGCGACCGCGGCGCTCGATGCGTCTGTCGCCGTCCGGCGTCGCGATCGTCGCGCGCAGCACGACGTGCGTATCGGCCGCGAGTTCCGGTTCCGTCGTGCGCGTCGAGAAGCTGGCGCCGCCGGACGCGACGTTCTCGACCTCGCCCTCGAGGACGCCGTCATCGTGCACGAGACGGGCGTCCATGCTCACCTCGCGCCGCGGCGCGTCCCGGCGCTCCGCGCCGTAGCGCCGGTGCGTGGGAAGTCCGGTGTTCTTCATCGCTCGTCTCCGTCGGTGGATTCCCCGCCCCCTGAGGACCCTCCTTCCTGGCGTACATCGGTGCGTGCGGCACGATGACTGAAGCCGTCTCGGCGATCGGATGCACCCCGCTGCGCACAAGTCGTCGCCCGTGATCACCGATGACAGTCTTGGATGGCGGCGCGGCGTGCGGTCTGTACTGTTGCGACTGCTCTCTGTGATGCTGGTGATGCTGGTGATGCTGGAGGGTGTCGGAGGTGTCCCGGATGCGGCTCTCGGTCTCGACGACGGCCCTCGGTGTCCTGGCGGCGGCGCTGTGCGGCTTCTTCCCGGCGGCCGGGGCGCGCGCGGGCGTGGATACCGAGGTCCCGGCTCCGGCCAGGCTGCGCGGTTCGCTCGCCGCAGGTGAGGCGGAGATCGTGCGCTTCTTCGCCCCGGCCGGCGCGCTGGCGCAGATCAAGCTCAGCACGAAGAAGCGCAGCGGCTTGCGCCTCGTGCTGCGTCTCCTGGACCCCGCCGGCGACGAGGTCGCGATCCCCTCGCAGAACCTGACCGACAAGGGCGCCTCGATCAAGGTGAAGAGGCTGCGAGTGGACCGCTCCGGCACATGGGCCGTGAAGATCACCGGCGTCGGCACCGGGGACTACAAGCTCGTTCTGAAGACCAAGGGGCCGACGCGTCTCGCCCTGGACGTCGCGGTCGGCGGCGACGCCGCCCTGATCCCGGTTGCGGCGCGTTTCGGTTCGACGATCAAGATCTCCGCCAAGGCCGCGGGCGGCAGTGACGTCGCGCCGCTGCTGTTGAGCCTCGACGGCAGCGACCTGACCGCGTCCGGCAAGCGCTCGGCGCGGTCGCACAAGGTGAGTGTGCGCGCCGCAACGGCCGGCGATCTGATGCTGCGCGTCGGTGCGGCGGAGGGCGCCGGGCAGGTGCGCGTCACGGTCTCGATCAAGCCTCCGAAGAGGAAGAGGGCCAGGATCGACGTGACCGCCGGCGCGCTGGGCCGTCCGGACGGCGGCGAGACGGCGGTCGGCCGCGTGATCACACCCGGCGAGGGCGGGGTCGTGGCCGTGGACGCGGGCTCGGACCTCGCGGGGGCCGCCATCGACGTGCCGGCCGGCGCGCTCACGGAACCGACGCTCATCTCGATCCGCTCCGCGGCCGCGGCCGCTCTTCCGGACCCTGAGAACGACGCCGGCGCGGGCCCCACCGTCGAGTTCCTGCCCTCGGGCCTGCAGTTCACGGAGCCCGTGACCGTGACCGTGCCCCTCGACACCAGCACGATGCCCGTGCAGACGACGGCCGACGACATCACGGTCCTGATCGTCGAGGACGACGGCTCATCGACCGAGGTGACTCCGACCTCGGTGGACCTGGACGCGGGAGTGTGCACCGTTGCGACGAGCAGTTTCTCGCGCTTCACCGCGCTCGCGCCCGCGGGGAGCCCACCACTCGCCGGCCGTTCGTACTGGGGTTGCGAACTCGACGCGAGCCTCGAGGAGGACTTCACCGGACGCGACGAGAGTGGGCTGCGCCGGCTGACGCGCACCGACCTCCTCCTCGACTTCGATCCGGACGGTCTCTCGTTCACCGCGGATGTCGCGGAGAGCACGCTGACGTTCGGCGGCGAGCGCGGTCAGGACGCGCAGCTCGAGTCAGTGTTCCGGACGACGGCCGCCGCCGCCAGCGACTCCGGGACATGGGCGTACGACGCCGACGGCCGCCGCATCCAGCTCTTCTCTAGTGGCAGCGAGGAAGTGACGCGGCTGTTCGTCTCGCACCGCGGCGGCGCGCTGGTGACGACCATCGAGGAGCCGGACGAAGGGACGCCCTCCGAGGGCCGCCTCGGCCTGCTGCTCGAGCGCCCGGCGACCAGCGACCCCGCGGCGCTCGTCGTCGGTACGTATCGTGTCGGTGTGCTCTCGCTGAGCTTCGACCCGGGGCAACCGGGCGAGCCTCTCTTCTCCGAGGTGCTGACCTCTGCGGGAACGCTGCGCTTCAAGGCGGGCGGCGCCGTGGACATCGACTTCGACCAGCGCTCGGCGTTCGGCGAGAGCGGGCCCTCTTCGCCGGTCGTGACGTTTTCCGAGGAGCGTGATCGCGGCACCGCGACGTGGTCGGTGGGCTCATCGGGTGCGTTCGTCGGCGCGATCCTCGTGGACCTGGGCGAGGACGAGATCGTCGTTCTGCCGTCGCGCGACGGGCAGAGCATCCTGGCGATCCAGCGCGACGAGACACTCCAGAACTGGGTGTTCCTGATCGGCATCAAGCAGTCGTCCGGCCGCTCACTCGCCCAGCTCGACGGGCAGTACGCGGGCGGCACGTTCTTCCTGGACGCGCGGGAGTACACGATCGAGAACGGCTTCCCGGGCAGTGGCTACACCCTGTTCGTGCCCGACATCTCGGTCTCCGTGTCGTCCGATCGACTGGCGTTCGACGGGTCCGCGAGCGCCTCGATCACGAGCCGCAGCTCGCTCTACATGGAGCGCGATCCGCTGACGACCGGCGGCGTCTTCCGCGACCTGTCGTCCTCGTCGCCGGAGGCGTTGCAGGTGCAGTTGCGCAAGGACGGGCAACTCTCGTTCGCGGTCGAAGACGGCGTTCTGCCGGGTGCCGTCAGCGCCGACGGGTCACTCCTCTTCGCCGTGCCCGGCTCGAGCGCGGCGGAGTTCACCGACTTCGGGTTCGTGCTGTTCGTCGAGAGCCCGCCCC
>JAJRVY010000203.1 GCA_024277065.1 Planctomycetota bacterium
CGAGGCGCTCGGAGCGCTCGAGCAGGCGCGCATCAAGGGCGCTCCGGCTGCCGTGCTCCGGCGCGGTCGCCTCGTCAGCGGCTCGCTGCTCGCCCGCGCGGGGCAGGCGGACGACGCGCGCACCGTGCTCGCGCTGCTCGCTGACGCGGAGGCCGCATCGCCCGAGCGCGCCTTGGCGCGCCGTGCCCTCGGACGGACGACCGACGACGAGCTGACGCAGGCGCTGCACGAGGCGCCAGAGCGTCGCAACGACGTCGCCTGGGCCGCGACCGTGGCCGCCTGGCTGGCCGGCGACGACGCCGCGGCGGCCGCACATGCGAAGCGCGCGCGCGAGCTCTCCGATCCGCCCGGCGAGTTCCCGGCCCTGCTCCTGCGCTGAGAGGGTGTGGGCAAGAGAAAAGGGAGCTCCGGCGGGCTCGCGCCACGCCGACGGCCGCCGCCTGATTCGCGCGGGCTCGCCGCGCACCGTGCGCGGTAGACTCCGCCGCCATGGCGAATGTGACCGCGGATCGGTGGGGCCTTCTCGCGCGGCGGGGCGCGGGCCTGCTGATCGCCACGGTGCTCGCCGCGTCCTGCGCGTCGGTCACCGCGTGGACGGCTGCGCCGCCGACTGCGCGCCCGCTGCGCGTCGAGCCGGACGCCGCAGCGCCGCTTGACGACCGGCTGCCTGCGGAGCCGGAGAAGACCGCGCACGAACCGCGGCCGTGGCCGTTCGACGTGCTCGACTACGACGTGCGCATCGCGCTCGACTTCGAGCGCGAGTCGTTGCGCGGCGCCGTGACCGTGCGCTTCACGGATCTCGCGGACTGCGTGCCCGCGCTGCCGCTCGACGCGGAGCAGATGCGCGTCCTCGGTGTCCGCGACGCCGCGGGCGCCCCCGTGACGTTCACGGAGGGCGACGGGCGACTCCTGCTCACGATCCCCGGTGGGTCGCAGGCCGGGACCGAGCGTGCGTTCACCATTCGCTATGAGACCACGCCGTCGCGCGGCCTGCACTTCATGCAGCCGCCGCCCGGGCGGCCGGAGTGGGGGCGTCACGTCTGGTCCCAGGGCGAGTGCGAGGACACGCGCTGGTGGATCCCGTGCCACGACGCGCCCGACGATCGCGCCACGCACTCGATGACCGTGACGCTCCCCGCGGGCATGGAGGTCATCGCCGCCGGCAGGCTGCTCGCCAAGTCCGTGGACGGCGACGCGGCGACGTGGCGCTTCCGCATGGACGTGCCCCACGTGTCGTACCTGATGACGGTGGTGGCCGGCGACCTGTTCGTCCACGAAGACGCGTCGGGCGCGGTGCCGCTGCAGTACGCGGCAGCGCCCTACGACGCGCCGCACCTCGCGTACAGCCTGCGCCGCACGCCCGACGTCCTCGCGTTCCTGTCCGCGGTCACGGGCTGCCCCTACCCGTACGCGAAGTACGCGCAGGCCTGCGTGCGCGACTTCGTGTTCGGCGGCATGGAGAACATCAGCGCGACGACGCTCACCGACCGCACGGTCCATCCGCCGACCTGGGAGCCCCTGCGCACCAGTGAGGGGCTGATCGCCCACGAGGCGGCGCACCAGTGGTTCGGTGATCTCATCACCTGCCGCGAGTGGGCGCACGCCTGGCTCAACGAGGGCTTCGCGACCTACTTCACGCTGCTGTGGAAGGAGCACGACGAGGGGCGGGGCGCGTTCCTGGCCGCGATCCGCGGCACCATGAACGGCGCTCTCGGCGCGGCGGAGCGCTCGAGGCGCGCGGTGGTCTCGAACGTCTACGCCGAGCCCTTCGACCTGTTCTTCGACGGTCAGGCGTACGGCGGCGGGGCGGCGCGCCTGCACGCGCTGCGCGTGGAGCTGGGCGACGATCGCTTCTTCGCGGCGATCCGGCTGTACGTCGAGAAGAACGCCGCGCGGAGCGTCACGACGGACGACTTCGAGACCGCCGTCAGCGAGGCGGCGGGCGAGGACATGAGCTGGTGGTTCGACCAGTGGCTGCGCAAGCCGGGGCGGCCGAAGCTGACGGCGACATGGACGTGGATCGAGGATGACGGCGTGCTGCGCGTCAGCGTGAAGCAGACGCACACCGAGAAGGCGTTTCCGAAGGTCTACCGGCTCGCGCTCGACATCGTGTGCGACGCGCGGGACGGCGGCGCCCCCGAGCGGCGGCGCCTGCGCATCGATCAGCGCGAGCAGACGTTCGACGTCGCGCTGCGCGCGAGGCCTGTGCGCGTGGATCTCGACCCGGATCGCGGGCTCCTGGCGCGCCTCGACGTGGAGCGGCCGTTCGAGGACTGGCTGGACGCCGCGCAGTCCGCGCGCAGCGCGGCGGACCAACTGGACGCCGTCGCCCACATCGGCAAGATCGCGCGTGGCAAGAAGAAGACGCCGCAGCGCTCGCTGTCGCGCCGCGTGCTGCGCCAGGTGGTGCTCTACGAGCCGCCCTTCATACAGACGGCGGCCGTCGCCGAGATCAACCGGCAGCGGACGGACTGGAGCCGGGCGCTGCTGCTCGAGGCTCTGGCCAAGTGCGACGACGACCGCGCGCGCCTGGCCGTCGTGAACGCGCTCGGAGATCACGACGGCGACGACGAGATGCAGGAGGCGCTGCGCGGGGTCGTCCTGCGCGGCGGCGACCTGCTGCGCGCGGCGGCGCTGCGTGCCCTCGCCAAGCAGGACGTGGAGGGCGCGTTCGAGATGCTCGTGGCGGCGCTCGGCGCGCCGAGCTGGCGCTCCCACGTGCGCGGCGCGGCGCTCGCGGGCTTCGCGGATCTCGGCGACGAGCGTGCGTTCGAGTTGCTCGTCGCGGCGGCGGCGGCGGAGGCCGATCCCTGGACACGCGACGATGCGCTGGCCGCCCTCGGCCGCATGGGGGCGGCGCGCCCGGAGTACACGGAGGCCGTCCTACCGTTCCTGGGCGATCCGCGCAGCTCCGTGCGGCGGGCGGCGGCCGGAGCGCTGGCGCAACTCGCCGACGCCGGCGCCGTGCCCGCGCTGATGGACGCCTTCCGCGCGGCGACGTGGCCGGGCAACCGCAAGGCGCTGCGCCGCGCGATCGTCGCCTGCCGCAAGGCGGCCGTCACGGCGGGCGACCTCGTCACGGTCGAGGCCG
>JAJRVY010000204.1 GCA_024277065.1 Planctomycetota bacterium
GCGGATGCGCTCGCTCTCCCGTGCGTCCTGTGCCGCGGCCACGACCGTCGCGAGCGCCGGGCGCAATACGTGCGTGTGACGCACATCGCGAGCGGCGATGTCGTCGGCGCCATCGAGTTCCTCCCGGAGCCCGAGGACACGGGAGGATCATGACGCGGGGCGCTCATGACGATGGCGTGCGCCACGCCGTCCCTCCGGCGGGCGTCGGTGCGCGCGCTGGGCGCGGCTACCATCTCCGGTTCGGCATCGCGGGCGGTCCGCGATCCGCCAAGGAGACCTGGCATGGCGCTCGGCAAGCACTGGGAACCGCGAGAGCACGAGAAGGACATCTACCGCCGCTGGGAGGAGTCCTCCGCCTTCGTCGCGGACCGTGATTCCGGCAAGCCGCCGTTCACGATCGCGATGCCGCCGCCGAACGCGACGGGCACGCTGCACGTCGGGCACTCGATCATGCTGGCGATCGAGGACGCCATGATCCGCTGGCGGCGCATGGCGGGCGACGAGGCGCTCTGGGTGCCGGGCACCGACCACGCGGCGATCGCCACCGAGAGCGTCGTCATCGCGCGCTTGCAGAAGGAGGGCATGGCCGATCCCCGCGGCACGCTCGGCCGCGAGGAACTCGTCTCGCGCATCGCGCGCTTCGTCGAGGAGTCCCGTGCCACGATCCGCTCGCAGATCCGCGCCATGGGCTCGTCGTGCGACTGGTCGCGCGAGCGCTACACGATGGACGCGTCGCTGCACCGCTGCGTGAACGAGGTGTTCGCCCGCATGTTCCGCGACGGACTCATCTACCGCGGGCCGCGCATCGTGAACTGGGACCCGCATCTCCAGACGACCGTGTCCGACGACGAGATCTACCACGAGACGCGCCGCGCGAAGTTCTACACCATGCGCTACGGCCCGTTCCTCGTGGGCACCAGCCGCCCCGAGACCAAGCTCGGCGACACCGCCGTGGCCGTGCACCCCGGCGACGAGCGCTATCGCGAGCACGTCGGCAAGACGTACGAGATCGCCTGGCCCAACGGACCGACGATCAAGGTGAAGGTCGTCGCCGACGAGTCGGTGGACCCCGAGTTCGGCACCGGCTGCCTGGGCGTCACGCCGGCGCACAGCGCGATCGACTTCGAGATCGCAGAGCGCCACGGGCTGCCGCTGATCCAGATCATCGGCGAGGACGGCCGCATGACGGCGGCCGCCGGTCCGCACTACGCGGGCATGACGGTGCTCGAGTGCCGCAAGGCGTTCGCGGCGGAGCTCGAGGCAGCCGGGCTGCTGGCCGAGGTCAAGGACTACGACCAGCAGCTCTCGCTCTGCTACCGCTCGAAGAAGCCCATCGAGCCGCTGCCCAAGGAGCAGTGGTTCGTGGACGTCAACAAGGCCGCTGTGGAGTGGAAGGGCGCGCGGCGCAGCCTCAGGGAGGTCATGCGCGACGCCGTCGAGTCCGGCGACATCACGATCCTGCCAGGGCACGAGCAGCGCAAGTACTTCCACTGGATCGACAACCTGCGCGACTGGTGCATCAGCCGGCAGATCTGGTGGGGACACCGCATCCCCGTGTGGACACGCGGCGAGGGCGAGTTGCACGTCGGCCACGTGCCGCCGGACGGCGACGGCTGGACGCAGGACCCCGACACGCTGGACACCTGGTTCAGCAGCGCGCTCTGGACGTGGTCCACCCTCATCGATCCCGCCCTCTGTGAAGACACGTCGCTGGAATTCCCCGAGCTGCTCGCGCGCAGTCCCGACTTCCAGCGCTTCCACCCGACGGCGGTGATGGAGACGGGCTACGACATCCTGTTCTTCTGGGTGGCGCGCATGGTGCTGGCGACCACATACGCGACCGGGCGGATCCCGTTCGAGACCGTGTACCTGCACGGGCTCGTCCTCGACCGCGATGGCGACAAGATGTCGAAGTCCAAGCCCGAGACGTCCATCGACCCGCTCGACACGATCGAGGAATACGGCGCGGACGTGCTGCGTCTGTCGCTGCTGCTCGGCAACGCGCCGGGCAAGGACCTGCGGCTCTCGGACGAACGGCTCACGGGCTGCAAGCGGCTCATCAACAAGCTCTGGAACGCCACGAAGCTGGTCCTCATGACGCTCGGAGAGGAGAGACCGGGCGGCGTGCCGCAGAGCGCCGAGCACCCCGTGAACGCGTGGATGCTCACGCGCCTCGACCGGCTCGTCGAGCAGATGGACGGGCGCCTCGCGGGCTGGCACCTGGGTGACGCCGCCGAGATGCTGCGCAGCGCGTTCTGGGGCGAGTTCTGCGACACCTACCTCGAGGCGATCAAGGTGCCCGAGCTGGCGGAGTCGCCGGAGACCAGGCAGGTGCTCCACCACGCACTGCGCACCTACCTCGCGCTCTTCCATCCGTTCATGCCGTTCGTGACCGAGCACCTGTGGCAGGAGATCGGCGGCGACGGCCTGCTCGTCCGCGCCGCGTGGCCGACGTCCGGCGGACGCGAGCCCTCCGCCGTGGCCGGCACCGACGCCGTCGTGCGCCTGGTGGGCAGCATCCGCCGCGTGCGCGCCGAGCAGGGCCTCGATCCCCACGCGGCCGTCGCCGTGACGGTGCGCGCACGCGCCCACGCGAACGTGATGGAGGCGTCGCGCGCAGTGGTTGAACGATTGGTCAAGACCGAATCGCTGACGTTCGTGGGACCGGACGCCGAACTCCCGGGCGACGCCGCCGTCGCCGTGGACGGCGAGTTCGACGTGGCGGTGCAGATGGGCGCCGCCGACCGCGCCGCCATGCGCGCGCGCCTCGAGAAGCAGATCGAGAAGGCCCGCGGACAGCTCGCCGGCGTCCTGAAACGCCTCGACAACGAGAACTTCGTGACCCGCGCCAAACCCGAGGCCGTCCAGCGCGCCCGCGACGACGCGGCGTCCATGCGCACGACGATCGCCGCGATCGAGGAACGCCTGACGGCGCTGTAGCCCGTCACCCCGGTGCCGTCGCGTGAGTCACGCGGCTGCCCGGTGGACATCACTCAGCCGGGGAGGTCGTCGCCGTTGAGGAGTGAGTCCTCCATCTGCTTCAGCGCGTCGATGCCGGACTGTGCGACCTCGGGGTCGAGGCGGAAGACGTCCGGGTCGGTCGGCTTGCCGTCGTACTCGACCTCGCCGAGGATCAGGCGGATGGTGTTCAGGCGTGCGCCCTTCTTGTCGTCGGAGCGGATGATCCACCACGGCGCGATGGTGCGATTCGTCTCGGTCAGCATCTGGAACTTCTTCACCGTGTAGGCGTCCCACAGCCGCTGTGCGTGCTCATCGACGGGCGAGATCTTGTACTGCTTCAAGACGTCGGTCTTGCGCGCCTCGAAGCGCCTCTTCTGCTCCTGCTTCGAGACGGAGAAGTAGAACTTGAAGAGCTTGATGCCGCCCTTGACGAGCATCTGTTCGAAGAGCGGCACGTCTTTCATGAAGCGCTTGTGCTCTTCGTCGGTGCAGAACCCCATCACGGGTTCGACCATCGCGCGGTTGTACCAACTGCGATCGAACAGCGCGATCTCGCCGGCCGCCGGCAGGTGCGCCACGTAGCGCTGGAAGTACCACTCGGTACGTTCCTTGTCGTTGGGCTTCTCGAGAGCGACGACGCGCGCGCCACGGGGATTGAGCTGCTCGGTGATGCGCTTGATCGTGCCGCCCTTGCCGGCCGCGTCGCGCCCCTCGAACAGCATCACGACGCGCAGCCCCTTGGCCTTCACGTGGTTCTGGAACTTCAGGAGTTCCACCTGCAGGCGCAGGAGTTCGTCCTCGTAGTCGAGCGTGCGCTGGCGCACCCAGACCGGCACGCGCTTGCGGCGGCTCGGGTCGTAGCGGCGACGTCCACGTGACTCCTTCGGGATCTTGGCGTTGCGCCCGGTGTTGCGCTTGCGGCGCGCCGCGTCGTGCGGTTCCTTCGCGCCGGGGCGGCCGTTGTTCTCAGCGGACTTGGTCGCTGTCTTCGCCGCCCCGCTGGACTTGGTCGCCATGATCAGTTCCTCCCGGGTCGCCCGCGCGCGATCGTCGCGCACCTGACCAGCCTCGATCCGTGCCCACGAGCACGGAGCCGTGAGCCCTCTCCACGTTGAAGAGTGCGATGGGATCGCTCCCAATGCAAGTGCATCGGTCGATGATCGTCGAAAAAGAGAGGCTGGCGCTCGGCCGACGGCGCGCGAGCCCACCGAGCACGCACCACCGGCACGCGACAGATGAACGAGACGCGACGCGCCGCGGCAGCGTGTGCCCTGCCGGTCGCGGTCCTCGCAGCCGCTCTTCTCGCAGGCGCCCGGGAGTCGCGCGGCGGGAGTCCCGAATCAGTATGTCCCGGCGGGAACGGTGGCCGACGCGGCACCCGGGAGGATGGCAATGGCTCGTCCATCGCCGGTGGGCCGACGATGCCGCCGCGAGTCACTGCGTCCGTTGGTGCGTCCTTCGCCGATCGCGCCCGTCGCTCCGCCGGGACGTCTTGCTGACGTCCGCAGGGTAGCAGGCGGCAGCGCGAGCAGGCTTCGCAACGGCCATCGCCGCAGTGAGAAACACGATGCCCGGCGACATGTGTCACGCGCGGCAATCCACGTGTGACCGCAGGCCGTGACCTGCGTACCTGGCCCCCCGCGTACGCGCGTACGGCAGGAGCCGGCTACTCGGACTCGGCCGGCGTCACGACGACGGTGAAGCGGTTCTCCGCAACGCTGTAGCGCGCGAAAGTCTCCTTGACCTGCTCGGCGGTGATCGCCTGGTAGGCATCCTTCATCGCCATGACGTCATCGAGGTCGTTGCCGCGGTAGTCGTGCGAGGCGAGGCGCCCGATCCAGAAGTTCGGCAGGTCGAACTGCGAGTCGAGCATGTTCTCCATCTGCGCGCGCACGACGTTCATCTCGTCCTCGGTCGGTCCGCTCTCGGCGAACGCCTTCCACGTCTCGTCGAGGGCCACGACTAGGTCCTCGGCCTTCGACGGATCCGTCGGCGCCTGGGCCATGAAGAATCCGAACCCCGGGTAGGTCACGGCGGGGCTCGACATGGCCCCGATGCTGTAGACGAGGCGCTTCTCCTCGCGGATCGTGCCGATCATGCGCGTGGACAGGATGCGTGAGGCCATGAACAGCGGCCGCAGGTCCTTGATGTTGCCGCGATCGACGCCGTAGAAGCCGTCCAGCACGATCGCCTGCGGCGTCGTCGTCTCGACGGTGCGCGAGACACGCGTGGGGCCCTTGGGACGCTCGATCCTGCGCAGGTCGGCGAACAGGTCGGCGTTGATGCGGTCGCGCTTCGGCAGGGAGCCGAGGTACGTGCTCACGAGCTCGGTGGCGCGCTCGAGAGAGACGTCGCCGACGACGGAGACCTCGATCGGCGACGTCGCCACGATCTCCGCCAGGCGGGCCTGCGCCGCCTCGTGCGTGATGGCATCGACGTTGGCCGTCTCGAGCGGCAGGACGCGCGGGTCGGCCCCGCCGTAGAGCGCCTCCATGAAGGCCTCGCCCGCCACGCCCTGGGGCGAGATCTTGCGCGCGGCGATGCCCTGCGCCTGCGCCTGCTTCCACTGCGCGAGCGCCGCCGGCTCGAGCAGCGGATCGGTCAGCAGCAGGTACGCCACCTGCATGCCCGTCTCGAGGTCCCCGGGCTTGCCCGACACCGACACCGAC
>JAJRVY010000205.1 GCA_024277065.1 Planctomycetota bacterium
AGCGCCCCGAGTGGTTGCGGAAGCTGAGGCCGAACACGCCGCAGCCCAGCGGGCTGGCGCGTGCGAGCACGTCGGGCGGCGCGTCGTCGTCGCAGAGTTCGATGACCAGATGCCCTCGGGCGACGCGCACGGCCACGTGCCCGTGGTCGCCACGAGCGCGCAGTAGATCCTGGAGTCGCTGCGCGTAGGGCTCGAGCCCTACGGCCCCTGACTGCTTGCGTGCCACGTTCACCTCGCTCAGGCGGCTTCGTCCTCCGTGGCAGGATAGCCGGTGAACGACCAGCGGAAGGGATGTCCTGCCTCCGCGTTCCAGTAGTCGGCGAATGCCAGCACCGCTTGGCCAAGTGCCGCCGCACTCTTGAAACTGGCCCGCGTCAGGCAGCGGCGCTGCAGCACCCCGAACCAGAGTTCGATCTGGTTGACCCAGGAGGCATGCAGCGGCGTGTAGAGGAAGCGAAAGCGCTTGTCGTGACGCTCGTTGAAGCGCTCCCAGCGCTTGCCGTGGTGGATGTTGAGGTTGTCCCAGATCACGCAGACCTGGCCCGGCACGGCGGCCGCGACCTGCTCCATGAACGCTTCGAGATCGTCCCCCGTGCGCGTCCTGCCGCAGCACGCCAACACCTCGCCGCTGCGCGGGTCGAAGGCTGCCAGGAGTGACTGCGTCCCGTGTCGGATGTACTCGTACTCGCGTCGCGCCAAGCGGCCCGGCGCCGCCGGGCGCCCGGGATGCTTGCGCTCCACGGCCTGCATCCCCGTCTTCTCGTCCACACACAGCACCGTCACGTCCGCGGGCGGCGACAGGTACATGTCCACGATCGCCGTGACCTTCTCGCGGAACGTCGGATCGACGCTGTGCAGCCACATCTTGTGCTTGTGGGGACGAAGCTCTGCGCGCGCGAGCAGCACCTGCAACCAACTGCGACTGATCGTCGCGATCCCCCGCCGCTCGATCTCCTGCGCAAGTCGATCCAGCGTCCAGCCTGCCAGACCATGATCCTCTGGCGCGGGCTCGCAGGCCAGCGACACGATCTCGAGTTTCTCGACCGGTGTCAGGCGTGATGGCCGACCGCTGCGCGCGCGATCTCCCAGTCCCTTGATCCCGAGACGCGCATAGCGACCCCGCCACTTCGAGACGGCGTCCACCGATACGCGCTGTTGCGCGGCGATCTCCGCGCTCCCCAGTCCGCTCGCGGCGGCCAGCACGATCCGCGCACGCAGGGCATCGCGCTGCGAACTGGTCGCCGCCCGAGCGCGGCGCTCGAGCTCCGCCCGGTCCGCGGAACGGAGCACGACCGCCGCCGGCGGTCGGCCTCGCTTGACCGTGGGAGCCGCTTCATTCTGCACCTACCATGTATATCGGCCGAACTTCCAGGATGTTGCACTAGTTTCCCCACTAGTTCTGGGGCGCGGACGGCGGCGCGAGCGGCATGCGACGGTCGCGCATCAAGGCGCACTCGAGGCGGATCGAGACCCGGGTCACCACTCTGTGGCAACATCGCTGAGGCACCTCCCACTGGATGAATCAGTGTGCAGGGCGGTGCGGGTGGGGGCGTGACGGGGGTGCGGGCGTGACGATCCGAGCTACTCTAGTTCGAGATCAAGTGGGCGTTCGCCAGGCTCAGCTGCCGACTCAATGAGTACGTTGCCACCCGAGAGAACAGCTTCGATGTCATATCGTTCGCCCTTCGCGAGACGCCCCAGAACGAAGAACCCATCCTCGTCGGTCTCGCAGTCGTGAGTATGTCCGTCCCGCCCGGTAGCGCGGATGGTGGTGCGTCGCAGCGGGCCGATCGAATCTCGTACACTACCGTGGAGCGATGCGCCCGGTCGCGCGATCGCGCGTACATCTACGGAGCCGCCGACCGCCATCACGTCGGACCAGGTGTCATCAGACCTAATTCGCAACCAGTAGCAATCTCCGTCGCGTGTGCCTTCAATCGCGAAGCGACCGTCCGCGTCCGTCACGCGTGTAGCGTTCACGGGGGCGGACTCTCCGGATGAAACCGTAGGAAGCGCGGCGAGCAGTGCGCCAACGACAGGTCTCCCGCGCTCGTCGGTCAGAACGCCACGGATGCTGTTCTTCGTCGTGAGGGCCATCAGAACCGGACCATAGAGGGGCGGAGTCGCGGTGGTTGTGGCGGTTCCAAGCGAGTACCGAAGTGACGCGAGCGTCGGTTCGGCGTGGAGTTCGTAGCTGCAACGCTCCAGACCGCCGATCCAGAACTCCCCAACCTCGTCCGTCCGCGCTACTCCGAATCTGCGTCGGCGACCGTCTTCGACTCTCACGATGTGGATCACGGATTCGATACCCGATCCCGATCCAGTGGTGACGCGCCCAGCGATCGAGTCGCCGCGTCGAATGGTGAGTTCGATCGGCGAGTCACTGGCCTGGCGACTGAAGTTCTGGGCCACGAGAGCAGTCGACGGTCGGTCAATGTCACTGGCTGAGCAGCGGATCTCCAGCGGACCCGTCAACTGTTCGCGAAACACCGCGCGCCCGGAACGGTTGGTTCTCGCCCGGAGAGGGCGCTTCGCGTCGGACTCGATTTCGACGTTCGCGGACTCCACGGGGCTCCCCGACTCGTCGCGAAGAATGACGACCAGCGACGCTTCTTCGATCGGCGGTTCGATGTCGTCTTCGACCCGGGTTCGTCCGCCGTTCTCTCTCCCATTCTCGTCCGGCTCTCGTTCTTGGACGCCCGGTGACCCAGTGTGGGGCGCATTGCCGCCGACGACCGGATCCGAATCAGATGAGCCGCCTCGGCCGAGACCGATCCACAGTGCGCACGCCGCGATGACGATCGCTATCGTGGCGAGGGCGATCCTCGCGCCGCGCTCGCGCCTGTGGGGGCGTGCGCTCTCGGTCATGCGACCGCCCGTGAGGTCCTGAGGGCGGTCCAATAGGACCCTGCGAACAGGACAAGAATGAGCCCAAGTTTCAGACTTGGGCCGAGCTTGACGAGCGTGCCCATGCAGCCGCAGTTACCTCGAAGGGGCTCTGCGACGGCCCAGGCGACAAGCAGCGTCGCCGCGAAGAGCATGCTCACACGCGAGCAGAGATCGACGCGCCAGCGGCACGCGAGCAGGAGGCCGAGAGCGACCTCGAAACTTGCCATCGAGAACACGGCCGTCTTGAGGAGACCGACGTGTAGGTGCATCGCCTCAGCCGTACTCGCCATGGCCAAGTGATCGGGATGCGTGACTTTCGCTAGCCCGGAGACCAGCCAGATCGCTGCAAGCCCGCAGCGCACCCAACGAACTCGTCGCTGGGTGCGCACGTGGACGACAGAAACAGACGCAGTCGGCATTTCACCACCTAGAACGTTGTCGTTCCGCCAGTGTTGGCACTGCCAGCTGGGGACTCGCCTGGATCCCACTCAGCCTCTGCTCCATTCCCGTAGTCGGTCGAATCGCCATCCTCTCCCTTGGCGTCCGCCGAAGTGCTGCCGTTTCCTGCTGAGGCGTCGCCGCTGTCGCCACCGTCGCCCCCGCCGGTCCCTGGCGCGCCTCCAGAGCCGCCGTCGGCGCTAGCTGTCCCGCCCGTCGAGTCGGCGTCGGCGTTGCCACCATCGCCTGCGGTGTCGCCTGCCGATGACCCGGAGCCGCCCGAGCCCGCATCGGCCGTAGCGTCGCCGCTCCCTGTGGACGTCGCATCGGAGTCGCCGCCCTTGCCGTAGTCATCGCCTGAGGAGTCGCCATTGCCTCCGTCACCGCCGCTCGAAGATGCGTCGCCATTTCCGGAGTTGGCATCGCCCTTGCCGCCGTTTCCGCCTCCTTCGCCGTCGGCGTGATCTCCCCCGTCACCGCCAGACGCAGCCGAGTCACCACCCGACGAAGTCGACGTGCCCGAACCGCCTGCACCGCCGGTCTTGGACGTGGAAGTGGCTCCCGCACCGCTACCCCCGGTCGCGACAGCCGCGCCGCCGCCGCTTGTGTTCGTGGCGGTTGCATTGCCTCCAGCATCGCCCTCGTTCTTGCCGTCAAGCCCGACGCTAATGACAAGATCAGCCGAGGAACTGGTCGCGTTTCCACCGACGCTGATCTTCACCGTCAGGCCGTCGCAGGTGAACGGGTCCTCGGCCGGGGGCGGCGTGTAGGCCTGCCCGCCGGTGCAAGCCTCGACTGCTTCCTGGAAGTTCTCCATGGCCTCTTTGGAGGAGTTCCCGATGGAGACCACTCCATTCGTCTTCGTCGGATTCAGATGATCGGCGATGGCGGTGCATATGCAGCCATTGACGACAGGGTCAGCGAATGCCGCCAACGGGCGCCATGTCAGGCAGGTAACCGCAGCGAGTGCGGCCACCGCGACGGTTACGTGCAAGCTCCGTCGAGTTTCGAGAATCATGTACTTTCCCCCTATGCGCAGTGTGGGCATCCACAGCCCTCCACGGATCCGCCCACGAGTCGACCGCGGCGCTGTAGCTGCGAGTCGGCTTCTCTTAACGCTCCGCGCGGCTCAACCTTGAACACCTCGCACGGAGCCACATCTGCTTGAGACTCTAACGGTGGCAGCTGTGGGGATCAAGGCCGGAGAGCGCAGGTGCTCTCGCGCAGGCACTCCTCGCCAGCCTTCCGGGCGGGAACCCCGACGCGGCGCTCGCGGCTCTCGGAGACCTGGACGAGCACGGTGAGTCACCTGGTCTGCGCTGGCTGCTCTTCCGCGCGACGGGCGACCGCGCGCATCTGGAAGAGGCCAAGCGCCTGCTCGACGAGTCCCTCGCGAACGTCCCCGACGAATATCACGAGTCGATGCTCACGAACGTCCGCCTCAACCGCGAGATCATGGCCGCGTGGAAGGGCGAGAGCGATGCCGCCGAACCTCCGCCCGCCGCGCGCGACGATCCCGACGACGACGAGCCGCGCGGGACCGAGTCCGTGACGCGGGTGGGATAGCGCCGGGGAACTGCCCTCGTGAAGTGCGAAGTCCTTCAGGACTGGCGCGCGAGCAACTCCGCCGTCCGGACGAGTGCACGTCGCGCGTGTTCGTCGAGGTGCTCCCAGGCATCGACGAGGGCCGTGAAGCGCGCGTCGGTGGGGGACGACGGTGTTGCCGTCCGGCCCGGCTTCGGCGCAACACGCGGGCTCGTGTGGCGCTGTGTTGCGGCGGTTCGGACGGAGCCGTCCGTGCCGGTGGCTCTCGCGGCCTCCACCTGGATCTGCGCGCCGACATCCGGCAGCTTCTCGATCGCGCGCCGATCGTCGTCCCGCCCGAGCACGGTGTAGACGTTCGCCGTGAGCACGGGTGTGCTGTGGCGCAGGAGGCGCTGCGCGAGTTGTAGCGCGACGCCGCCGCGCGCGAGGTTCGTCCCGAACGTCACGCGCAGACTGTGGAAATCGACCACGCGTTCTGCGTCGTCCTCGTACGCGATCCCCGCGACTTCGAGGTCCGCGCGCAGGAGCACCGCGGCGCGGAAGTCCTTCGGGAGCGTGAAGACGCCAATGGCATCAAGCTCCAGTTCGCTTCCCAGTCGGCCCCCAGCGCCGCTGCGGCAGTTTGGACCTTCTCGGGTAAGAGCGCCCGGGACGCGGCGTGTAGCGCGCCCTGGCGATGCGCTCGAGGAGCAGGCGTAGGTGGGC
>JAJRVY010000206.1 GCA_024277065.1 Planctomycetota bacterium
ATGGCCCCCACGCCGATCACGACCGTCGGTCCGATCGTCGCGGCGATGATCTCGTTGACGCTCTTGCCCTTCTGCTTGAAGGACGGTCCGAGGTCACCGCTCGCGGCGGCGGCCACGTAGTTGACGTACTGCACGAAGAGCTGCTCGTCGAGACCGTACATCTCGTCGAGCTGGGCGCGGACCTCGGGCGCCATGCTGCGCTAGCCGGAGAACGGGTCGCCGGGAGCCAAGCGCATGATTAAGAAGCTCACCGTGACGAGCACGAGCAGCACCAGCGGCATCGTGATCACACGGCGCAGAACGTAGGCTCCCATGCGCTCTTCGTCGCTGGCTCTACTTGCCCTTGCCCGTCGCCGGGGGGCCGTCCAGGTAGATGTACTGGAACGGATGCAGGTCGCGGATGTTCTCGGCGAGGCCCTTGACGCGCGGCCGCAGCACGCCCTGGTTCACGTAGAAGTAGAGCGGCAGGATCGGCAGGTCCTCCACGCAGAGGATCTTCTCGGCGCGACGGAAGAGCTGCGCGCGCGCCGCCGCATCCTGCTCCACGGCCGCGTCGCGGATGAGCTGGTCGTACTCCGGGCTGCCCCAGCCCGTGTTGTTGTTGCCGCCTCCGGTCACGAACATGTCCATGAACGTGTTGGGATCCGTGTAGTCGCCGATCCAGCCGGCGCGCGCGATCTGGTAGCGCAGGTTGTCCACGTCGTCGAGGTAGACCTTCCACTCCATGTTGAGCAGCTTGACGTTCACACCGAGCACCTCGCGCCACATCGACGAGATCACCTCGCAGGCCTGCTTATGGCTCTCGCTCGTGTTGTAGACCAGCTCGACCTCGGGGAAACCCTCGCCGCCCGGATAGCCGGCCGCGGCGAGCAGCTCCTTCGCCTTGGCGGGATCGTAGCGCTCGCCCTGGATTCCCGCATAGCCGTGGATGCCCGGCGGGACGTAGCCGGTGGCCGGAATCTGCCCGGCCTTGAGCGTCTCGACGCAGAGCGACTCCTTGTTCACGGCCAGATTGAACGCACGGCGCACGCGCACGTCGTCGAACGGCTCCTTCGTGACGTTGAAGCGGAAGAAGTAGCAGCCGAGGTAGGGCCAGACGTAGTAGTCGGGGTGGAGTTGGACCTCATCGACGCGCTTCTGCGGGATGGCCTTCAGCCAGTCGAGCGAACCCGCGAGGTACTCGTTGTAGGCCGTGTTCATGTCGTCCATGGCCTTGGCGCGGATCTTCGTGAGACGCACGATCGACGCGTTCCAGTAGTGCGGATTGGGCGTCATCACGATCTCGTCGCGCGGCTTCCACTCGGCGAGCGTGAAAGGGCCGTTGCCGACGAAGTTCTCCGGGCGGGTCCACGTCGAGCCGTGTTTCTCGACCGACGCCCGGTGCACGGGCATCAACGTCTCGAAACTCGTCAGATCCAGGAAGTACGGTGTCGGGGCGGCGAGCGTCACGACGAACGTGCGGTCGTCCGTCGCCTCGAAGCCGACGTCGGCGATGTCCTTGACGCTCCCCTTGTTGAACGCCTCGGCGTTCTTGACGGCGTAGAACTGGTAGGCGTACTGGCTGGCGGTCGTCGGCTCGAGCGCGCGCTGCCACGACCACGCGAAGTCGCGCGCCGTGACCGGATCGCCGTTGCTCCACCGTGCGTCGTCCCGCAGGTGGAACGTGTAGGTGAGCCCGTCGCGGGAGATCTCCCACCACGCGGCGACACCCGGCACCGCCTGCAGCGTCTCCGGATGGTGGCTTGTCAGCCCCTCGAACAGCGCGAGCGCGAGAGAGTGCTCGGGCACGCCCGTCATGAGATGCGGGTCGAGCGTCTCGGGCTCCGCGGCGTTGTTGAACACGAACTCCTGCTCGAACGCGCGCCAGCCGTCGCCCGCGGGGAACATGGTGCTCCACTCGATCTCCGCCAGCGCCGCGCCCTGGCGCGGGATCGTGGCCGGATCACCGGCGCTCACCCCTTCGGCCGCCGCCGCCGCCACGTGCACGCGATCACGCGGCGCGGCAGCGGCGGGCTCCGCGCCTGCACCGGCGCCCGTCGCGCCGTCCGCCGCGGCGCCCTCCGGAGCGGAGTCGCCGCACGCGGCCAGAGCCGCCGCCAGGACCAGGGAGATCGTCGTCAGAAGGTGCCGCATCGAGTGCCTCCGGGTGAGCGCGCCCACTCTACCGGGTCGGCTGCGCCCCGCGGCTCTCCACCGGGCCGCGCACTCGCGGCGCGTGGCCTGCGGACTACGCGGACTCCTCGTCGCCGTGCACCTGTTCCCCCACGCGCGTCGCGCCCGGGACCTTCTCGGCCAGGATGCAGGACACCCGGTGGCCGGGGGACACCTCGTAGACGGGAATGGGCACGTCGTTGCTCTTGCAGCTCTCCTCGGCGAAGCGGCAACGCGGATGGAAGCGGCAGCCGGCCGGCGGATTGATGGGCGTCGGCACCTCGCCCTCGAGGGGGTGCGGATTGAGCGGCGCGTCCGGATCGGGGCTGGGGATGGCCGAGAGCAGTGCCTGCGTGTAGGGGTGGACGGGGTTCTCATAGAGACTCTCGCCGTCGGCGATCTCCGCGATGCGTCCGAGGTACATGACCGCCACGCGGTGGCTGATGTGCTCGACCACCGCCAGTCCGTGGGCGATTAACAGGTATGCGATGCCCATCTCCTCCTGCAGCCGCTGCAGGAGGTTGATGACCTGCGCCTGGATCGACACGTCGAGCGCGGAGACGGGCTCGTCGCACACGATCAGCTTGGGCTCGAGCGCGATGGCGCGCGCGATGCCGATGCGCTGGCGCTGCCCGCCGGAGAACTCGTGCGGATAGCGCGTGATGTGGCGCAGGGGGTCGAGTCCGCACTTCTCGAGCAGGTCGGCTACACGTTCGCGGCGTTCCCTGCGATTCGAGACCATCCCGTGCACCGACAGCGCCTCGCCGACGATGGCCTCGACCGTCATGCGCGGGTTGAGTGAGGAGTAGGGGTCCTGAAAGATGATCTGCATGCGGCGCCGCAGGTCGCGCAGTTCGCCGCCACGCAGCGCGAAGACGTCCTCGCCGTCGAACTGCGTCGTGCCCGCCGTGACGGGATCGTTCAGACGCAGGATCGTGCGCCCCACGGTGGTCTTGCCGCAGCCCGACTCCCCCACCAGCCCGAGTGTCTCGCCGGCGTGGATGTCGAAATCGACGCCGTCCACGGCCTTGACGTGCCCGACGACGCGCGAGAAGAGTCCCTTCTTGATCGGGAACCACTTCTTGAGACCCCGCACGGACAGCACGACGTCGGACATGTCGGCGGCCTTGCGCCGCGGGGTCGTCTCCGTGCTGCTCATACGACCTCTCCCATGGCCTTCAGTTTCTCCTCGTTGCGGCGGCCCCACTCCTCGGCGGTGACGTCCTCGGCGAAGTGGCAGGCCACCTGGTGCGGCTCCTCCGCCGTGCCGACCTCGCGCAGCGCCGGCTCGTCGCTGACGCACTTCTCGGCCGCGAACGGGCAGCGGTTGTGGAAGCGGCAGCCGTCCGGGAACTCCAGCGCACTCGGCACGACGCCGGGGATGACGTCGAGCTTCTGCGCCTTCTCGCCGAG
>JAJRVY010000207.1 GCA_024277065.1 Planctomycetota bacterium
AGCCACCGCCCGCGCCGCGAGGCCCGTCCTGAACGAGGACAGAGCGTCGAGATCAAGGCGCGCCTGCGAATTCCCAGCCGTGGCTTCGTAGAGCAGGCGCAACGCGGAGATCGGCGCTCTGATCCGTTCAGGTGTGTGAGTTGTCATGAATGGTGCGGGCTAGAGCGGTTCGAGGATGGCGGTGCGGGCGAGTTGGCCGAGGTTCAGCGCGAGGAGGCCGCGGACGAGCTGTTCGGGGATCGCGTCGCCCGTCTGCAGGGAGAGTACGCGGGTCTCGAGCATGCCGGCGCGGTGGTGGGCGAGGGCGCGGCCGACGAGCACGAATTTCCAGGCCAGGACGTCGCCGCGCGCGGCGCCGTAGCGCTCGTGGAACCAGGCTCGCAGACCGGCCGGCAGGCCGCCGCAGAGCAGCGCGAGCCGGTGGCCCCCGGCCACGGCGTCCGGCGGCAGCGGAGACTGCGGCGTCTCCCGCGCCGCGGCGAAGGCGCCGCGGCAGTCCGCCGTGTAGTCGTCCAGGCCGTAGTCTCCCGCCATCTCGTCGAGCGACGCGTACTCGGCCTCGCGGCGCTGCCATGCCTCGCGGGCCTCGGGGTCACCGTCGTCGTCGGTGGCCGGATTGCCCAGTAGACGGACGTGGTCCGCCGGCGTTCGCGGTTCGAGCGGCGCGCCGCGCCGCGCCAGCAGCGTCAGCAGCGCGCGCCCCGCGATCTCCTGGTCACGCCCCGTCGCCGGGATGCCGTCCACGCGCGACGCCAGTTCCGCGGCCACCATCGCCGTCGGCCGGCCGCCCGACCACCCGAGTGCCAGGTCCTCGAGCACCGTTCGCGGCAGGTCCGCGAACGTGAGCCCCTGCGGGCGGTCCTTCATCAGATCCCGGAGCGAGCGCAGCGACGTGTCGCTCATGCGTTGTTGTGGCCGTCCGGGTGGCGCGCCACGCGCGGGGGTTCCATGAAGACGCGCGCGTTCTTCTCGCGCCAGGCCGCTACGATCTCGCGCAGCGCCGCGAGGCAGTCCGCCGCCGCCACGGCGCCCCCGGTCTCGATCGGCGCGCGGCCGAGGAGCGCGGCCATCGCATGGGCCGACACGCGGCCGGTGGAGATGGTCTGGCGGCCGTCGTAGACGCGTAACCCGAGCACCGTCTCGTCGATGTCCACCTGGATCCTGCGTCCGGCGGCGCGGAACGTCCAGCGGTGCATGCCTTCGGCGCCCGGCACCTCGTGCATGGGGAGGGCGTCGGCCGCCCGCAGCCTGAGGACCTGCTCCAGGATGCGTTCTGAGTAGCGGGTCTCGGCGTTGCGGGCGCGGCTGGTCGTCGTGGGCAAGGATCACCTCCGGGGAGAGCCCCGAGGGTATCGCGCGACCTGCGACGAGGACTCCGAATGCACGCCCGTTCGCCAGCGTACGCGTTCGGGAAGCGCGCCGCGCCGGGCTCCAGCCGTTATCCTGCGCGCCGCATGACCTATGACCAGTGGGCGACGTTCGGCGTGCTCGCGGTGGCGCTCGTCTTCTTCGTGACCGAGTGGCTCGCGATCGATCTGGTCGCATTGCTCATTCCCGTGGCGCTCGGGATACTCGGCGTGCTCGATCCCGTCGAAGCGTTCAGCGGTTTCGGCAACGGCGCCGTCATCACCGTGGCCGGGATGTTCGTCATCTCCCGCGCGCTCGTGAACAGCGGCGCCGTGGCGGTCCTCGGTGGATTCCTGCAGCGTCTCTCGTCGGGCAGCAAGAAGGCGGTCCTGCCTTCACTCGTGCTACTGGTCGCCTTCCCCTCGGCGATCCTGAACAACACGCCGGTCGTGGCGGTGTTCATCCCGGTCGTCCTGGCGCTCGCAGAGACGCGCGGCATCGCGCCGTCCAAGCTGCTCCTGCCCGTGTCCTACGCGGCGATCCTGGGCGGCACGCTCACCGTCGTCGGCACGTCCACGACGGTGCTCGTGTCCTCCGAGGTGGAGCGGATGCGAGGCACGGGGCTCTCGTTCTTCGAACCCCTGCCGTTCGGGCTGGTGGTCGTCGCCGTCGGCATCGTCTACCTGCTGTTCGTCGGCCCCAAGCTGCTGCCGCTGCGCCGCACGGTGACGTCGATGGGTTCCGAGCGCCCGACCGAGTACGTCACCGAGGTGGCCGTCTCGGCGACGTCGCCGCTCATCGGCAAGTCGATCCAGGATGGGTTCCTGGGGCCGCATCCCGACCTGGTCGTGATCGAGATCGTGCGCGGCGAGGAGATCCTGTGGCCCGGGACCGAGGGGCTGACGCTCGAGGTCGGCGATCTCGTGCTCGTGCGCGGGCGAGCCGAGAGCGTCATGCGCGTCGGCGGCGGCGGCGCCAACCTGCTGCCCGAACTCGGCGGGCGCGACGTGCGGCGCCGCGACGTCACGCTGGCCGAGCTGGTGATCCCGCGCGGCTCGCCCGTCGAGGGCCGCAGCGTGCGCATCGCGACGCAACGCGCCTTGCGGGGTGCGCACGTCATGGCGGTGCAGCGCCTGGGCTCGCACCTGCGGAGCGGGATCGCGGACCTGATCCTGCGCGAGGGCGACACGCTCCTCGTCCAGACCGAGGCCGCGCACCTGTCGCGCTTCCGCGACTCAGAAGACTTCGTCCTGCTCGAGGGACTCCACGAGCAGATGCGCCTGCGCAAGAAGGCGCCGATCGTGCTCGGAATCACCCTCGCTATGGTGTTGCTCGCGGCGTTCGACATCGTGGGTATCTCGTTCCTCGCGCTCGGGGCGGCGTCGGCGCTCGTGGCCACCGGCTGCATCTCGATGCGCCGCGCCTACCGCTCGCTCGACCTCTCGACGCTGGCCCTGATGGCGGGCACGGTCTCGCTCGGCGTCGCGATGGACAAGTCCGGGGCGGCGCAGATGATCGTGGACGCGGTCCTCGGCGCAGCGGACGCGCTGGTCTCCGACGGCGCGAAACCGCTCGCGGCGCTCGCGGCCTGCTGGCTCGTGACCAACACGCTGACGTGCCTCATCAGCAACACCGCCGCGGCCGTTCTGATGTTGCCGCTGGCGCTCGAGACGGCGTCCCGGCTCGGCGTCAGCGACAAGCCGTTCATCATGGTCGTCGTCTACGCCGCGTCCATCGCGCTGGCGACGCCCATGGGCTACCAGACCAACCTCCTCGTGCTGGGGCCCGGCGGCTACAGGTTCCGGGACTTCGTCCGACTCGGCCTGCCGCTGCAGGTCATCTACTTCCTGGTCGGCGTCTGGCTGCTCCCGCTGTTCTTCCCGTTCTGACCTGCCGGGCCGCTCTGAGAAGGTGGGGCGGCGTCGCGGCGCATGGACAGGACGCCTCCCGGCGTCGAGTCTCGGGCACGCCGGAGGCGCGCACGCCCGCTGTCCATCTGCGTGGACGTCGTCGCAAGTGCTTTGCCCGGAGCGGCTTGAGGGTCGCCCGCCGACGCCGCGCCGGA
Organism: Planctomycetota bacterium; assembly: GCA_024277065.1. Lineage (GTDB taxonomy): Bacteria > Planctomycetota > JAJSAM01 > JAJSAM01 > JAJVHW01 > JAJRPF01. Next base: position 3,413 of record JAJRVY010000207.1, read on the forward strand.
TTGGCACGCGTGCTGCGAGACATGACCCGCATCTCCCGGTGCGGGGCACGATCTATGGGCCCGGGACGGGGGCCAGAAATCGGGCGTGAGCCCACCTCGCCCGGGGGATGCACTCCTCTCTCACGATCGGGCGCGGCGCGCTTCGTGCCGCGCCCGATCGATTCAGGAGGCCCGCGCGCCGACGGCGACCACGCTGTAGGCGTAGTCCAGCCCGAACAGGTGTCCGAGCGGGCCGAGCAGGCTCCGTCTGAGGACGCGGGGCAGGAGCGGCGCCGGGTACGTGCGCAGCAGCGAGCGCACCTCGCATCCGGCCAGATCGAGGGCCGCGCCGAGCTCGTCGTGGGCCCACGGCGTCACGTGCGTGCAGTCGCGGAGGTAGCGGCCCGGAGTGTGGATGCAGGGCACGGAGACGACCACGACGCCGCCGGGCGTCAGCAGCCCGCGCACGTCGCGGAGCAACTCGACCGCCACCTCGGGCGCCACGTGCTCCACGACCTCGAACAGCGACGCCACGTCGAACGGCCCCGCGACGCCGTCGAGGCTGGCGTGGTCGGCGCCGGACTCGGGATCCGGGTCCACGCTCACGTAGCGGACGTTCGGGAAGCGTGCACGCACCCGCTCGCGCCGCGTGGCGTCGCCCGCTCCCACGTCCAGGAGGCTCTGCCCGTCACGGAGCAGGTCGTAGAGCACGTCCGACGGTCGCTCGACCAGCGGCAGACGGAACGGCGACGGCCAGCGCGCCGCCACGCGGGCGCGCGCGGTGCGCAGCCGTTGCCAGGACAGGGGCGCTCGCGCGTCCGCCTCGGGGTCTCTCACAGCACTCAGAATCGCAACTCCAGCCAGGCTTCGAGGGCCTCGGCATCATAGTCGTCGATGCTGCGGCGGCGCTCGTCGTAGCGCCAGATCCGTCCGGTCAGCCCGAGCGTCACGGTCTTGGATACGTCCACTTCGAACGTCGCGAACGCCTGGTATGCCGTCAGTTCCTCGTCGCCGCTCGACTGCACGTGGTGCCCGCCGCCGGAGATGCGCACGCGCGGCGCGATCTCGTACGTCGCCAGGGCGTCGAGCACGACGTCGCGCGTGTCGTACGTCACCTCGGTGGCCACGCGCCGGAACGCGATGCCGTCGAGGATCAGGAAGCGCGTGTCACTCTCGGTGTGAATCGTCTGGCGCGTCGCGCCGCCGTCGAGCGTGAGCGCTCCATCCGACCACGTGGCGCGCAGCGACGTGCTGCCGCTGCGCGTCACCGAGTCCAGCCGGTCGCGGTGGCGCAGGCCCCGATAGCGGTGCGCGGCGAGCAGCGACAACCTCTCGCCGGCGCGCCAGCGCACGCGCGCCGAGACCTCGTCGGCGCTCTCGAACGACGGCGTCGCCGGCGGCGCATCGTCGCGCGCCACCCGGGCGAGCACCGACGCCGATAGGCCGGGCGCGGGTCTCACGTCGATGCCGGCGATCCAGCGGTGCACCTCGGAACTCAGAGTGGAACCCTCGAGGGCGTCGCCCCGGGTCTCGAAGGGTGCCTTCGTGTTCTGCGCGAACCACTCGTATCCGGCGCGGAGCTGCACGTCGTCCGCGGCGTCGAAGAGCGCCTCGATGGAGGCGCGGTCGATGCGGTTCGTGGTGCGCCCTCGCCTGCTCGTCACGATCTCCGCGTTCGCGACGCCGGCGCGTTCGTAGCGGCGGCGCTCGACGACGTCCAGCCGCGCGTCGTCGATCAGCGTCTCCTGCCCACCCGAGGCCAGGAACTCGAGCGCATCGAGCACTTGCCACGAGCCTTCGAGTTCCCACGACGAGGCGCGTCGATCGACCTCGTTGGTGCCTGTCGTGCGGGACGTGAACGCGCCCCGCGGAGCCGCGCCGGAGAACGCGTTGTCGAAGCCGGTTGCGTCCGAGCGCAGGTCCGCGTCCACCGGGAGCCACGTCTCGGAGACGAAGAGCGTGGCCTCGGCGGCGTCACCGAGGAACGTGCGGCCCACCTTGCCGACGACCGTGGTCGCATCCGACGTGACGCGCCGCCGGAAGTCCTCGGAGACGGGAGCGCCCCCGCGCCGCTCGGGAGGCACGTCGTAGCGGCGCTCGTCATCGACGCGGCCGTGGCGCAGGGACGCGGTGACGCCGTAGCGCCACGGCCCGGTCGAGGCGTCCACGCCGAGCGTGAACGTGTCGAAGCGCTCGTCGAAGTCCCGCACCGTCGAGACGATCTCGCGGTCCACGCCGGGCGGCGCCGGGAACTCGCGCAGCGTCGTGCGCTGCTCCGCGAACGCCTCGCCGCGCCGCGCGGAGCGGTCCCATCCGAGGCGCAGGGAGAGGCCTCGCTGCGGTGTGAGCCGCACGCGCGCATACGAGCGCTCTCGCGTCGTGTCCCGCGGGAACGGATCGCCGTCCGCGCGGTACGAGAACAGATCGCGCGTGTAGCCGCCTTCGAGTCGTGTCCCGTTCGCGCCGCGGGCGACCACCGACGCGTCGCTGCTGCGCTCGCCGAGGTCGCTCGCCCGCACCTCGATCTCGTCGAAGTAGGCGTCCTCGCGCAGGTCCCGCAGCCGCGCGTCCAGGTCGAAGATCCTGGGGCCGCCGTCCAGATCCACGTCCTCGAGGAAGCGCCCCCGTCCGCGGCCCGAGAGCAGCCGCCAACCGGCGCGCACGGCGCCGTCGAGGACGACGTCGCCCTCCGGCGCGGTTCCGTCGCCGTCGTCGCCGGCGTGCGCCCCCCGCATCGGTGCGAGGAGGGCGGCGAGCGCCAGCGCCGCGGCCGTCGCTGCCGTGCTTCGTGCCGCCGAGCGGGAGGCCGTCACCGCAGGAGTCACCGCAGCAGCAGCCTGTCGATGTCGCTTCCGTGGATCTCCACGTGGCACGAGATGCAGTTGTCGTAGCGCCGCTTGCCGAGGTCGTGGGCCGTCTCCGCGTGGCACTGCAGGCACAGCGGCTTGATGCGCGCGAACGACAGCATGCGGCGGTTCACCGAGCCGTGGGGATCGTGACAGGCGACGCAGCCCTCGGTGCGCTTGATGCCGTGGTCGTGCAGGAACGGGCCCGCCTTCTCGGCGTGGCACTCCTCGCACGACCGCTGCCGTACGTCACGGTCGCGCACGCGGCTGCGGTTCGCGTGCGGATCGTGGCAGTCGCTGCAACGCACGCGGCCGCGCGCCACGTCATGCCGATTCGGGAGCCGGAAGCGCGCCCGCACGTCCTCGTGGCAGCCGCCGCAGAGGTCGAACTCACTCCCGCGGAGCGTGTGCCCACGGGCGGCGTTGGGGTCGTGGCACGTCACGCAGCCGGTGCCCTCGCGGGCGTGCTCGGCGCACGTCCAGCGTTGCACCTGCGCGCCGCTCGCGTGGCAGCGATTGCAGCCGGCGTTCGATGCCTTGCGCCTCTGTCGTGCGGGGTTCACGATCAGCCGTGCGCGGCCGCCGGACGCCTCGTGCAGGCTGCCGGCGCCGTGGCACGTGCCGCACTGCTCGCCCTCGCGGATCAACGCCGCATGGCCCGAGCGGCGCATCTCGGGATGGAAGCCCGCGTGGCAGAGGATGCAGCGCTTGCCGGGGATCGGCCGCGCGGCCTTCGCGAGCGCCGCGACGTCCACGAACGGTCCCGTCTCGGCCGCGAACTCGGGGCGCCCCCGATCGACGTGGATCTCGTGGCACTGCGTGCAGGGCCGCGCGTCCCCGTCCGCGGACCGCGCGGCGATCCACGCGCGATGGCCGCGGACCGGCTTCGTCAGCACGCTCGCGTGGCAGCGTACGCAGACGCCGATCACCTCGCGCGGGGGCACATCGAGCGGGTGTCGCAGTACGTCCCCGCCGCCCGAATCCGCGTGTGCGCGGCCGGGACCGTGGCAGGTCTCGCAGCCCCGCGCGCCCTTGGCCGTGCCGCTCAGGATGCTCGCGTGGAACGACGTGCCGAGGCTCTCGTGGCGATCGTGGTGGCACTCCCGGCAGCGCGCTGTGCCGACGAAACCGCCCGGGTCGGCGCCGGCGTCCGGGTCCGGGAAGCGCAGTGCGACGTTCGCCGCGCTCCACGGCGGCGGCGGGGCGTTCTCGGCGCCGTCGCTCGCAGCGGCGCGGAGCGCCAGCAGGGCGGCGACCGCGAGAGCGGCCGGCACGGTGAAGCGTCGCAGATCAAGCATGCCGCCTCGTCGCCCCCGGTGGATCCACGGATCGATTATGCACGGCGGCCGGTCAGCGTGCGCGTCGAGGATCCACGTCGAGGACGCGCGTGCCGTCGCGCAGCACGCGCATCGTCACGAACGCGGCGCCGACGAGCAGGAAGAGCAGCGCGAAGACGAGGATCTCGATGGCCAGTTGCCGCCGCGTCGGCTCCTCGTTCATCGCTCTGCGGATCTCCCCTCGGGGGCCTCGCCGGGGCGTGAGCGGCGGGGTCGCGGCGGGTGCGGCGGCAGGAACGCGAGGACGCGGGCCGGCGCCGCCGGGGCGCCCGCGACGGGGACCACGCCGAGCACCGTCACGGCTCCGCGGTGGGGCAGGACGCCGAGGTTGGCGAGGCCCTGTACGGCCAGCGCTCCGACGTGCGCCACCTCGCGCGCCGCGGGCGACTCTTCCGCGTCCGCGCCGGGGTCCAGCGTGAGTGTGTCGCTGCCGATCGCCCGCGCGTTGCGCTCGCGCACCAGGAACCGCACTGCGTCGAGGCTCCATCCGGCGCTGTCCGACGTGCCGCGGGGCGTGCGTCCGGCGGCGCGCAGATCGCGCGAGGAGACGTCACCCTCGCCGGTCCGCAGGATCACGAGCGCGCCGCGCGGGATGGGGCCGTAGCGCGCCTCGTGGGCGTAGATCGCCGACAGGCCGGTCGCGGCCGGGGCGGTCTCGCCACCGGGCAGGACGAGGCGCGGCGGCGCATCGATCACGACCGTGGGGAGCACGAGCTGCGACACGGGCAGGCGATCGACGCGCGCGTCGCCGCTCCCGAACACCGCGGGCGTCTCGACGTGCGTGCCCATGAGATCCGTGACGGACCACGCGCCCGTCACCCGTCCCGCGCTGGTGCCGGTGAGCGCGATGCGCTCGAACGGGAAGCCCTGGGGATGGGCGAGGTAGGGCGCGTCCACGTCGAGCGGCCGCGTCAGATCGACGACGCGCCATGCGCCCGGGAACACGGGCGGCGGCGGATCCGGCGGCGCCGACGGAACGGTCTGACAGGCGGTGATCAGCATCGTCGCCGCCACGAGGAGGGGTACGAGCTCTGCGCGCATGGCACGAAGAGACCGCCCCGGCGCCCTCGCGGCAAGTTCGGGGTCACCCGGCGCCGCTCGAAGCCTCCCCCGGAGCCGTGCGCGAACGCCGCGCGACGTGCGGCGAGCGCACGGCTGTGCTGCGCGGCGACTTCCTGCGCGGGGCGGACCGGAAGCGCTGAGGCCGGCGGTCGTCCCCATGCCCGGTCCCCCTCTCCGGGCCGTTTCGAGCGCAACCGAGGCGGAAGTTACTTCGTCTGGTGACGTACCGAGGGGCTATCACGTCATGCCCGGCCACGTCGCAGCGGCCGGGCGCAGGGAGACCTCATGATCGATCATGCCACCGGCCCCGAGGCCCGTGCCCCCGCGGGGTGGACTGCCGTCTTGCGCGGGTTCGCTCCGCGCGTCCTGCTCCTCGGACTCCTCGCATCGCTCACCGCGACTGCGAGCGCGCGTGATCTGCGCGGACCGGAGTTCGGGTCCGGCAAGATCACGTCCGCGATCGAGTCGCTGACCGACCGCCCGGACGTCGATGACTACGTCGCGAGCCTGTTCCCGGGCGAGACGCTGGACGTCACCGTCACGGCGGCCAAGAAGTCGGGCGCGCGCTTCGACGTGACCATCCTGGACCCCGGCGGCGCCGATCGCACGCTCGACGGCAAGTTCAAGGTCAAGAAGGACGGCGGCAAGGTCCAGATCAAGTCGCTGGCGATTGACCAGGTCGGCGTCTGGACGGTGCGCATCGAGGCGCGGGACGGCGCCGAGGGTGGCTATCAGGTGGCCTTCAAGATCAAGACGCCCAAGCCCCTCAAGTTCAAGAAGCAGACGCTCTCCGGTGGTCCCGGGGCCCCGGACGTGCGTTCGCACGTCGTCGGCGCGGTCCACGACGGCACGCTCGACCTGCAGCTCAAGTGGGGCAGGAAGAACGCCGTCGTGCGGCTTCGCGACGTGCGCGGGCCGCTCGGCACGGTGTCCGGGATCTTCGGCGAGGACGCCGTCGCGCTTCGTCTCACGTCCAAGAGCGCGAAGCTGAAGAAGCACCGCCTCGACGCGGGTACCGGCGACTACGCGGTGGAGGTGGGCGCGGAGGGCGCCGCGACGTACTCACTGACGCTCAAGCTGCGGCCGCCCGTGCGCCCCGGCGGCAAGCGCGAGGTGCATCCCGGTAACGACCCCCAGCTCGACGATCAGGCGGAGCCCGTGCGCAGCGCCGCCGGCCACCCGGTGCGCATCACGGGCCGCAACTTCGCGCTCTCGCCGTTCCCGTCGGTGTTCTTCGGTCCGTTCCAGGCCGAGGTCGTGGCCGTGGGGCCCGCGCGCGACACCATCGACGTCATCGTGCCGCCGGGCGAGGACGGCGCGACGCAGGGCGTCACGGTCGTCAATCCGGACGGCCAGGCCGCGTACCACGACGACTACATCGTGTACGTCGCCGAGGCGGTCGTCGAGTCCGTCACGCAGGTGTCCGGCGCGCGGCTCGGCGACGGCCAGGTCGTGCTCGAAGGCGGCGCGGTGTTCGCCGTGAGCGGCCGTAACTTCATGGCCGACGACGTCGCGCGTCTGAACGACGCCATCCTCACGAAGCAGGACTTCTCCGCGACGGGGTTCCGCCTGACGCTGCCCGCGGGCGCGGCCGGCGCGGTCACGTTCACTCTGACCGACACGTTCGGGCGCGTGCAGACCGTGGCGGACCTCGCGCACCGCGCGGGCTTCCGGGAGGCGACGGCGAGCCTCTTCCCGGCGCCCTCGGCCGGGGACGACTTCTCCGCGTGGGACGGCGCCATCGGCGACCTCGACAACGACGGCCGCGACGACGACGTCGTGATCGTCACCTACAACGAGAACTCGCGCTTGGACGTGACGTACGGGCCGGACCCGGGCGGCGTCTACACCGGCGGCGTCAAGGTCGTCGGCAACTCCATCGGTACGCGCGACGTCTACACGCGGATGTTCTTCCGCCAGAGCGACGGCACGCTGAAGGACCAGACGGCGTCGCGGCTGCCCGCAAAGGGCGACGACGCGGCGGGCGTGGACGACCTCAACGCGCTGGCCGTGGCCATCGGCGACGTCGATGGCGACGGTGTGAACGACCTGGTCCTCGGCGGCTCCGCCGGGATCGGCGCGACCTCCCAGAACTTCGATCGCATTCGCGTGCTGCGCAACAGCGGCAGCGGACGCTTCACGCACGCCACCGGCCTGCGGTTCGAGGCCGGCTACGTCCCGGACCTGATCGCCTTCGACGAGACGTACAACGCCGAGGACGAGGAGCCCACGGGCATCTGGAACATCGCCTCCGCGCGCCATCCGCCCTCCGTCGTCACCACGCTGGCCATCGGCGACCTGGACGGCGACGGCGACGCCGAGATCGTGACCGGATCGCCCGGTCTCGACTCGCGCGTCGTCTTCTTCGACCCCGATCCCGTGGACACGACGCAGACGCCGCCCTACATCAACTCCGGCGACGTCACCGTGATCGACCTGACCGGACGCGAGCGCTACTACTCCTCGACGCGCGTGTTCGACAACGACGTTGCGGGCGGCAACGGCATGACCGACGCTTCCGCCACGGTGATGCCGAGCGTCGGGACCTCGGCCGATCCCGGCCACGTCGCCTACCGCGCGCGCCATCTCCTGATCGGCGACATCGACGACGACGACGACCTCGACGTCCTGGTCACGTGGAACAACCCGGCGTCGCTGATCCCGGCCTCCGCGGAGCTCTCGTTCGGCAGCTACCCGCCCTATTCGTACGGGGTCTACAAGTACACCTTCGACGAGGCATCGGCGCAGGAGGTGGCGTCCACGCGCGTGCTCCTGAACGACGGCAGCGGCGTGCTGACCGACGAGACCGCGACCTGGCTGCCGGCGCCCTTCGACACCGAGTTCTGGCAGGCGCACAAGATGGCGCTCGCGGACCTCGACGGCGACGGCGATCCCGATCTCGTGCTGCTCCACCGCCGCGCCCTGAACGCGTACCGCTACGCGTCTGGGGTGACGCCGCCCGATCTTTCTCGTCCCTCGCTGCGCGTCCTGCGCAACGACGGTACGAAGTTCACGGACGTGACGGCCACCGCGGTGCCCGCGGCGATCGTCGGCGAGGCATCGCGCGGTCGCGCCCTGGCCATCGCGGACATGGACGACGACGGCCGCCCGGAGATCATCTTCGGTGCGGCGCCCGACACGGATCTCTTCGACGACCTGAACCCCGAGAGGAACCGGCAGCCTCCGTTCACACGCGTGCTGTGGAACCGCGGCAACATGGTCTTCGAGGTGAACGACCCCTTCGTCGTTCCGGCCTCCACGGACACCGGTGAGGTGCATGCGTTGCTCGTCGGCGACGTCGATCGCGACGGATTCCCCGAGATCCTGCTGCTCGGCGAGAGCGAGCCGCAGGAGAGTGCGGGCGGCGCGTTCCTGCGTGCCCACGAGTGGGTACGGTAGCGCTGCTGCGCCGTCGCGGTGCGCGGCCGACTTGACGGCCGGGCCATCCGCGCCTACGTTGGCAGGGTCGACACCCGTGGGCGCACTGCGCCCCAGGACGGCCGCCGGGGCTTTCGGCCGTCCTGCGTCCGGGCCGCATCGGGGCGGCCCGGCGGCTCAGCGTCGTCGCGAGAGTTGTATGCACCGAGATCCCCTGCCCCGGCACACCAGACCGGTTCCCTGCCTGCTCGGCGTCCTCGTCGTCGCCGCGCTCGCGTGCAACGCCGCGGCCGAGCATCCGATCGGTCCGCCGATCGGCAACAACCGCTTCAAGACCGCCATCAGGAGCGGCCCGCAAGGCGTCGATCACGACGACTTCACGGCTCTGCTCGCGGTGGGCGACCGGCTCTCGTTCACCGTCAAGAGCCCGTTCCAGTCGCCGCTTCGCCCGGTCGTCGCTCTCCTCGATCCCACCGGACGCGATCGCATCGCCGAGGTGCGCGTCAAGGAGCGCGCCGCCGGCAAGAAGCTCGTCGTCAAGGGCTTCGAGATCGATGTCACCGGCGTCTGGGCGCTGCGTATCGCCGGCCTTCTCGGGACCGAGGGCAACTACGTCGTGTCGTTCAAGATCGCCGCGCCGCCGCGGGCGGATCTGCGCGCCGTGCCGCTCGGCGCGGGGAACGAGATCGAGCGCACGCACGTCGTCGAGGCCGTTGCCGGTTCGTCGCTCGACGTGGACGTGAGTTGGGACAGGGGCGCGGCGGCGGCAGGCATCGTGGCCGTCACGGACTCCGCCGGCGACGAGGTGACCGATGCCGCGGGGCGCGGCGCCGCGGAGCTCACGCGCACCAAGAAGAGGGGCGTCAGCCTGCGCAAGCTGCGTCTCACACCGGCGGCCGGCACCACGAGAGGGATCGACGACGGCGGCTCGTACGCCATTCACGTGCGCGCCGACGACGGTCCCACGACGTACCGCATCCGCTGGCGCGTGCGGCCCCCGGCGCGCCCCCGTGGCTCGCGCAAGCTGGATGCCGTCGAGCCGTACATCATCCGCCCGGACGCCGGGCGCTTCGACGGCGTCGAGGAACAGCGCCTACGCGTCGATGCCTGGAACCTCTCGACCGCCGAGGCCCCGCGGGTGCTCTTCGGCACGACGCCCGGCCGCGACGTGATCGTCGACGCGAGCGGCGGTTTCCTCGACGTGACCGTGCCGCCGGGAGTGGACGACTCCCTCGTCGCGATCTCCGTCATCAACCCCGACGACCAGGCGTCGCGTGCGGACGACGTCTTCTACTACGTGCCGCCGCCCGTCATCACCGCCGTCACGGACCGGGCGGGCGTGCCGCTCGTCGGCGGCAATGCGGCGGGCGGCGATGTCGTGCGCATCCACGGTGAGCACCTGCGCACGGGGCAGCTCGTCAGCTTCGGCGACGGCCCCGAGATCGTTCCGATCCTGCGCGACGGGCAGTTCGAGATCGAGACCCGTGCTCAGGCCCCCGGGCTCGTGCCGGTGCGTCTCACGGACTCGTTCGGCCACGAGGCGATCGCCCCGCGGGAGTTCGAGTTCAAGGCCGCTCCGACGTTCGCCGCGCAGCCGTACACGCCCGCCGTCGCGGCCTCGTCCGGCGGCACCGACATGCTCGTGCGCGGCGCGGGGTTCGAAGCAACGGACGAGTTGACCTTCGACGGCGATCGGATCGCCTTCGAGCGCATCAGTCCGGGCATCCTGCGGATCACCGTGCCCGCCCGCGAGGACGGTCCGTACTCACTGTCCATCCGCGATCGCTTCGGTCTGACCGCCGTCGCCGCGCCGCTGCGCTGCAAGGCCCCGGGGATCATCGACGCCGTGACCGCGGTGGGGGGCGCCCGTCTCGGCGCCGATCAGGTGTCGATCTTCGGCGGCACGGAGGTGCGCATCTCGGGATCGCGCTTCCACGGCGCAGATCGCGTCACGGTCGGGGACGCGGCGGCCGCGGCGACGTCCGCGGTGGCGGCTGAGATCGTGGTCACGGTGCCGGCCGCGACTGCGGGAGCCGTGGACGTGGTCGTCACCGACGCGGTGGGGCAGGGGACCACCGTCACCGGCGCACTGCACTACGTCGGATACCGCGACAAGAGCGAGACGCGCGCCCCCGCGCGCACGACCGTGGACGATCGCTCGGCGCGGCGCGGCGCGGGCGGCGACCTGGACGGTGACGGCGCCGCGGACGACGTCGTGCTCATCTCGAACGGCAGTTCGCCCGGGAGCCGCGCCGTGCGCACGCGGCTGCTGCTCGGCAACTCCTCGGGGGCCCTCGCCGACACGACGGCGACGGGCCTGCCCGCC
>JAJRVY010000208.1 GCA_024277065.1 Planctomycetota bacterium
CAAGGCCGCGTACCTGCGCTTTGCGGACGAGACGATCTGCATCGGCAAGGCGGCCTCCGCCGAGTCGTATCTCTCGATCCCGAACATCCTCGCCGCCGCCGAGATCGCGGACGTCGATGCCATCCACCCGGGATACGGGTTCCTGTCGGAGAACGCGCACTTCGCCGAGATCTGTCGCGCGTCGAACATCACGTTCGTCGGACCGCCCGCGGATTCCATCCGCACGATGGGCGACAAGGCAGCTGCGCGCTCGGCCGCGAAGAGGGCCGGCGTGCCCGTCGTGCCGGGTAGCAAGGGCATCGTGCAGGAGGAGAGCGACGCCCTCGAGGTGGCGCACGAGATCGGTTATCCCGTGCTCGTGAAAGCCTCCGCCGGGGGCGGCGGCCGGGGCATGCGCGTCGCGCACAACGACATGAGCCTGCGCTCGGCGCTGCAGGCTGCGCAGGTGGAGGCCGCCGCCGCGTTCGGTGACGGTTCGGTCTACGTCGAGAAGTACCTGGACCGTCCGCGCCACGTCGAGGTCCAGCTCATCGGCGACCAGCACGGCAACGTCGTGCACCTCTTCGAGCGTGACTGCTCGGTACAGCGACGGCACCAGAAGATGCTCGAGGAGAGCCCGTGCGCGTCCCTGCCCCGCGAGGTGCGCAAGAAGATGCACCGGCTGGCGGTCAAGCTCCTCAAGACCATCGACTTCAGCAGCGCCGGGACGGTCGAGTTCCTGGTGGATCGCGACAACAGCTTCTACTTCATCGAGGTGAACGCCCGCATCCAGGTCGAGCACCCGGTGACCGAGATGGTGACCGGCGTGGACCTCGTCAAGGAGCAGTTCCGCGTGGCCGCCGGCGACAGGCTCGCCTTCGACCAGGATGACATCCGGCTGAACGGCGCGGCGATCGAGGTCCGCATCAACGCCGAGGATCCCGACATGGACTTCCGGCCCTCCGCGGGCGAGGTCACGTCGTGGTGCGTGCCGGGTGGACCGGGCGTGCGCGTGGACAGCCACGTGAACGCGGGCTACTACGTGCCGCCGTTCTACGATTCGATGATCGCGAAGCTGATCGTACACGCCGAGAACAGGCGTGCGGCGATCGCTCGCCTCGGGCGCGCTCTCGACGAGTTCACGGTCGCCGGGATCCGCACCACGATCCCCTTCCACCGCCGCATCATCGGCCACGCCGGCTTCCGCGCTGGACACTACGACACGGGCTTCGTCGAGGACTTTCTCGCCGGAAGCACCGTCTGAGCCTGGCCGTCTTCGGCGCGGGATTCGCGCGGCGCCGTGCAACTGCCGCGAGCCCCGTGTTCCGCGCGAGCGCCCATGGCCTCAAAAAATGGTCCCTGACTTGCCGATGTCTAAGTTGCTTCCCCGGACAGACTTCGTAGCATCGAGCCCGGGTGGACGAGCCGTCTCGTGGAGACGGTGCGATCGTGCATCCGGACAGCAGCGCCAGGGGAGCCTCGAAGCAGGCCGCAGGAGGCACGGGATGAAGGTCGTCGGGAACAGAGTCGTGAACAGTGTCGCGAACGCCGGAGCAAGCCGCGGACTGATGCTCGCGACGCTCGGTCTTCTGGCAATCGGGTTGCAGGCCACGCCTGCGGGCGCCCAGGACGCGGCAACGTCGTCCGCGCCGAACACGCGCGTCGAGATCCGCAAGAGCAGCGAGGACGCCACGGTGGCGTCCGTCGTCGGGCGGGTCACTCTGGAATCCGGCGGCGAGGCATCCCGCGTCAACGCGGGCACGCGCTTCAAGGCCGGAGACGTCGTTCGCGTCGCCTCCGGGAGCCGCCTGACGGCGAAGTTCGCCGACGATGCCACGCTGGCCCTCGTCGGGCCCGCCGAGTTGCAGTTTGTCGAGCTCAACGCCGACGCACGCCGCGTGATGCTGCGCAGCGGCGTGATCAGCGAGGCCTACGTCCGGGGCGTCGCGCTCGAGGTCGAGACGCCGCACGACGGAGCGCTCGTGCTGCAGAACTCCACGGGCTTCGCGCGCGTGCGCCTCGGCGACCGCATCTCGTTCCAGAAGCTCGGCGGCGACCTCGCCCAGGTCTTCCACCAGGGCCAGTTGCAGCCGCTGGACGGCGGCTGGACACTGAACGTGCGCTCCGGCGAACTGTCCACCGGCGCGCTCGCGAACGCGGCCGGCACGGATGGCGGCGGCGCGAGCATGGGCCGCATGGTGCTCGGCGGGCGACAGATCTCCTGGGCGCCGCCCGAGGACTTCGACGTCGAGCGGAGCGCCAAGGGCGCGCGGATGGTGTACACCGGCGGCGACTACGGCGTCGTCAAGGTGGGGCCGCACTCGACGGTGTTCTTCCTGTCGAGCGGTCAGTCGATCACGTTCGACGAGAACGGCAACGTGATCCAGTTCGACGGTATCTCGCACATCTACCACCCACTGAACGGTGCACTTCCCGACTACGACGAGCCGGTCGAGAACGCGGCGGATGCCAGCGTCTAGAATCCCGGCCGGAGGTGATCGCGACGGGCGCTGGTCGCGCGGTTCGCCGCAGTGGCCTCGAACAGTGGATGATTGCAGCTCGAACGGAAGGGTGAGGGGGCTACTCAAGATGGCAAACGGGAAGATCGCGACGGTCGCTGCGCTGGGTGTGTTCACACTCGTGGTGCCGGCGCTCGCGCAGAGCGCAGCCGACGCTGCACCGCCGCCACCGCCGACAGCCGCGAAGGCGGTCGTCGTGGAGCGCCGTGCTCCGCCGCAGAAGGCTGCTACCGAGGAGGTCGCGAACGAGCTCCCCAAGTGGGAGTCGTACGGCAGCGGCAACGACCAGAACCGCCTGGACGAGACGTTCTTTCGCCTCGCGCAGGACTTCGTCAGTACGTCCGAGGTCGGCGTGCGCCGCCTGGGACACGTGCCCATCTGGCCGCGTGGCGAACTGAAGTTCGGGGCCATCCGCATCCTGCCGTACCTGCGTGAGGCAATCGAGTACGACAGCAACCTGTACCGCAAGAGCGTGACCGGTGGGCCGACCTCCGGCGATCCCCGTCGCAAGGGGCGCCAGACCGGCTGGACGCACGTCAATCAGGTCGGCGCGCTCGCCGACACGCTGCTGAACGGCGGGCGCACGCGCATCTCGCTCTCGGTGGACTCGCGCTGGAACGTGCGCTATCGCCAGGACCAGCCAGACGACTGGGAGATCGACAGCCAGATCGGCGTCTCGCACCGGATCAGTGACGCGCTCTGGACGAGCGTCGGCTACGCCTACGAGCGTCGCTCCGATCCGATCGAGATCCAGAACACCCGCCGCTTCAAGCGCACGAACAACCGAGCGTTCTTCAAGCTGGGTGCCGACAAGGACATCCTCATGGGCACGAAGCTGCGCTATGAGGCCGGCGTGGACTACCGCGACGTGAACTCCAAGGAGAACTCGCTCGACGACAACTCGCGTACCGAGACGACGTTCTATGGCAAGCTCTCGTATCCCGTGTGGCGCAAGACCACGCGGCTGTTCACGCGCGTCACGTACCGCAACGACCGCCGCGACACCGACACCCTCAACGACGGCAGCCTCTGGGGCTGGGACGCGGGCATCGAGGGTTCGATCCCCCTCAAGGAAGGCGGCTACCGCGGGTTGCGCGGCCAGTTGTCGTTCGGCTTCGAGTCGGCGCAGTACGACAACAACAACTATCGCGACGGCAACCAGGATCTGCAGCGTGACGACAAGAAGCGCAACACGTCCCTGCGGGTCAATGCTGCCCTGCAGTACATCATGTCGCCGCGCACGACGATGGATCTGCGCTACGGGCGCAACAACCAGTTCAGCTACTACGGCAACTACCAGATCGTGGATCGCCTGGACTACATCTTCACGCACAGCATCACGGCCAAGCTCGTCGGGCGCTTCCAGACCTTCTGGGAGTACTCCAACCCCTCGTCCGGCTACAACAGCCCGACCTACGCCGACGGCACGCGTCCGCGCAACCAGGCGCGCGTGGGCACGGTCACCCGGGGCGGCGTGGGAGTCGGCTTCCGCTACCCGATCCAGGAGTGGGTGGACGTCGACTTCTCGATCGACTACGAGCGTCGTAACGGCTACCGAAGCCGCGACAGCTACACCAACTACCGTGGTATCCTCGGACTCACGTTCTACTTCAGTGGGCTGAACCCGCCGAAGAAGGTCAACTTCCTGGATCTGTAGTCCCACAGACGCCGGCCACTTCATCGGCCGCTGGACCGGTCGCCGGACCGGCCACGGGCGAATGCGTAGTTATGAGGGCAAGGGCCGACGCCCCCTGGTCGAGAGGCCGGGGGGCGTCGGCGCTCCCGGTGGCGGAGCCTGCTGTGATGCTCGCTGACATGGGGGCGGGCGTGCCGAGAGGTCTGCGACGACGGGCCCTCGCGGCGCTGGGCGGTATGGAGCGGAATGGAGAAGAGCGATGCGTAGTCTGATCATGGCGGTGGTCGCGGGTCTCGTTGCCACGTGCTTGGCTCCTGCCGTCCTGGCCCAGGACGGTACCGGCGGCGATCCCCACCCGGTGCCGAAGCCGGTCGTCGCCGATGAGAAGCCGCCTGCGAAGGCGGACGATGCTCGACCCGAGGCGGGCGAGCCGGCGAAGGACGGGGACGCGACGCAGGCCGGCGAGCCGGCGAAGAGCGGCGAGCCGGGCGCCGGGAGGTCGAAGGAGGACGCCGCGCCGCGCGCCGTCAAGCGCGGCGATCCGGTGCGCCGCGATCTGAGCGCCTACCGCCTGCGCGTCGGCGACACGTTCGACGTCATCGTGTACCTGCACGAAGAGCTCACGCGCCTCGGCATCACCGTCCCGGGCAACGGCGAGATCGCATTTCCGCCCATCGGCAAGATCAACCTGCGCGACAAGACGGTCTTCGAGGTAGGCGCCGAGATCCGTTTGCGCCTGCGCGAGGAGGACTTCCTGACCGACCCCAAGGTCGATTGCGTGATCACGAGTTATGCGCCGCGCATGGTCTACCTGGTCGGCGCCGTGCACGGCACGGTCTCGCTCCCGCCGCACAAGAACGTGCGACTGCTGGAACTGCTGGCCATGTCGGGCTCGCTCGGAAACCCGCTCGCGGACTTCTCGCGCGTCACGGTCAAGCGCTACGGCCCGGACGGCAGTTCGTACAACATCGACATCTCGGTCTCGGACATCCTCGAGCGCAACGTGGAAGAGAAGAACGTCGTCATCTTCGAGGGCGACTACATCATCATCCGGCAACTCGAGGAGGCGACCCCGCTCTCCTCGGACTTCGTGTACATCCTCGGCAAGGTTCGCACGCCCGGGCGGCATCCCGTCGTCAAGGGGCGCACCGGATTCACGCTCACGAAGCTGATCGCGCTCGCCGGTGACTTCGACGAGTTCGCAAACCGTTCGAAGGTCACGGTGATCCGCAAGACCGACACGGGGCGCCAGCGCTTCGTCGTGGACTTCGACGAGATCATCGAGGGCAAGCGTCCCGACGTCGATCTCTCCGCCGACGACCTCGTGTACGTGCCGGAGTCGTTCTTCTAGCCAGCGATGAGTCGTCCCGCACCCTCTGACTCGCCCCCGGCGCGCGTGGCGTCTCCGCACGTGCGCGACTACTGGATCGTCATCCTGAAGCGGATGCCGTGGGTGCTGCTGCTCACGATCGTCGGTGCCGCCCTGTCGGTGTACGTGACGCGCAACCAGGCCAGGCTCTACCGCGCCGGCGCCACGATCGAGATGGTCGCGCCGCGCACGGGCGTCAAGACGTCCGACTACATCTTCGCGCCCGCCATCCTGCAGGACGCGAGCTACCTCAACACGCAGCTTCAGAAGCTGGAGATGCCGACGACGCTGCGCGAAGCGCTCTTCGCGAGCAACTTCGACGATGCCCCGGAGTTCAAGAACCTGACGATCGCCGAGGTCGTCCGGATGCACCAGAATCGCGTCTCGGCTCGGCAGCGCTCGCGCCAGTACCTCGTGGACGTCACCGTCACCGGGGCCAATCCCAAGATCCTGGACGACGTCACCAACGCCCTCGTCGAGTACTTCCGCGAGACCCAACGCGACGACACGGAACGCCGCATCACGATGCGACGTTCCGAACTCGACGAGAAGATCCTGCGCATCAACACGGACAAGCGCATGCTCGAGGTGGACAAGCGCCACGTGCTGGAGAGCGCCGGCTTCACGGTCGCCACATTCGAGACGACGTACGCGAGCGTGCTCGCGGAACTCGGCAAGTACAGTGAGGCTCTGAACGAGTATCGGCTGCGGCAGATCCGCGACGAGAAGACGTACGCCAAGTTCGCCGCGGCTCTCGCGGAGGACGGCGAAGGTCCGGAGTCGCTCTCCCAGGACTCCCGGGTGCGTGCGCGGCCCGACATCCGGGCGGCGCTCGACAACATCGCCGCGTTGCGCGTGCAACTGGACGATCTCGAGTTCTCCGGTGTCGGCAGTGCAGACGGACAGTACCAGGCGCTCGAGCGTGCCATCGCGCGGCTCGAGGAGCAGCGCCGCACACTGCAGGCCGCGTTCGTCAAGGAGTTCGTGGCGGAGTACGAGGGCAACGCAGCGGCGCTCGAACGACTCGACGGCGAGGTCGCCCGCCGCAAGGCCGAGCTCCACGAGGCGACGGCCGTGAAGGCGCGCGTCGATCAGATCAGCGCCGACATCGAGCAGGAGCGCGAGGACAAGCGCGCCGCGCAGCGCGAGCTGGAACTGCTCTCGGCAGGGGCGTTCGGCGTGGGCGAAGCGGTGCGCATCGTGGCTCCGGCGGTGGAGCCCGATCCCGACAACCCCGTGTCGCCGAACAAGCCGCTGAACTACACGCTCGGCACGCTGCTCGGTCTCCTCGCCGGCGTCGGCCTGGCGTTCCTGCTCGAGTACCTGGACGACACGATCCAGACCAAGGACGAGCTCGAGAAGGTCACCGACGTGCCGCTGCTCGGCGTCATCCCCCGCATCGAGGGCCGCAGCGCCGACGCGGTGAGCAAGGATCTGTTCGCGTTCCATCAACCGAAGAGCACGGTGTCCGAGGCCTACCGCGGCGTGCGCACGGCGCTCACGATGCGCGCGCGCGGCACGCGAAACCGGGTGCTGGCGTTCACCAGCGCCGGACCGCGCGAGGGCAAATCGACCACGGTCATCAACCTGGCCACGGTTCTCGCCTACGCCAGCCGCCGCACCCTCATCATCGACGCCGATCTGCGCAAGCCCCGGGTTCACAAGTCGTTCGGCCTGGACAACGCACAGGGGCTCACCAGCGCGATCGTTTCCGACACGAGCCCCTTGGAGTTCTGCCGTTCCACGGAAGTGCCCGGAGTCGATGTGCTGTCGAGCGGGCCGATCCCGCCGAACCCCTCCGAACTCCTCGGCTCCGATCGCATGCGGGCGATCATCGAGATCCTCCGTGAGCACTACGATCACGTCATCATCGACACACCGCCGATCGGCGCCGTGACCGATGCCGCCGTGCTCGGCACGATCGTCGATGGCATCGTGCTCGTCGTGCATGCCGGCAAGACACGATCCGCGATCGTGCAGCGCGGCCTGGAGCAGATGCGCTACATCAGCGCGCCGATTGAAGGCGTCATCCTGAACAACCTGCAAGTCAAGGGTCGCTACTACCCCGGCTACTACAACTACTACTACTACTACTCGTACTACGGCGCCGGGAAGCCGCGCGGGCGAGCGCCGCGGCGTGACGCCGCGGCCGCCGCGCCCGAGACGACGGCGGCACCGACCGGTGGTGACGGACCGTCTCGATAGGGCTTGCGCGTTCGGTCGCGCGGCGCCCGAGAAGTTGATACGCGCGCCGTGTCGCCGTCGTCCGTGTCTGTCGGTGGGGGTGTGACGTGCGCGCTGCGCTGATCCTGCGCGCCGTCGCCGCCGCGGCCGCCGGGGCGCTGGCGCTCGTGGCCGGACTGCGCGCGCACGCCGACGCCGCGTATCGCAGGGGCCTGGGCTACACGGACCGTCCAGCAGAGGACGTGCCCGGACGGCTCAAGGCGTACGAGGAGGCCGTGCGCCGTACACCACGCACGTTCACGTACCTACTGCGGTCGGGACAGATCCATCTCGCGCGGGCAGGAACCGCCACCTTGCCGGGCGCAGTCAGCGACAGGCGTCACGAGCTGGATCTGGCGGGACAGCGGATTCGCGCCGCAATCGCCGTCCATCCGCTCGATGCCCGGGCGCGGGTCGCTCTGGCGCAGTACCTCGTCCTGCAAGGCGCTCCCAGCGAGGCGCTGGCCGTGGCGCAGCGGGCGGTGGACCTCGGGCCGCGGCACCCGACGGTGCAGTCCGCCGCCGTGCGCGTGGCGCTCGATGTGTGGCGGCGTTTCGCACGCATCGACGCGCTCGCGCTGGCCCTCGATCTCGACGCGTTCCGGGCGTCCTGGCAGGACGAGCCCGGCGTGCCACGCGACGTGCGCCGCGTCCTGCGATCACGGGCGGGCGTCGCCTTGCCCGATCTGCTCGAGGCGTGCGCCGGTGATGCCACGCGACTCGCGGTGGCAGAGCGCTGGGCGGCGTCCGCTCTTCCGGACCTGGCGCCCGTCATCGCCTCGGCGCTGCAGCGCGTGCGGGATCGGCCGTGACCGGCGGGCGCGACGGCCGCGCGCTCGCGGCGGTCGGACTCGTGCTCGTCGCGTGCCTCGCCCCGTGGCCGTTCGCTGCGGTGGAGCCGTTCTGGTGGGCGATCGCGTGCGGTTCGTCTCTGGCGATCGCCGCCGCCGCGCTGCTGTTCCCACGGGACACGGCGCGCTCGCGGCGGTTGCCGCACGAGGCGCTCCTTGCCGCTCTCGCTCCGCCGCTGGTCGCGCTGTTCTCCGCGCTGCCGCTCCCTGCCCGTCTCGTGGGGCTGCTCTCCCCGGGTACCGTCGCGGCGCTCGAGCGGGCCGGCGTGGACGCGACCACGGGCTGGCGCGCCCTCTCGCTGTTCGCACCTGCCGGACTGGACTCCGCGGTGATCCTCGGCGCGTGCGGCGTGACGGCTTGGCTCGTGGCTGCGGCCGCCACGGACGCGCGGCGTCTCCGCACGCTGACCAGGATCTTCATCGCGGGCGGTGTTCTGCTCGCTGTGTTCGGACTCGTGCAGCGGCTCGTGGATCCGAGCTCGCAGCGCATGTTCTGGTCCGTGGAGATCTACGAGGCCGGGACTCCGTTCGGGCCGTACGTCAATCGCAATCACTTCGGCGGTGCGATGCTGCTGTTCACGGGCGTCGCCGCCGGGCACTCTCTCGCCGCGCGCGGCGCCGGCCGTCGCCGCGAGTCCTGGCTCTCGGCTTCGGCGGCGCTGACGATGGCTCTGGCTCTGGCGGGTACGGCTTCTCGTGGCGCCATCCTCGGCCTGACGGTTCTCGCGGCGATGCTCGTGCTCGCCAGCCCCGGACGCAGTCGTCTGCGGCTCGGCGCGGCGATCGTCGGCATCGCGATCCTCGTGGCGGCCGGCCTCGTCGCGTCCGGGTTGTTCGAAGAGCTGGCCGGTCGCCTGTTCCACGTGTACGGGCGCTGGCAGAATCGCTTCCTCGTGCAGCAGGACGCACTGCGCGTGTTCACGGAGTTCCCTCTGTTCGGAACCGGCGCCGGCACGTTTCCGTGGGTGTACCACGCGTTCCAGGGCGTGGACGATGCGCGTCACTTCGCGGATGCGCACTCGGACTGGGCGCAGCTCCTCATGGACACGGGACTCGTCGGCGTGGCGGCGCTCGCGTGCGTCGCGCGCGCGCTCACGAGTGCCGCACGACGCGGGCTGCGCTCGGCGGCTGCGGCGCGCTGGCACGTTCTCGGAGCCGTCGCGGGATGCGCGGCAATCGTCGTTCACGGCTTCTTCGAGACGAACCTGCACATCCCGGCCAATGCGCTCCTCGCGTCGGTCGTCGCCGGGCTAGCCTACGGAGCAGCGATCGGACTCGCGCCCGCAGGCGCGGGCGTCGCGGCGTCAGGACGGGGAGAAACTGCATGAAGGTGCTGCACGTGGCCGGAGCACGACCGAACTTCATGAAGGTCGCGCCTCTCGTCGAGGCGTTCCGCCGCGCGGGCGTCGAGGCTCCCATCTGTCACACCGGGCAGCACTACGACGAGCGCATGAGCCACCTGTTCTTCGACGAGCTCGAGATGCCGTCGCCCGCGGTCAACCTCGGTGTGGGGTC
>JAJRVY010000209.1 GCA_024277065.1 Planctomycetota bacterium
CGTCGCGGGTGTGTGCGCGTTCCTCGCGGCGGCCGTCCTGGCCTCGAGCGAGCTCGGTGGCCTGGGCGGAGACAACGCGGAATACGTGCTCCTCGCGCGCTCCCTTCGCGACGACCTCGCCTACGTGACGACGTGGGGCCTAGGCGAGGCGAGCGCCCACACGACGTACCCTCCACTCTTCCCGCTTCTGCTCAGCCCGCTCGTCGGGAGCGCTCCTCAGTCGTTCTTCGCCGTCCACCTGGCCCTGTCCGCCGCCGGAGGGCTGGCTGTCGGGCTCGTGACCCTGCTGGCGGCGCGGCGCGGTGTGCGTCCGTTGCCGGCGGCGGCGGCGGGCCTCGGCGTCGCCCTCTCCGCCCTCTGGCTGCGATGCGCGACGGACGTCCTCTCGGAACTGCCCTTCCTGGCGTTCGTCGCCGGCGCGCTGCTCGCACTCGAGGGCCGTCGGGACGAGCAGAATGAGCGCACGCCCGGCGCCGCTGCCGTGGCCGCCGCCTGCGCCGTGGCGGCGGTGTTGACGCGCACGGCGGCCGTCGCCCTCGTGCCGTGGGTGCTGTGGTCTCTGCTCGCGCCGCGGCGCCGGGGTGGGCGGTCCGGGTTCGTCCCCGCCGTCGCCCTCGCCCTCGTGACCGCGGCGTGGTTCGCGTACGGGGCGCTCGCGGGCGCCGGACGCACCTACGTCGATGTGTTCGCGAGTGGCGAGGGGGCCGGTGACGCGTCGTTCGCCGCGCGCTTCTGGGCGTCGCTCACGACCGAGTACCTGCCGCATCTGCCCGCGTTCGTGTTTCCGGGGGTGGGGACACTGTGGGACGTCGCCGGATGGTCGCTCTGGGCGCTCGCCGGCTTGGGCGTCATCGCGGGAGTTCGCAGGACGCGGACCCTTCGTGCTCCGGAGGGCTTCGCGCTCACGTACCTGGCCATGCTGTGCGCCTGGAACTTCCGCGATCCTCGCTTCGGCCTTCCGCTCATCCCGTTCGTCCTGATCCTCGCGCTGGAGGGCGCCTCGTTCGCGCTCGCATGGGCGCGTTCGTCGCTGCGCCGGGCAGCGGTGCTCGGCGTCGCCCTGGTGCTGGTCGTGCCGAACGCCGTGAACTACGAACGGCGCATCCGCCCGCGCGCGTGGCGCACGACGCCCGCCGTCGCCGGCGCGCCGCGCGGGCTGCGGACGCCGGACGTCGCGGCGTTCGATGCCACGTGGGGCATGACGGACGCGGGTTTCCGCGAAGGGAGCGTCACCATCGCGTCGTTCCTGATGATGTGTGACGCGATCCGCGTCGATGCCAGCGCCCCGGCCGGCCCTCTGATGGCATCGAACCCGCGCGTCGCCGCCCTGCTCACGGGGCGGCCGGCGATGACGACGACGGCCGCGGAACCGAGCGCCGCCGCGATCGCGCGCATGCGGCGGAGCGGCGTCGAACTGCTCCTCGTCGATTCGTTCGCAGATCCGAGATCGTCCGCCGTGCGCGAACTCGTCCGCCGTCACGGAGACGAGATCGGGCAGATCGGTCGCGTGGGCGACACGTACCTCTTCCGGCTGCGGCCGGGAGAGTAGGCCTGCGGACCACGGCGCCGGCGGCCCGGGGCCTCTCAGTTGAGAGGGATCGTGACCGCCGGCTGGTATGCGGGCCGGCTGCCGGACTGCAGCGAGAAGAGGAGCCTCAGAAGAGCGAACGTGGCCTTCGAGCGATGATCGGTGCGGTCGATGTAGAACCAGTGGCCGCGATAGCGCGTCTTGATGTAGGTGCGCGCCGGCTTCGTGCGCGAACTGCGGATCGTGAAGAAGTCCTTCGTGATGTCGCGGTAGTTCTCGTTGGCGGGCATCGGCGCCTCGCCCGAAGCGACGTGCTCCGCCGGCACGTCGATCCCCAGCGACAGGTAGAACATCGCGCCGAGCAGCGATCTCGTCTGGATGCGGATGACGTCCGGGGCGAACGATACGCCGTGGATCACGGGGATCTCGGACCGCGGCGCGATCCCCATCGCGTCGAGCCAGGCGAGCGTCTTGGGGTTCTCGATGTCGAATTGCATCGTGTACCCGCCGTCGCCGTTGCTCACGAGCCGGCCGCCCTGCGCGCGCGAGACTTCGCCCAGCAGGGCCGCGAGCCGCAGGAACTCGGCGTTGTCGATCTCGGCGTCCTGCGCCGGCCCGGTTGCGCGCGGTGCGTTCGCGGCAGCGCCGAGCGACTGGCAGCAGATGACGAGGACCTGCTCGAGCCGCCATCCGCTGCGGACCATCAGCGACAGGTTGTCGAGCCCGAGAGGGCTCATCAGGCGCTTCACGAACGCGTCGCCCTGCAGCGGTGCGTACGTGACCGTCGGGCGTTCCACCATGCTCACGCCCGTGCCGAAGCGACCGCTGGCGTCCGTCAGAGGATCGTCGAACACGCCCGTGATCGAGGCGTCCATGGAGCCGCGTAGCTCGTACTGCGTATTGACCGACGTCACCTCGAGGAACATCGGCATGTCGAGGTACCGCAGGCGGACGAGGTTGCGCAGCATCTGCTCGCTCTGCGTCTGCGCGAGCGCGTCACCGTAGGCCGAGCGCGCGCCCGCGACGGCGGTCGGTCCCATCGTGTTGCACGCGGTCAGCGTGGTCGCCAGCAGCAGTAGGACGGTTCTCCGCATGTGCATCGCGACGTACCGCCTTTCGCCGTACCGGCCGCGGCGGGCGCCCGGGACACGCCGCGTGCCCGGGCGCCGCTGCGGATGGATCAGTTCGCGTCCTCGCTCGGGTCCATGTCGAGCCAGAAGATCGATGCGTGGATGCCGATGCCGTAGTCCATGTCGCGGTAGGTGGACGCCTCGTCGCTGATGCTGGACGTGCTCGCGTCGCCACCGACGTCTCCGATCTCGAGCCCGATCATCGCGGCGGCGCCGAAGTCCCACCCGTCGTCGCCGTCGAGGGCGGCCTCGAGGGCCTCACGCGTGTGGAAGACGACGATCGCGTTCGACCTCGAGAGTTCGACGCCCGGGCCGAGGGCGATCGTGAAGTTGTCCATGATCGTTCGCGTAGCCGAAGCGTTGTCGGCGATCACGCCGTAGCCGTTGGCCGTACCCACGATGAGGATCTTGAGCACGGCGGTGTCGAACACGCCGTAGCCCGCGGCGCCGTCGATCTCGCCCTGGAGCCCCGGCCAGATGGCCGTGGCTCTCGCGAGAACCTCGTCGTGCATGCGCATGGCCGATGCGCGCATCTCGTCCTTCGAGTCGCCGCCCGGCGACACGCATGCCGTGAGCGCCGTCGCGCACAGCGCGAGCCCCGCGACGGCCTTCCATGGACCTATCATGTTCAAGTCTCCTCGTGGTTGTGGGCCGAGCGTCGCTCGCGCCGCGTGTTCTCGATCGTCGCTCTCGTCGCCGTTTCGTCCGCCGGTCGGGCGCTCGGTGCGAGCAGCCGGCGAACTGTCGCGAGACGTCAGAAGATCAGGCCATTCTCGACCGCGCCTTGTCGGCAGGCTCCACGAACGAGCTTCTCGTTGTTCATGGGAACACCCTCTCAGAAATCGTACGTGAAACCGAGGACCGGACCCGACATGCGCAGGTCGAAGATGGCCTCGTTCGCACCGCTGCCTCGATTCCAGTCGATGTCGAGGATGTGCCAGCCGGCGAAGATCCCGACTCGCTCCAAGGGGCGGTAGCGCACGATGGCCGTGGCGCGCCACGCGAAGTCGGACGACGTGCCGATGCCGAAGCCGCCCACGTCACCGCGCAGCAGGACGTCCCAATCGTGGTCGATGAGGACCGACGCACGGGCCCCGACGAACCCGTCGAGCCAGTCGTCGTTGGCGTTCGAGAGCCGCTTCCTGTTGATGTCGATGTCGATCTCGACGTCGTAGTAGCGCGCGCCGACGAGAGCCTCGATCCGTGCGTCGGTGCGCTCGTCGCTGACGAGGTCCCCGGTGAGGTCGAACGTCGCGCCGAGTTCGGCGAGCGACATCTTCAGCGTCCCTTCCGTCTCGACGGTGAGCCGCCGCTTCGGGGCGACGATGATCCCGTTCGGGAGTTTCCGCGGCCCCAGCACCGTCGTCGTGGATGCATCGTCCTCGAGCTCGAGAGCGATGATCTCGCCGAACAACCCCCACCGGTCGGTGCGGGCCTCGACGTGCGCGAGCAGCGCGCGCTCGAGGTTGCTCTTCAGCACGTCGGCCATGTCGCTGACGCTGACGTCGGACTTGCTGACATCTGCCCCGCGCCCGGCCTTGCCCTTGACGCTGGGTACCCACAGGAACGCGAGCGAGTGAAACGTCCACTCCGGGGACGCGCCCGGATCGGCGTCGGGTGCCGGGATGGTGCTAGCCCAAGCGTCCGTCACATCGGATCGCGGCGCGGGCGCGATGGTGACGCCGGGGGCAGCCGCCGGTGGTGGGGAGGTGGGCCGCGGCGAAGCACAGCCCGCCAGGAAGAGGGGCGCGGCGGTTGCGACCAGTGCGGCGCCGACGAGCCGCCGGGCGCAGGGGATGATGGTGGTGGGGCTCACTTGACGATCTCGCTGTCTCCGGAATGACGCGGGGCCACGGTCCCGGGTCGTGTCGTTTCTGACGGATCCCGTCGTTCGCCCTCCTTCGGGGCGTTCCCCGCAACGCGCTCGACCGATGTCACGGTCAGGCGCAGCAGGTGCAGCGTGTTCAGGACACCGATGAGTTCGGACTGGTCGCGCAGCGGGCCGGTCAGCGTCGTGACGTTCGCGCCGCCATCGGTGATCGCGAGTCCGCCGAGTCGGACCGACCACGACTCGTCGAGCCGGCCGTTGATGCGGATGCGGTACGTCGCCGCCGACTCGGTGCCGGCTGCCGATGGTTGTTCGTGCGAACTCAAGGTCTGCTCCTGTCGAGCGCCGATCGTCGCGCATCGACGGCGGCGACGCATGACCCGCCATGGGGCAGATTCGGGGCAGACCCGGAGATCCCGCGGCCCACGAGCGCGCGCCGGCGCGCGCGGGAGTCCTGAGGCGACACTCAGCTGGGCGGCAGCAGCCCGAGGGCGCGCGCTTTCGCAACGGCCTCACGGCGACCGTGCACGTGTAGCTTCTCGTAGACGTTGCACAAGTGTCGTTTCACCGTCTCCGAGGCGATGTGCAGCCGGCGCCCGATCTCCTTGTTCGTGAGTCGCTCGGCGAGCAACTCCAGCACGTCCTCCTCGCGATTCGTCAGATCGCTGGCGAGCACCTGCGGCGAGAACTCCGTCGGCCGCCGCGCTGTGGCGTCGCCCGCGGCGTCGATGAGGCGCGCGTGCGCCCGCAGGTCGCCGGGAATCTCGGGGTGCGACAGCAGCGGGATGACGCTCGGCGCCAGATCGAGGTAGGACCGGATCATGCCGCCGCGTCGCGTGTGCGCGAGGGCGTTCGCGAGAGCCGACAGCGTGGCCGCGTCGTCCTTGCGGCATGCGGCGACGGCGGCCCGGACCGCAAGGACCTCGGCGAGGATCGGCATGCGGCGCGCGCGTGCGGCCTCGTCTTCCAGTCGATCGAGGACGTGGGCGGCACGGGCGAGGCTGCCCTCGTCGCCGGCGGCCGCGAGGACGGCCGCGAGGACGACGCCCGCCGGCCGCAACGTCGAGGTGGCGCGGAGCGAGTCGTCGGGCACGCCCTCCGCCCAGGCGAGTGCGCGCGTCACGTCGCCGCGGCGCAGCGCCAGTTCCGCGCGCACAGCGCGTGCCTGGACGTCGAGATCCGTCGCACGTTTTCCCGCGGCGTCCGCCACCGTCCGTCGCACGACCTCATCCGCCTCGTCGCGCAGCGCGAGCGCTTCCAACGTGCGCGCGAGCGTGAGCCGCGAGAACGGGAACGCTCCGATGTCGTCGCGGCGCAGGATCGTCTCGGCTTCCCGGAGCTCGTTGCGACGGTAGTGCGCGATCCCGGCCTGTGTTCGCGTGAGGACGAGCGTGTTGGCGGCGCGGCCGGGATCGCATTGCTCCTTGGCGCGTGCAGCGCTCGTGATCGCCTCCGAGAACAACCCCTCGTTCCATTCCACGAGCGTGGCGGCGAGGTACACCGACGCGGCCGCGACGCCGCGGTCGCGCGCGTGCTCGGCGATCCCCTCCTGGATCACGCGCCGGGCGGCGCCGAGGTCACCGGCGGCCTGCGCGCTCGTCGCGCTCGTCAACGTCACGAC
Source organism: Planctomycetota bacterium (assembly GCA_024277065.1). Taxonomy (GTDB): domain Bacteria; phylum Planctomycetota; class JAJSAM01; order JAJSAM01; family JAJVHW01; genus JAJRPF01. The sequence continues at coordinate 6,108 of JAJRVY010000209.1, forward strand.
GGCGCGCGCCGCGGTGGCCTCGCGCGGGATGAGCTCCAACGCGAGGCGCGCGTGATGGGCGCCGTCCTCGAAGTCGTTGGCGTGGACGCGGGCGAAGCTGCGCAGGGCGTGGACCTCACCGCGGATCGCCGACCGCTCGCTCGCGGGCAGCGGCAGATCGCCGAGCTTCCCGTCGATCTCGTCCAGCACTGCCGGGAGCTCCGCCATCGGCAGTCTTCCCCATGCGTCGAGGAGCTGCAGCAGCGGGCCGTCCGCTCCGGTCTCGGAGCGGATCTCCGCCACCCACGCATCGATGTCCGGCTGCCGGTCGGCGTTCATCAGGGCGACGCGGTGGCGCACCAGGACGTCGGCCGCCGACGCCGGCCGACTGCTCCGTAGGGCGTGCGCGATCGCTTCGCGAACGTGTCCGCGGGCGTCGAGCCAGTCGCGGGCGCGGTCGTGGACGGCGGCGATCTCCTGCGCCGACGTCGATCGGCTGAGGACGTGCTCCAGATGCTCCCGGAGCAGCGGATGGATGCGCAGCCACGCGCCGTCGTCCTCGACGATGAAGAGGTTCCTCCGGCGCAGGTACTCGAGGAACGCGGCGCCGTCGAGGCCGCCGTCGTCGGGCGCCGCGAGTGCGTCGCACAGATCCGCGTGCATGCGTGCGACCAGCGCCGCGCGCAGGAGGTGCCGTCGCACGGCGTCCGGCAGTTCGGAGAGCACCTCGTCCGCGAGGTACTCCTCGACCCGGGCGATGCCGCGGGGCAGCCTGCTCAGCAGGCCGTCGGCCCGAGGAGCGCCGCGCAGCACCAGCGCGATCATGCGCACGGCGGCCGGCCAGCCTTCGGTGCGTGCGACGAGCCGCGTGAGTGCGCCGTCCCCGAGCCTCAGGCCCGACGCCCGCTCGACGAACGCGCGCGCCTCGGCGTCCGTGAACCGCAGGTCGGCCTGCCGAATCTCGCGCAGGAGCCCGCGAACTCGCAGCGTCGTCAGCGGCCACGGCGGATCATGGCGCGTCGTCACGACGAGGTGCAGGGGGCGGGGCGGGTACTCGAGCAACGCCGCGAGGAACTCGTGGACGGTGGCGTCCGTGGCCCGTTCGAACTCGTCCAGTACCAGCACGACGTCTGTCTCTAGCTCGTCGAGTTCGTCGGCGAGACGAGCAGCGAACTCCGCCGGCCCCGGCGCCGCTGCGAGGACGGCGTCGATCTCGGGAAACACGCCCGGGATCGCCGTACGCAGCGCTGCGACGATCACACGAGCGAACGTGGAGAGCGTCGCATCTTCCTCGTCCAGGGAGACCCAGGCGACCGGCGCGGACAATTCGCCGACGAAGTCGCAGGCGAGCGACGTCTTGCCGTATCCGGCTGGCGCGCAGATCAGCGTCAACGGCCCCTGGATGCCCCGGGCGAGCACGTCGGACAACCGCGGCCGCCGCACGTGGTCAGCGGCCACGGGCGGGCTTCGCAGCTTCGCACGACGAACGGGGAACGAAGACATCATGCAGCGATCACCGGCCGGGCCACGGGGAGCCTCGCGCGCCGGGAGGAGCCGAGGCGGAGGGCGACGCCGCACATGCCGCACCGCGGCTCGGCGTGCGATCGCCGATGCTACCACGCGGCTTTTCGTCGTCCCGCAAACGCCTGCCGGGGGCTCCCATGCTATGTTCTGCTCCGACATCTGCGGCACGGGGGGACGTGTGCTCCTCGTTCGTGACCGGCCACGCACCACACGCTACGGGAAACGGGAGAGTGCTGATGATGAGGACTGCGCACACACTGCCGCTGCTAGGCGGCCTCTTGCTGCTCGCCGCCGGGGCGTTGCTCGTGGGCACGGCGCACGACGCCGGCGCGCAGGAGGTCGGCGGAGAGGACGTGGACTGGACGGCGCGCGCCGGTGAGGCGTGGGGCACGACGTGCAGCGGTTGCCACACGGTTCCCGACACGGCCTTCGAGAGCGATCGGGCCTTCCTGCGGCAGATCATCGAGACGAGCTGAACGGGCACCGAGCCCGAGGCCCGTGAGGCCTTGATCGCGTTGCTGCAGACCGCTGCGATGGCCAAGCCGACGACGATCGACGCGCCGCCGCCGGCCGCGGCGATGAGAGATGCGGCGACGGGCGACGCGGCGGCGGGGACCGTGCTCACGAACATCCGCCACGGCGAGGTCTTCCTGCGCCGCAAGGCCGCTGGCGTGGGCAGCGACTTCCGCTTGCGCTGGGAGCCCGGCGACGATGCCGGCCGCGCGTTGCCGGCCGGCACGTACACCGTTCTCGGCTATCGCCACGTCGCGGCGGCGGACGACGGCAAGCCGTGGATCTGGTCCACGACGTCGCCGGGCTACCGCAAGCTCCTCGTGCGCGCGGGCGCGTCCGTGCGCCTCGACGTGCGGCGTACGATCGACGTGCGCGCCCGTGCCTTCCGCGTCCGCGGGCAGGCCCGCGTCGAACTCGCGTTCGTGGCCGAGAAGGGACTCGGGCACACGCTCTATCGCGACGGCGCGCGCATCGCGATCACGTGGCAGTGTCTCGATGGCGAGGGGGCCGTGCTCGAAGAGGGCACCATGGACTACGGCTGAGGCGGCGTCGCCGGGGCTGCGGTGCAGCCTCCAGCCGGCACGACCCATGCGCGCTTCGTGTTCCCCGCGCCGGCCTTCCAGACCAGGGGCGCCCTGACGGTGCCGTTCCCCACGCCCCCGACGGATCGATAGCGCGGGCGCCGTCTCAATCGGTCGCGAGCGTGCCCGGCAGGATCGCGTCCGGGCCGGGGAGCGATGTGCACTCGCGGAACGTGCGGGCCATCTCGCGTTCGTCGCGGGCGGACAGGTGATAGGCGGCGCGCGCGCCGCGCTCGAACGCCGTGCCGCGTTGCGAGTCGCTGCCCATTGCCGCGACGGCGTCCGGCAGGGCGTTCGCGGGTA
>JAJRVY010000210.1 GCA_024277065.1 Planctomycetota bacterium
AATTGCTCGACCGCTTGCGAGCGCTCACCCATGCTCCCTATCGCAACGCGTACTACATCGATGCGTCGGGAACGGTCGTTTACGTGAGCGTCGTCCTGGATCCGGAGATGCGGTCCTGATGAACGTCGGCGTAGATGCCGATCGCCGCGACGGGCGCATCGAAGACGCGCGCGGCATCACTTCGCGGTGCGTGAGTTCGGTCTCGTTGCGAGGAAGAATGGCCGTCGCGGCATGATATCTCGGCGTTCTTCGTAGTGGCGTGTCACGACACGGTCCACGAACCCCATCCGCACGCCGGCGTCCCTCATGCGATGCCACACGTTCCAGTCCCCCGGCTCGTCGAGCCGCCACGCCTCGATGTCGTGGCGCAGCCTGATGCGCGACCACCACATGGCTGATGCATGTACGATCGAGCCGTGTCTCAGCGGCCACGATCCGCAGCGTCCCCACGTCCCGTCGCTGCCCTCCATTTCGGCGACGCCGTAGACGAATTCCAGGTCGCGGCTCCGACATGCGTCGAGGAGTACCTCGACGTGATCGGGAAGGAACTCGTCATCGTCGTCCAGCGCCGCGATCCACTGGCCCCGCGCGAGGTCGAGGGCGTGGTTCATCGGTGCTGTCCCGGCCACCATCCACCGCAACTCCGGGACGGAGGGGTACCGTCCGCGCCGTGGGAGATTGACGAAGCGCACCCGTGGGTCACGGACCGCGAGGACGGCGCGAGCGGTCGCATCGTCGCAATGATCTCCCACGACGACGACCTCGATGTTCGCGTGCGTCTGGGCCAAGGCCGACGCGATCGCGCGATCGGCGACCAATCGTCCGCGATCGTACGTCGCGATGCGCACTGTCACGAGCGGCGGAGTCGCCTTCCCCCACACGATCGGAGCGTCGCGGCGGACACGTTCGAGGTACTCACGCTCGGCCGCCACCTCTCGCCGCTGCCGTGCTCTAATGCGCCAGCCGCCCCGAGCCGTCATCCGCACGAAGAACCGCACACCGCCGCCACCGCGCACGGTCATGTCGAGGACGATGGCGACCGCGACGAGTGTGAGGAGGGCGCCGAGCGCCGTCGTGAGCCCCGCGTCCCCTGCCGTCATGAGCGTTGCAGCGCGGACGATGCCAGCGATTGCGACACCGATGCCCAACCCGCACGCAATTGGCTTGAGGATCGCGGCCCAGCGTAGCCCGAGCCTGCGGCGGAGTAACGTCGGTATCACGACGCCGTTCGAGGCGGTGATTGCGAGGAGCGTCGCGACCGCGGGGCCGAGTGGCGACCACGCGATCACGAGGTAGATCGACAGCCCCAAGTTTACCGTCGCCTCGGCGAGTACGATCAGCCCAAGGAAGCGGTGAGCGTCGCGGGCGATCGCAAGGCTCACGAGTACATGCGTTGGCGCGTTGATTGTCCAGCAGACGCACATCACCGCGGCGACGCTGATCGCAAGGTCGGGCGCTCGACCGACCCAGATGGTCAGCAGCGCTTCCTCGTGCAATGCGATGAGCCCAAAGCCGGCAGCGGAGAGTACGGAAGCGATGAACAGGAGGAGACCCATCGTGCGATGCCGTTCGGCCTCACCGGCCGCGACCAGTCGCGGGAAGGCCGCGCCGAGGATGGCGAACAGCAACCCCGCTGCCATGGCGGGTAGCGCGGCGCCGAGTGCATACTGACCGGCGGTCGTGGCACCGTGAAGCGCTCCGACGACCGGGATGTCCGTCCCCGCCGCCAATTGCGTTCCGGCTGCGACGAGCCAGAGCGGTGCGGCGAACCCCAGGACGGCACGGAATGAAGAGCGTGGGACGCCGCCGCGCTCCGGCAGGAAGCCGCGGGCTCGCACCCATGCCCAGGTGCCGGCGAGTACGGCGATCCGTGCGCATAGAGTGGCCGCCGCCGCGCCTACGAGCCCGTAGCGCGGTGTCAGGTGGGCGAGCAACGCCGTGCCGAGGAGCGTCTGGGCCCACAACGCGCTGGCCAGCGCATCGAAACGTTGCCTTCCGCGCATCATAGCGGCGAGCGGGCTGCCGAGGAGCGCCGCTCCGGTCTCGATGCCGATCAGGACCATCACGGTGTTCGCCGCGCCGGCAGACGTGCCCTCCAGCGCGAGCAACGTCACCGGGAACCCGGCGGCAATGACGAACGCGGTGACGCAGAGCAGCGCGAGCGCCGCGTAGAGTCGTCTGGCGGCGCGGACTCGAGCCGCGCTCTCGATCGGCGCCTCCTCGTGTCGCGCGGCGTCGCGGTTCACGCCGAACGCGAGTCCGCCGTCGAGGAACATGATGAAGCCGCGAACGGCTCCGATCGTGGCCCACACACCATACGCCTCTTCTCCGGCGTTCTCGATCACCAGCCGCGTCACGACGAAGGCGTACAGCCCAGCTGCCAGCCATCCGGCGGCGTTCCAGGCTGCCATCGGGGCGAGCCGGCGGAGTTGCGGCGTCATGGGGCTGGGTCGGCGGAAAGCGACCCCGCGTCGTACCCGACGGCGCGGTGGTCACCGGACATGGACGGGCGCGGGCGGTTCTGCGGAGTCGGCATCGGGGGATGGCGGTACACGCCTTGGACTTCATCGGCCGGAGGTCCATCGAAGTGCAGCCCTCGAGAACTGCGTACGCCTTGACGGCACGGCGACTGGGCCGTGTCTTGAGGTGCTCCGTGGTCCCGTTCGTCCGCGGCGACTCACTCCGCTCGCAGACATCCTGTCCCTCGAAACGACCAGTCTCGTGGCCGATCCGGGTATATCAGGATCCAGACGACACCGGCGACGCTCGTGGCGTTCGACGCCCGTCTGCCGTGCACCGTCGTCAGTCGGTTGCGCCAGCGGGTGCGGCCAGCGCAGAGAAGGAGGCACACTTGATTCCCATCACCCGACCCGATCTTCCCGCATTCGAGGACTACGTGGAACTCCTGGAGCGAGTTTGGGAAACACGCATGCTCTCGAACTTCGATCACTATGCGCAACGGCTGGAGCGGTTGGCTGGTGACTACCTGGGAGTGGGGACGCGCGTCGTCTCAAGCGGCGACGTCGGTCTCACATGCGCGATCGCGGCGCTCGACGTGCCACGGGGTGCGCACGCGCTCGTACCGGCGTTTACGTTCAACTCGACGATCAACGCGCTGCTCTGGAACGGCCTCGTCCCGACGTTCGTGGACATCGATGCCGACACGCTCAACATGGACCCGGACGCGGCGGCGCGGGCCGCCGAGCGTGTACGGCCTGGTCTTGTCGTTGCGACGCACTGTTTCGGCAACCCGGTCGATGCGCAGGGGCTTTCTCGTGTCGCCGCCGCGCACGGTGCTCCGCTGCTGTTCGATGCAGCCCACGGCTACGGCAGCAAGCGCGCCGGTGTGCACGTCGGAGGGATCGGCGACGTCGAGGTGTTCAGCCTCTCCGGAACCAAGCCCGTCACCACCGCGGAGGGCGGTCTCGTGACATCGCGCGATCCGGAGTTCCTGGAGCGCTTCACATACACGCGCGCGTACGGGTTCCAGACGGACTACAACAGCCGCTTCATCGGGCTCAACGGCAAGATGTCGGAGTTGCACGCAGCATTGGGCGTTCTCACCTTAGCGCACATCGAGGAGACGCTCGAGACGAGACTCTCGCTCGTCGAACGCTATCGACGCAATCTCCAGTCGGTGCGCGGGCTGCGTTTCCAGGCCGTTCGTGCTGAGGATCGGAGCACGTACAAGGATCTCGCCGTCATTTTCTCGACGGCCGGGGCGCGCAATTCCGTAGAAGCTGCGTTGACGAGTGCGGCGATCCAGACCAAACGCTACTTTCGCCCGTGCCACGCCATGGACTCGTTTCGGCGCTTCTCGACGGAGACGCTGCCCGTCACCGAGACCATGTACGAGCGCATTCTTTGCCTGCCGCTGTTCTGCGATCTCGGGCACGAGGATCTCGACCGGATCTGCCACATCGTGACGTCCAACGCGGCGTGCTAGCAGCCTGTCGGAGTAGTCCCGCGGACGACGTGACGCGAGTTGCGGCTCCGGATTCTCTCGCGACGGTTCGATAGTAGGAGCATGAGCCTCGCCGGGTCAGACTCCGACGCGGAGCGGCCGTCCGAAACCGTCTCCGCGAGCCTCGCCGCAGCGCTCACGGTCGTCGTCCTGCAATGGGGCCGGGCAGATGAGACGATCGCGTGTCTGTCGGCGCTGCGTCGTTCTCGTGGTGTCACATTCGGCGTGCTCGTCGTGGACAATCCTTCGGCCGAGGCGGATACCGCCGATCGCGTCGCTGCGGCGCATCCTTGGGTCGAGGTCCTGCGCAACGGAGCGAACCTCGGATTCGCTGGCGGCAACAATGTCGCGCTCGAGCGTCTTGTCGCCGCCCGCGCGGCCGGGCGTGCCCCGCGCTACGCCCTCGTGTTGAACAACGACGTCGAGGTCGAGCCCGACTGCATCGCGGAACTGCTGGCCGTCGCCCGTCGGCGCGACGCGGCCGTCACGGGGGCGATCAACTTCCTCAAGGGCACGCGCCGTGTCGGTTCGAGCGCCGGGGAACTCGTGTGGCCGTCGGCGTCGTACCGCGACGTCGGTGCGGCGTCCCTCGCGGCGGGCGAGGCGGAGCGCCGTGTGGACGTCGTCAGTGGATCGACGTTTCTTTGTGATCTCGACGCGCTGGAAACGGTCGGCGTATTCGACCCGGCGTACTTCTGCGTCTACGAGGAGACGGATCTCTGCGCACGGCTTCGAGCCGCAGGGCACACGCTGTGGCTCGCCCCGCGCGCGCATGCGCATCACGCCGTCGGGGCGAGCACGGGTCGGCGGCTGCACTTCTACTTCCGTTATCGCAATCGCGTTCGCTTCGTTCGGCGGAACGGTGGCGACGGGGCCGTTATGAGAATGTTGCCAGGTTACATGATCGACGTGTTGCGGCGCTGCGTCACGAGCGCCGTGCTGCTGCGCCCCCGGGAGGTGCACGCGACGCTGCGCGGCGCGTGGCACGGGCTGCGCGGCGTAAGGGGGCCGGGGCCCTACGTCGATGAGTGATGTGCGCGGAGCCTTGCGAAGGCAGGTCGTCCTCTCGCCGTTCGGTGTCCATCCGGCGCGCTCGGGCGGGCATTCCGCCGTGCTCGAGCCGGCCCGCGCACTCGCGCGGGATGGAGCCTCCGTGCGCCTGTTCGGCTATGGCATCCGGCGCTTCGAGGTCGGTCGGCGCCTGCGTTCCTTCGTGCGCACGATCGAGCCGCGGCTCGTCGAGGAGCGGCTGGTCTCGTGGCGCAACGTGCTCGACTACGTCCGCCGTGGCCGCAGCGGCCTGCCCCCGGTCGATGCTGGCGCGGTCCTTCGCCAGCGAGCATCCGATGCCTTGCGCCGGGCCTGCAAGGATGCGGACGTCGTCCAGTACGAGTGTCCCTGGCTCTGGCCGTTCGTGGCGGGCTCGGCTCCGCGCGTTCTCATCGCTCACAACGCCGAGTCGCTGATGTTGCGGCAACTCGCGATCGGCACGTCGCGGGAGCGTGCGGCCGCCGCGGCTCTCGAGCAGCGGGCCTGGGAGGAGGCGGATCTCGTCATCTGTTTCACGGAGGAGGACCGGGCGGCGCTGCGAGACGAGCATGGTGACCGGGATGCGCACGTCGTGCCGCTCGGCGTCGATTGCGAGCAACTGCAGCCTCCGGACCCCGACGAACGCGCGACGGCCCGAGCGCGCCTCGGGCTGGGGGACGAGTTCGTCGTCCTGTTCTGCGGTGCGTGGCACTTGCCCAATCGTGCCGCGTCGGACGCGATGCGGTCGTGGGCTCGCGCCCGAGTCGATCGCGACCCTCCGCGGCTTCACGTCGTTGCCGGAACGGTCTGCAGGAAGCGCGAGGCGGCCAGCGGGTTGCTCGTGACAGGCCCGATACCCGAGATGCGGACGTGGTTCGCCGCCGCGGACTGCTGTGTGAATCCGGTGGTCACGGGCTCCGGCGCGAACGTCAAGATACTTGAGTACCTCGCGATGGGGTTGCCCGTTGTCAGCACGCCGTTCGGCGCCCGCGGAGTTGCGATCGAGGACCGCCGTCACGCACTCATCTGCGATCTCGACGACATTCCCGAGGCGCTCGATGAACTGCAGCGCAACGCCGACCTGTGCTGCGATCTGGGACGCGCGGGTCGGCAGTTCGTGTGCACACATCGCACGTGGAGCGCCATCGCCGCTCGTCGGCGCGAGTTGATCGACGTGCATTGCCTCGGCGGGGCTGCGTCGTGAACGCCTCCGTTCTTCTCGTTGCCCAGCAGCTCGCCACGACGCGTTCGGGGGTCGGGCTCTACACGCGCATCCTGCTCGAGGAACTGTCGGGGCGGGGGCGGAGGGTGCGGGTCGCTACATGGAGTGACGAGATCGACGAGGCGGCGTTTCCCTCCGCGCAGTTCCTCGATCTGGGGGAGCGGCCGCGGTGGGACCGCACGCCGGGGGGCTTCGTGGCTCTCGGCCGGCGGCTCGCGGAGCGGCGGCCTGCCGCGGGTGAGCGGCCGGGCCTCATTCACTTCACCGACGCGCGCGAGGCGTTCGGCTACCTGTCACGGACGTCCGCGGTGGGGCGTGCGCCGCTCATCGGCACGGTGCACGACGACTACGCAGCGCGTGCGCCGCGGTCGCCGCTCGGACTCGTCGGGCGCGCCGCGGATCCGTTCGTGCGCTGGGCGTACTACCGCTGGCTGCGGGGCGTCGAGCGCCGCACTTACGGTGAACTCGCACGCGTCATGGTCAACTCCGAGGCGACGGGCGCCTCGGTTGCGGCGACCTATGGCGTGGACGCGGCGCTCCAGCGCGTCGTACACCTGTGTGTCGCCGCCGACGCGCGCGCGCCTGATGCCCCGCGCGCGCCCGGTCTGAGCGGCGATCCGGCGATCCTGTTCGCCGGCGGCAACTTCTACCGCAAGGGCCTCGACACGCTCGTGCGCGCGCTCCCCCTTGTCAAGGCCGACGCGCCCGGCGCATGCCTCTTCGTTGCCGGGCAGGACCGTGCCGAGCGCCGCATCCGGCGCCTGGCGGCGCAGCGCGGCGTCGCGGACTCCGTGCGCTTCCTCGGACGACTGGATCGCGGCCGGATGTCCGCCGCATTCGCTGCCGCAGACATGTTCGTGATGCCTTCGCGGACTGAGGCGCTGGGGCTCGTGTACCTCGAGGCGATGCGCGCCGGGGCGCCGGTCGTGTCGGGCGACGTTGGCGGCGTCACCGAGATCGTGCGCGACGGGGAGAGCGGTCTGACGGTCGCGCCCGAGGACGAAGTCGCCCTGGCGGTCGCCATCGTGCGGCTCCACGGCGACGGCGCGCTGCGGGCACGGCTCGTCGCGGGGGGGCGGGCCGTGCTCGCCGAGCGCACGCCCGGGCGGCTCGCCGACGAGACGCTGGCGGTCTACGACGAGGTCGCGGCGGCCGGGGCGTGAGCACGGCGAACGGCGCAGCGCGCGGATGCTGGTAGGCGAGGTGGGACTCGAACCCACAGGTGGCCTTGCGGCCGAGGGATTTTAAGTCCCCTGCGTCTGCCAATTCCGCCACTCGCCCGCGGCGCCGTTCTCGGCCTGACGCAGGCTAAGGGCCCGCGCAGGAATAACTTCGGGATTCGGTCGGCTGCGGCGACGCGGGGCGGCGTTGCCTCTCCTCCCCGACTCGGCTCCGCAATGAGTCGCGTCGTCGAGGCGCCTTGCCCCGCGCCGCCTCGCTCGCCCTCGGTCCTACGAAGTTATTCCTGCGCGGGCCCCGACGCATGCTCGCGGCGGGTTCACGTCGTCACGAACGTGCCGTAGCCGACGACGCGGTGGGGATCTCCGGCAGTGTCGCCGGAGGTGCGCACGTCGATGGCCGAGAGGCGCAGGCCGCGGCGGGCGCAGGCCGCCATGAGCCCCGTCACCGGGCGACAGCCGCACGCGTCGCGCGGCCCGACGGCGGTCACGTCCAGCGCCTCCACGGCGGACGCCGTGCGCGCGTCCAGGCGGCGCGCCGTGGCCATGTCCTCGAAGTGGCTGAGGTCCGACGACACGACGATCAGCGTCTCGTCGCCGCCCCAGAGATACTCCAGCGCGGCCGCCACCTCCTGCGCCGATGCGTCGCCGACCAGGAGCGGCAACAGCGAGAACTCTCGCAGGGCGACCTGCAGGAACGGCAGGTGGACCTCGAGGGAGTGCTCTCCCTCGTGGGCCTCGTCCAGCACGCGTACGCCCGGCGCGCTGCGCACGGCCCGCTCGATGGGGATCTCGCCGAGCGGCGTGGCGAAGGCGCGCGCCGAGTGAGTGGCGATGCCGCGCAGCGGATAGCGGTGCGCGGGGCCGGCGAGCACCACGCGCTTGATGCGCGCGCCTGCGCCGCGCAGCCGCCGATAGCCGCTGGCGGCGACGGGCCCCGAGTAGACGTAGCCGGCATGGGGCACGATGAGCGCCTTCGGGGGACGCGCGTGCGGCGCGGCGCGGTCTGCGCCCGCTCCGCCCGCCATGTTCGCGTCGGCGGCGTCGGCGGCGTCGAGCAGCGCGCGGACGGTGCGCGAGAGGACGTCCGCGCGGCCGGGGTAGAACAGTCCGGCGACGGCGGGCTCGCGCACGCACGGCATCAGGTCACCTCGGCCAGGCGCACGGGACGGCGTCGCGCGCCCCACGACCCCGCCCGCGCCGCGAACGTGCCCGGACACCGTGCTCCGCACGACGCGCACGCGCCGCTCGCGTCCAGTCCCCAGTCGGTGATCGTGTAGCCGCTGCGGCCGATCAGCACGGCTTCGCAGCCCGCACAGCGCGTGGTCTGCCCCGCGGGGTCGTGGACGTTGCCCGTGTAGGCGTGGCGCACACCGTTGCGGTGGGCGATCTCGCGGGCGCGGCGCAGCGTCGCCGCCGGCGTCGGGGCGCGTCGCAGCATGCGGAAGTCGGGGTGGAACGCCGTGAAGTGCATCGGCACGTCCGGCCCGAGGGTCCTCGCCACCCAGCGCGTCATCGCGTCGAGCTCGTCGTCGCCGTCGTTCTCGCCGGGGATCAGGAGCGTCGTCGTCTCCAGCCAGACGTTCGTCTCGCGCTTGATCCAGCGCAGCGTATCCAGCACCGGCGCGAGTGCCGAGGCGCACACCTTCTCGTAGAAGCGCTCCGTGAACGCCTTGAGATCGACGTTGGCGGCGTCGAGGTGGGCGTAGAGGTCGGCACGCGCGGCGGGTTCCATGGCCCCGTTCGTCACGGCGACGGTGCGCACGCCGCGCTCGTGGCAGGCACGCGCCACGTCGATCGCGTACTCCAGGAACACGATGGGGTCGTTGTAGGTGAAGGCCACGCTGTCGCAGCCCAGCGAGGCGGCGGCGGCCGCGATCCGCTCCGGCCCCGCGGCGTCGCACAGCGTGTCGGTCTCGCGGGACCGCGAGATGTCCCAGTTCTGGCAGAAGCGGCAAGCCAGATTGCAGCCCGCGGTCCCGAACGACAGCACGGCGCTTCCCGGGAGGAAGTGATTCAGGGGCTTTTTCTCGATCGGGTCGATGCAAAAGCCGCTCGAGCGCCCGTACGTCGTGAGCACGATCTCGCCGCCCTGCGCGGCGCGCACGAAGCAGAAGCCGCGCTGACCGTCGTGCAGCGTACAGAGTCGCGGGCAGACCGTGCACTGCGTGCGGCCACCGGGAAGCCGTCGCCAGTGCCGCGTGGGCCACGGTGTGGAGCCGTCGCTCATGGGGACAGGATACGCGTGGTCGCCGCGAGCGCGGCGACGTCCGTCACACCGTGCGGCGTTCCGTGCGCGCCGCCCGCTGCGGCGTAGCCTCTGCCGGATGGACCTCCTGGCCTATCTCCACTGGAACGCGGATCCCACCATGTTCCAGGTCGGCCCGGTCACCGTGCGCTGGTACGGGCTGCTGTTCGCCGGAGGCTTCCTGGCGTCGTTCGTCCTGGTGCGGTGGATGTTCCGCCGGGAGGGCCGCAACCCCGACGACGTCGAGACGCTGCTCGTGTGGACGCTCATCGGGACCGTCGTCGGGGCGCGCCTCGTGCACTGCCTGGCCTACGAGCCCGAGCAGTACCTCGCGGATCCGCTCTCCATCCTGCGCGTCTGGGAAGGAGGGCTCGCCAGTCACGGCGGCATGCTGGGGATCGTGACGGCGCTCTTCGTGCACTCGCGGCGGCGCGCCGACCAGTCGTTCCTCTGGCTGCTCGACCGCGTATCCGTGGCCGCCGCGCTCGCCGGCGCGTTCGTGCGCTGCGGCAACTTCATCAACTCCGAGATCATCGGCACGCCCACCGACGTGGCCTGGGCCGTCGTGTTCGAGCGCCGCGATTCGCTCCCGCGCCACCCCGCGCAACTCTACGAGGCCGCCGCGTACTTCGCCGTCTTCGGCATCCTCTTCGCGATCTACCGCCGCCTGGGCGGCCGCACGCCGCCGGGACTGCTGGTGGGGCTGTTCCTCGTGCTCGGGTTCGGCGCGCGGACGCTCATCGAGTTCGTGAAGCGGCGCCAAGCGGACTACGGCGCCGACCTGCCGTTCAGCGTGGGGCAGGCGCTCAGCGTGCTGCCCATCGCCGTCGGCGTGTGGCTGCTCGTGCGGGCGCTGCGCCGGCGCGGGGACGGTGCTGGCAGCCTGTCGGAGTAGTCGCGTGAGGCGAGATTGTGCTCGCGGCCGCCGGATGCAAGGCGCCGCGACGACGGCACCTCCCCGATCGAGTTGTCGAGGAGCGGCAACGCAGCAGACGGCGGCAGCGAGTGCAACCGCTTGCGGGCGGGCGAGTTGCGACGCCTGCATTGCACGCCGGCGTGGGGCACCGAGACGAGGCGTCGCCACGCAGCGCAACTCGCGTGACGTCGTCCGCGGGACGACTCCGACAGGCTGCTACGCCGGCTTCGCGCGAAGGGCGCTGAGGATCGTCGTCAGGCGCGTCAGGTAGGAGTACTCCCCGGAGCCGCCGACGAGCATGCCGACTCCGAGATGGGTGCGGGGCTCGACCACGATCGAGCCGCTGTCTCCCGGCGCCGAGAAGCGCCCGCTGGGGTCGGTGCTCTCGATCTCGATCTGGTCCACGTACACCGCGAGCGCGCCGGTCAGCGGATCGCGCATGGGGACCGGGAGCATCTGCGCCGTGGTCGCCCCGAGCGTCATGTCCGTCGTGCCGCCGTGCTTGACGACGACGATCTCCTCCTGCGTCAGATCGACCACGTCGCGCACCGGCCCCCGCGAGCCGACGTTCAGATCCACCTCGATGCCCGGGCTCGGCTTGATCGCCGCGGCGTCCACGTGGATGTGCTTCCACGGCGGCGCGACGGGGGCCACGGCGGAGACCATGCCGACGACCTCGTGGGTCGGCAGCTCGGCGTCCGGCGCCGGCGGAATGACGACGAGGTCGTCCACGGACGCCGCGCCGCTGCGCGCGATGACGTGCGCGCAGGTCACCGCGTGCGGGCCCTCGTCCTCGCGGCCGTCCAGTGTGACGAACCAGCCCAGCGTCCCCCAGCGCTCGTTCGTCGTGCCGATGCGGTCGCCCGAACGCAGGCGCGGGCGGCCGTGCATGAGCGGGGGCGCCACGATTTTGGAGTCCACCTCACCTTGGGCGCGCTTGCGGACGGTCGCCAGCAGCGACCGCGTCTCGGGTGTCCAGTCGTCGGCGAACAGCCGGAACGCGATGAGCCACTCACCGCGCGCTCCGCCGCGCAGCCCGAGACCGACGGGGATCGGCGCCGTCGCCGCCACCTCCTCGGCGGGGTCACGGGGCAGCGAGAAGCCGAGGAGCCGCAACTCCTCGGTGAGTTCGTTCTTCAGGTCGATTGCCGATTCGCGCTGCATCTGCCCGTCCTCCGCTCGGTCGGCGCTCCCGCGCGCCCTGATCTGGTGTCGTTCCTCAGTATCCCCGCTCATGCCACGCGCGGCCAGCGCTGCCCGTTTTCGGCGCCCCACATCGCAGGGTCCGCCGGCGGTTGGGCGCGAGGCCGCCGGGGGCACCGCCGCCGCCGGGGACGTTCGGGGGCGCCACATTGGGCGCCCCCTGCGACGGCATCGCAGATGCGGCGCCCGGGCTCCTGGTCCCGCGGCAGGCGGCGTGACGATCGTCGATCCGCCGACGGCCGCGCGGCCGTCCCCGGCGCACCCGATCTCACGGCAGGCAATGTAGGGGCGCCCCAATGCGGTCGTGCCCGGATCTTGCGGCGTCGTGCACCGCGAGCGTCGTTTGCCGTACAATCGCGGGATGCGGTATTCACTCGTCGCGGCGCTGTTGGCACTGCTCGTCGCACCTTCCTTCGCCGACTTCAGCGGTGCCCTCGGGCCGCTCCGAGATGCCGTCCACGCCCGCCAGGAGACCGTGGACGGGTCCACGCGGCGGGGGCGGCGGCAGCTCCGCGCCCTCGTGGCTGCCGAGACCGGGCTCACGCGCGAGTCGCAGTCGGTGGGCGATGACCTGCGCGCGCTCGAGCGCTGCGCGAAGCGTCTGGCGCGGCGCTTCGGCGGCGACGCCGTGCTGACGCCGCCGTTGCACCAGGCCCTCGGCGACCTCGGGGCCGTAGCACGTGAGGAGCGTGACGAGTTCGCCGCCGCCGCCGGCACGCTCGGCGACGCGGCCGGTGAGCGGCGTCTGTCGCGGGCGCTCGAGAAGTACGACGTCGCCGCGGACCGCGCGGCGACCGCGCGGTACGTCTGGCAGAGTGCGCGCAAACTGCGCGTGGGCTGGAAGAAGATCACCAAGGTGTCCACGAAGCTGGGGCTCGGGCGCCTGCCCGACTTCTCGCTGCGCGACGCCAATCCGTCGTCGTCGCGCCATGGCCGCGCCGTGTCGCCACGCGACTTCCTGGGGAAGATCTCGGCGTACTACTTCGGGCACGCGACCTGAGGCACCTGCCGGAGTCGGTTCGACTCCCTCGCGACGCTCCAGAAGACGCTCGACAAGGACGATCCCGCAACGCCGATCCGCATTCTCGGCGTCAACGGCAGCGCGTACGAGAGCGGCAACGAACAGATCGCCGCCATGCGGCGCGAGATCCCCTGGCTCCAGGACACGCCCGAAGAGGACGTGTGGACGCGCTGGGCGGTGGAGTTTCGCGACCTCGTCATCCTCGACGGCAACAACCGCAAGGTGGCGGTGTTCAACCTCACCGAACACAACCTCGACGTACCCGCCGAGGTGGAGGCGCTGCGCGCTCTGCTGCTCGACGCCGCATCGCGCTGATCGCGGCGTGCCCCGTGGCCGTCAGGCGCCGCGGGGCGCCGGGCCGGCGATGGTGGTCTTGCAGTGGGGGCAGGCTGTCGCCTCGGGGTGGCGGTCCTTGTTACAGGCAGGGCAGGGGACGAACTTCGCCCGCGCGGCGCGCCTGCCACCCCACCAGATGCCGATCAGGAGCAGGAGGCCGGCCCCCGCGACGATCGGCGCCCAGATGGCCAGCGTGGCGAGCACCCCGGCCCAGATCGACTCGGCGCCGCCGATGATCTTCGTCGAGTGCCCGTCGCTGGCGTCCGAGAGCGACTCGTCCACCGTGCGCTTGACGTCGGCCCGCAGCGTGTCCACGGTGAGCGCGGTGCCGGCGCCCAGGACGCCCGAGGCGGCCATCAGCGTCCACGACTCGGACACCTGTCCGACCGAGGCGGCCACCACGACGAAGCCCGAGACCAGTTTGGGGAGCTTGAGCGCGAGATTGACGATCTCGGGCGCGTCGGGGTTCATCTCGGCCAGGATCTCGATGAGCGTCAGCACGCCCAGGACGCCCATGACCACGGGGTCGGCGAGCCATGCGAACGGCGGGCCGAGAGCGAACGTCGGGTCGCCGCCGCCTGCCGTGGCTGCGGCGACGTGGTGCAGTATGCCGAGCGCCAGCGCCGGGATGAATGCCCGGTGACCACTCGCGCCCGCGAGTCCGGCCGCCTGCAGCAGAGCCAGGAGCGCGTTCTCCATGCTCGTGTCCTCCTCCGAGTTGCCCCCGTGCGGGGACGGTCGGTGCTCTCCGGAACTACTCCCCGGAGAGCGACTTCAGCAGCCCGCCCAGCAGCATCGCCGTCCCGATCAGGCCCGCCAGCGCCAAGAGAGCGAGCAGCCCGCCCAGCACGAGCAGCACCTTCTCGACGAACAGCACGGGCTGCCGGTCGTGCTCGCGTTGCAGGTGGAACCGATGGTAGGCCCAGGTGGTTCCGCAGGTGATCAGGAAGATCAGCGGCGACGTCACGAACTGCACGAGATTGGCCCCCGGCACGACGCCGTGGATGTGCAGGGAGGCCATGGTGAAAACGAAGAAACGCGACAGCCAGCGCGTCACGATGCGCCGCGACGGAGAGAAGTTGCGGGCGTAGGGCGCACTGATCAACGGCCGTGCCCAGATGATCTGCTGGATCATGATGATCGTCGGCAGCAGCGGCAGCAGGAACGGCAGCGCGATCCCCAGCGCGTTGGAGGCCGAGAGGAGCGCGCAGATCAGCGTGCCGCCCTTGAGCCGCCGCAGGGTCTGCGCGTCCAAGCGCTCGCGCAGACCCTCGAAGTCCTTGTCGATCTCGCGCAGGGCGTTGCCGCTCCCGTCCTTGAGCGGCCGCTCGCAGTGCGGGCAGACGTCGGGCGTCCGGAAGAACGCGCGGATGTCGGTCATGCAGTGTGGGCAGCGCATGTGCGCGGATCGTAGCAGCGCGCGCCGCCCGGCGGCCCAACAGGACGTTCGGCTGCGGGCGGCGTCCGTGCGATCATCACCCGGCGCGGCCGTGCCCGCGCCGAGTGGAGAGCCCTTGACCGACGAACCCGTCGTTTCCTGCAACGCCCTCACGAAGACCTACCGGGACTTCTGGGGACGCGCCGTGCATCCCGCGCTCTGCGGCGTGGACATCCGCGTCGCGCGTGGCGAGAGCTTCGCCCTGCTCGGGCCCAACGGCTCGGGCAAGACGACCACCCTGCGCATCCTGCTGGGGCTGCTGGCGCCGACCTCCGGCGAGGCCCGCCTGCACGGGCTGCCGCCGTCCTCGCCCGCCGCCCGCGCGAACACGGGGTTCCTGCCCGAGAACTCGACGCTGCACGGTTTCCTGACCTGCGACGAGACGCTCGACCTCTATGGCCGGTTGCACGGCGTCCCGCGGGCCGCCCGCCGCCGCCGCGCCACCGAACTCCTCGCGCGCGTACGCCTCGAGGACGCCCGCCGCCGCCGCGTGCACACGCTCTCACACGGCATGCTCAGACGGTTGGCGCTCGCCGTGGCGATGATCGGCAGCCCACACCTGCTCGTGCTCGACGAGCCCACCGCGGGCATGGATCCGCTCGTGCGCGAGGACGTGCTCGCGCTCTTTCGCGAACACGTGCACGCCGGCGGCACGCTCGTCGTCACGTCCCACCTGCTCGGCGACATCAGCGGCATCGCCGCGCGCGCCGCGTTGCTCGTGGACGGCGTCATCGGACGCGAGGGTGATCTCGACGACCTGCTGCGGCGCCCGGGCCTGCGGCGCTACGTCGTGCGCGCGGACGACGGCGCGGCGGGCGCCGTGGACGCCGCGGTCGCCGGCGCCGTCACGGCCGCCGGGGGCGCGGTCGAGGAGAGCGCCGCGGCGCGCGCCTCGATCGAGGAGCTCTTCCTCGAGACCTACCGCGACCGCGACCACGAGCGCGGCGCATGAGTCGCCCCTCGGGCCTCGCGCACGTCTTCGTGATCGCCGTGCTCCGCGTGCGCCAGGGCGTCGCCGCGCGGTTCGGATGGATCGTGCCCCTGGGGTTCCTGGTCGGCCTGGGCGCGGCGCTCTGGGCGCCGGGCGCCGACGACGCTGCGCGTGCGGCGACAGCCGATCGCATGGCGCTCGGGGCCGTGGGCGCGCTGGCGGTGCTCGCGGCCCTCGTCGCCGCCGCGACCACGCTTCCCGGCGAGATCGAGGACGGCGCCGCGCACCGCTTGCTGGCGAGCCCCGTGTCGCGCGGCGCGGTCGTCCTCGGCAGCGTTCTGGGTCATGGCGTGCTCGCCTCGCTCGTACTCGTGGGCGGGCTCGCCGCGTCGCTCGTCGGACTCGATGCCGGCGGGCTGGGGTCGGGCGCGCGGCGGCCCACGCGCGCCTTCACGTCCGCCAACCCCGAGCGCGGCGTGCGTGTCGTGCGCGCCACCGGCAGCGGCGAGGTCCAGCTCGCCGTGCGCCGGAGGGACATCCCGGGCGACGAGCTCGTCCTGCGCCTGCGTCCACGCGCCGTCAACGAGGGAGGCGAACTCGAGCGCATCACCGAGGTGCCGCTCGTGCTGAGCCAGCCCGGTGGCGAGCACCTCATGCTGGCGGCCGGCTGGGCGCCGGGGCGCGAGATCGTCGCGCGGTTCCCGGCCCGCGGGCTGGACCCGTCGCTGCCGCTCGTCCTCACCATCCACCGCCCGAGCGGCACGTGGGGGCTGGACCTCGCGCCCGGCGCGATCGAGGTGGGGGGGCCGCCGCGGCTCTTCCTCTCGACGGCCCTCAAGGCGGCGCTCTGCCTGGCGCCGCTGCTGTTCCTGGCATCCGCCGCGGCGGGCCTCGGCGCAGCGCGCTTCAGCGCCCCGACGGCGCTCGGTATCGCGTTCTTCCTGCTTGCGCTGTTCGCCGCCCAGGACGTGCTGCGCGAGGGCGCCGACTACGTCTTGCGCGAGGCCGCGACGGCGCGGGAGATCGCCGCCGAGGAGCACGCTGCGGCGGACGACGAGGGCGGGCACGCGCCGGCGAGCATCTCGAGCATCTCGCCGCTGCAGGAGACGCTGGCGCGGGTCGTGCTCACCGGACTCGATCTCCTGCCGCCCTCCGCGGCGTTCGATCGCACGGACGCGATCCTGGCTGGGCGCGACGTGCCCGTGCGCGATGGCGGGCGCGCGGCCCTGCTCGCTCTGCCCGGGCTGGCCGTGATGCTGGGGGCGTCGTGGCTGCTCCTCGCCCGGCGGGATCTGCTCCCGACGTGAAATCTCGACGCACCGCCCGAGGCCGCTACCTTGCTCGGTCGCGCCGCGCGGACGACCACGTGTGTGCGTCGCAGGGCTTCGCGGAGGACGACACCAGATGAACCGGATGCTCACCCTCGTCGGCGGCCTGGCGGCCGTCGGGGCCGCCTACGCCACCGCGGGCTGGCCCGCCGTGCCGGTCGCGCACGGCGGCGACGCGAATCGCCGTGGCCGGGCGCCGTTCGCCCACGCGCAGGTCGCCCCGGCGCTGCCGGACGCGGACGCCGCTGCGATCGCGCAGGCCGCGGCCGACGCCGTGGCCGACGCGGCCGCCGCAGACGCCACCGCGCAGGCCGCAGTCGAGGCCGCCGCCGCTGCCGCGGCGGCGACGCAGCCCGAGCCGGCGGCGCCGCCTCCCGAGCCGGACATCGTCTCGATCACCGATGTCACGCTCTCGGTGGTCGAGAACTCGATCCTGCCGCCGTTCAAGGTCCAGGGCACCGTGCGGCTGCAGCTCGACATGGAGGGCATCATCTACTGGGTGACGGCCAGGAACCGCACCGAGATGGACTCACAGAGACAGGTCTTCAAGAACATCGGCAGCGCGGCGAACCGCGACCGGCCGCTCCTGATCCTGCCGGACGAATTCACGAACTGGCAGTACGTCAAGGACCTGCTCGCGACCGCCGACCGCGCCGGCACGGCGAGCGTCTATCTGGGCGTCGCCGACATCGAGAACAAGACGACGCTGCGGCTGCTGCAGATCCTGCCGAGCGCGCCGTCCGACACCGCGAACGATGGCGACTTCGTCATCCACGTCAAGGAGGGTGACGGTTGCCCCGCCGTGCAGATCAACGGGGAGGACATCGAGACCTTCCCCGACGACCTGAACCGGGCCTGGGGCGCGGGGAAGAAGGCGCACCCGGACGCCGACACGTCGTTCAGTCCCAATTCGCCGGTCGTGCTCGACGCCCACCGCTTCACCCCGGCCGGCTACGTCGCCCAGGTCATCGGCGTGCTGCGCGGGCTCGGCATCGAGTGCGAGCGCTTCGTCGGCAGCACCACCTACGCCGGCCGCAAGCGCAAGTGACCGGCCGCGAGGCCGGTCACTTGCGCTCGTAAGGGCCTACGTGGCCTGTCTCCCGGGCCCCTCGGCCCGGAATCGGCACGAGACGACCCCGGCCGCGCATCGTCGCGCGGCCGGGGTCGTCTCGTGCTGGGGTCGTGTGATCGTGCAGCAGGCGGGGTGCCCGTCAAGAGAGCAACGCGGCCTCGGGCACGCTACCGGAGCTTCTTGTCCTTGCCCCGGCACGGCTTGCGGCCGTGGTTCGCCTTCTTGCTGCGCCAACCCATCTTGCCGATCCGGCGCTTCTTGGCCATAGCACTCGTCTCCTCGCCTGCGAAGGGGAAGAAGCGTAGCCATCGCGCGCGCCGGCGCCAGGAATAGCGCACCGTCGCCTGCCCGGCGCCCGGTGCCGATTCGCCGGGCCGTCGCCCCCGCCGTCGCCGCCGTCGCCGCCGCCCGGCGAACCTTGACCGCTGCGCAGCCGCGTCGATACTGCCCCGGTGCTCCCGACGCCTCCCTTGCCGAGGCTGGAGGAGCCTCCCGCGCGCGCCCCGAGCCCCCGGTTCGCGGCCCGCGCACGCGACGCGCAGCACCGAGGCGGCATGGCCAAGTGGTAAGGCAACGGATTGCAAATCCGTGATCCCCGGTTCGAATCCGGGTGCCGCCTCCAGCGCGTGCGGAGCCTCATGCAGGCTCGAAGTCCTTGTCTTGGAGGGGGTTGCGCCATCCGCGTCTCGCTCCGGCGATCGTGGCTACGATCCGTCGGTCACCCTCGATGCCCCCCGAGATCCCTCGAAGAGGGTGCCCGCCAAGGTGCCCGCGTGTCTGCGGTGCTACGTCGGGTGATAGCGCGAAGCAGCCTTCGCGAGCCGTCGCCGGAGAAGCGCCCTGAGTCCCCTCGTAGGACTGAT
>JAJRVY010000211.1 GCA_024277065.1 Planctomycetota bacterium
ATGGTCCAGCGCATGGCAGGCCCGGAGGCGATCAGCGCCAACGCGCTGGCGCAAGAGGTCGGCGTGTCGCAGAACTCGCTCTCGCGTTGGCTGCGCCAGGCGTCCGAGGCGGCGCCTACCGTGGCGGCCATGAAGAAGAAGGGCTCCTCGACGTTTTCAGTGGGTAGGAGCCTGATCATTGGTGGGGTAGATGTCTCAGCGATGTTGGCACAGAGGGCCGGGCCGCAGCGCAGCCCCCGGCTGACGCCGCGCGTACCCGACCGGGCCCGCGCGTACCCCGCCCCGCGGCGCGGGATGCGGGACCGTCGGTATCGCGCGCGGATCGCCCTCCCGGAGGGCCTGCGGCGGCCTCCCGGTGGGGCCGGGTCCACCGTGCGAAGCTGCTCCGGACGACGATCAGCCCCGAACCCGCATGATTCCTGGTTGCCGGACGGGAGTTGCGGAACCGCTGGGGCAGGCCGCGTGCGCTTGACGGAGTCCCGGGGCGCTCGTACGCTCCTGGCATGGAACGAGCAGAGCGCGTCACGATCGACCCGGCGAGGCGCGGTGGCAAGCCGTGTGTCCGAGATCTCCGGATCGCGGTTCAGGACGTGCTGGAGTATCTGGCGTCGGGGATGACCGAGGCCCAGATCCTCGCGGACTTCCCCGAGCTGACGGCCGACGACATCCGCGCCTGCCTCGCGTTCGCCGCGGACCGCGAGCGGCGCTTCGTTGCCGTACCTCGTGGCTGAGCGGTCGCCCCATCTGCTCTTCGACGAGAACCTCTCGCGGAGGCTGCTCCGCGATCTTGTCGATGTCTTCCCGGACGCGTGCCATGCCGCGCTCGAAGGTCTGCAGTCGGCGACTGACGCGGAGGTCTGGGATCACGCTGCGCGCTTGGATCTCGTGATCGTGACGAAGGACGCGGACTTCCACCAGCGCAGCTTCTTGCTCGGGGCGCCCCCGAAGGTCGTGTGGGTCCGGCTCGGCAACTGCACGACGGACGATGTAGCGCGGCTGCTGCGGGAGCACGCCGCGACGATCCGTGAGTTCGTCGATGACCCAGACGCCGCGTTCCTCGAGCTCGGTTGAGCGCACTCGCCGGGATCGGCCGTCGAGGCTCGTCCACTGACCCGGCCTTGCTCCGTGCGGCTCCCACCGGATTCCCCTGCCGCACGGGCCCACGAGTCGTCGCGTACAACGCGCGTGCGCGTCGCGAATCAGCGCACCGATCTCGGCGAGATCACACTCGGGAACGTGCATACTGTGCCAGGGTCGATTCGGTGCATACTGAGCCAGGGTCGATTCGGCGATTCCAGCACTCCACATCTGACCGGGTTCGAGTCTCCTGTCCCCCGTTGTTCTCGACGAGCGCGAGGGACCGGCGAGTCGTTCCGCTCGCGTCACTCCCGCGCGAGCAACTCCGCCGTCCGTACGAGTGCGCCGCGCGCGCGGTCGTCGAGATGGGGCCAGGTGGCGACAGTTCGGAGAAGCGCGGATCGGAGGGAGACGCAGGGGGGATCTCCCCGACGCCCGCCTGATCGCGGGGCGCGCGGAGCCGACACGGTGGGGCGCTCGCCGCCGTCGCCGAGTCCGTGACCGTCACGCGTACGCGCTGCGCCTCCGGCTCTGTTCCGACACCCGGCAGCTTCTCGATTGTGCGCCGATCGTCATCCCGCCCGAGCACCGTGGAGACGTTCGCCGTGAGCACCGGCGTGCTGTGACGCAGGAGGCGCTGCGCGAGTTGTAGTGCGCCGCCGCGCCGGCGAGACTCGTCCCGAACGTCACGCGCAGACTGTGGAAACCGACGACGCGCCCCGCGGCGTCGTCGTACTCGATGTCGGCGTCCGCGAGGTCCGCGCGGAGCGGCAGGCGCGCCTCGCGGCGGTTCTTCGCGTTCGTCGCGCGCACGGACACGCTGGCGCGCTCGATGTCTTCGATGTCCAGATCGGCGACGTGGAGGGGCTTCAACTCGTTGCGGCGCAGCCCGGTCTCTGCGGCCACGCGGTAGAGGAGAGAGCGCTCAGTATCCGCGTTGCCGCCCTCTTGCTCGTCGCCCGTCGAGCCGTCCCGCGGTGGCCCCTCCACGGTCTCGATGAGCAGCCGTGCGAGTTCGTCGGCCCCTCATCGGTCCCCCTTCAGGTCGTACAGAGACTCGCGCCTTGCGCGGGCCTCGGCGATCGCACTCTTGCATCGCGGGTTCAGTTCGGGCTGGGCGTGGAGCGCGGAGGCCAGATCGGACATCGGACCCTCTGCGTCGGACTCCTCCCAGAGCGGTGTCTTCAGGAACTCCTCCGCCAGCCGGGCCGGCTCGGACGCGTTGCCGCACGTTCTCTCGGAGCCTGGGGAGAAACGGAGTGCGGAAACCGCCGAATTGAGCCAGGTACAGTATGTATGTATGTGAACCTCGGCAGCAGCCGGACGATACGGAGGGCCGTCGGATGGGGCAACGTCACGACCTCCGGCGGGATCTCGGCGCCGCACCACGTGCGGAGCAACTCATCCGGTCGGGCAGCGTTTCCCACGCTCGGGAGTCTACGCGGCGCGCGCGATTCTCGTCTCGGACGATGGCCGGTCCGCCCCGGCGTCGCTCGAGTCCGGCTGCTCGACGCTTGCGCGCGTGCCGGGGCGCCCGACTCGCGCACGGTGTTCCGCCAGATCCACGTCGAGGACGACGCGCTGTCACCCTCTGCCCGGTGCGATCACAGCTCGCGTGACGTCGTCCGCGAGATGACTCCGACAGGTTGCTACGCGTGGAGGAGCGCCGGGAGTTCTGCGAGGGACTCGATCGTGCGCCACGGCTGCTCCTCGGGGCCGCGCGGCTCGTGCTCCGCGAACTCCCCGCCCGGCCGGCGCACGAGGACGGTGCGGCAGCCGAGGGCGTTGCCGGCGCGCACGTCGCCGGACGGCCGGTCCCCGGCGACGACGACGTGCTCCGGGCGCCACTGCCGGCGCTCGAGGAGATCGCGTAGAGCGGGCTGCTTGCCGCCGGGGCTGCCGAGGGGGACATGCACGCACTCGACGAAGAGCGGCTCGATGTCCAGGCGCGCGACCTTGGCGCGCTGCGTGCGCTCGACGCCGGCGGTGAGCAGAGCGAGCGGCGCGATGGCGCGCAGGGCGTGCAGCGCCGATTCGATGTCGGGCTCGAGCGTCAGAGCGGGGACGTCGTAGTCGAAGAACGCCTGCGTTCCCGCGTGACCGCAGGCGGCGTCCGCACCGAGTCGGCGGGCGAGCTCGCCGAAGAGATCCTCGCACCCCTCGCGGCGCAGCGCCCTCAGTGTCGTGTGTGCGACGTCAGCGCCGGCGCGCAGTCCGGCGTCGCGCATGGCGGCAACCGCCCGCCGGTCCGCGACGGGCACCAGCAGCCCCGACGTGTCGAGGATCGTATCGTCGAGATCGAGAACGATGCCGTCGAGCACGACGACGCTCAACGCGCGACCGCGTGCACGCCGCGCGCCGACGGAGCGAAGCGCAGGATGCGCCCGCCGGCGCCCCGGGCGGCGCGCTCGACCGCCGCGCGGCGTCCCTCCCCGGCCCACAGCACGACGCAGCCGCCGCCGCCCGCGCCGCACACCTTCATGCCGAGTGCGCCCGCGCCGCGGGCGGCGGCGCCGATGCGCTCGATGGCCGGCGTCGTGACGCCCGGGATGAGCCGCTTGCGGGCCTCCCACTCGCTCTGCATCGCCGCACCCGCGCCGTCCATGTCACCCGCTTCGAGCGCGGCGAGCAGCGCCCGCGCCGCCGCCGCGATGGCCGCGATGTGCCGGCGCACCGCACGGTCGCGTTCGACGTAGCGCCGCGTGACCTCCCAGTTGTTCACGGCCGAGTCGTGGGGCAGGCCCGTGTAGACGAGCACCAGCCGCCGCCCGACGGCGTCCATGTCCGCGCGCACTGCCGCGCGGTGCGTGCCGCCGGGGGGGTACGTGATGGCCGACAGCCCGCCGTGGAGCGCGCCCACGTGGTCCTGGGCGCCGGTCGGCACGCCGATCACGCGCGCCTCGAGATCCGTCGCGAGGCGCAGGAGCCGCGCGGCGCCCAGGGCCCTTGCGCGACTACTGCCGCGCGCCGCGGAGGCCGCCTTCAGCATGGCCACGAGCAGCGTCGAGGAGCCGCCGAGGCCCGACCCCGCGGGGACGCCGCTGCGCGTCGTGAGCTCGAGCCCTGCGGGCGGCCCCACGTGCAGCGCCACCTCGCGGTGCAGCGCCAGGGAGCGCACGGCGGCCAGCGCGGCGCGGTCCGCGCAGCGCTCGCGGAGCTTGCGGTCCGTCGCGGCGAGCAGGAAGCGTCCGTCGTCGCGCACCCTCGCGCGCGCGACGGCGAAGCGGTCGATGGCGAGATTGACCGTGACGGCGCCCGGCTCGAGCTGACTGATGGGGAAGATGTCGAGCGTGCCCCCGGCCAGGTCGATGCGCGCCGGCGCGCGGAACTC
>JAJRVY010000212.1 GCA_024277065.1 Planctomycetota bacterium
CGGCGGCGGGGCGCTGCGCGATGCGCAACTCGTCCTTCTCGCAGAAACCGACGCGCCGCAGCAGAGCCTCGAGGGCGCCGCGCCGCACGGGCCAGTCGCCTTCCGTGGTCGCGCGCAGGACGTGTTCCACGAGGAAGGCGGCGGGCACGGCGCCGGTCTTGCCCTCGGCCATGGCGACGAGTTCGTGCCGCGTCTCGGCGAGATCGTGGGGCGCACCGGGCTGCTGCGCGGGACGTGGCGCGGCGTCCGGTGGCCGGAGGGTGGATGACGCGGGCAGGACCATGGCGATCTCCTGTGTGGGCGTGTCACGGCTCGCGCTTCGCGCACGCGAAGCGGCCGTTGCGGCAGGCTAGCGGCGGCCACCGACACGTTCATCCGCGCGGGACGAGCCCCCGATTCGGGGGCGGCGTCGCGGGCTGCGATGGCCTCGATGAGACGCCGGCGTGCCTCCACGTGGCATGTGACGGCGCGATCGATGGCTGCGGCCTTGGCGGTGCGGGCGGCGTCGAGTGATCCGCCCAGGGCCTCGATGGCATCGACGACGTCGTAGAGCGGCGTGCCCCTGGGGTCGTCCGCGGTGAATCCTCCAGGGACGCGATCGAGGGCCTCGTGGAGGGCGGGCAGCGCGGCCTCGTCGCCGTAGTCCGCCAGGAACACGGCGCCGGTGCGTGCCGTGCGCGTGGGAGTGGTGGGTCGGTCGTGGCCCCTTACGCCGGAGCGCGGCGCGGCGTAGACTGCGGTGGCCTCGAGTGTCGCGACGGGGCGTCCGGGCCGTAGCGTGCGAGCCTGCTGCGCGGGCGGGACGTAACGCCCGCGCAGCAGGCCGAAGGGAGGGACATCATGCGCCGCATTCTCGTCGTCCTGGTGATGGTCGGGTTCGCCGTCGTGGGGGCACTGGCCGCCTCGACGCCCGCGCCGGGTCACGCCACGTCGCTCTGGCTCGCGGTCGGCTCGGAGAGGGGCACGGCGGAGACGTTGCTCGACTCGGAGACCGGCGACGCGAGCGCCGAGCGCGAGGCGCAGCGCGTCATCGTGTTCTCGGACAAGGCGCTCCGGTCGTTGACGAAGGCGCTCGATGCGTCGTCCTACGTGAAGGAACTCAAGCTGACGGGCAAGGCGGTGAAGCTCATCGAGAAGAAGCTGCTGCCTCTGGACCGCGTCAGCGCCGCGCTCGGAGACGCCGTCGATGCCACCGGGGATCGCTACGCGGACGATCTCGTGCTCGCGCGTGACCGCCTCGCCGCGGCGGCGGCCGGCGGGGGACGGAAGGCGTCGCGCGTGCGCCGCGCGCTGCGTCGCGCCGACAAGTCCCTGCAGAAGGCCAACGGCGCGGCCACGCGCGTCAAGCGCTTCAAGGCGCTGCTCGCCTTGGCCAAGGCGACCAAGGGCTTCTCGCGCGACGGCGAGATCTCGTGTGGCGCGAGCGGCAAGGAGGCGACCTGGGTGATCAGCGGACTGCGGATGCTCTCGGAGTCCGAGACGGCTCCGGACCTGACGGGCGACGGCAAGCCCGACGACGCGCTCGGTGCGCTGCTCGGAGTGCTGGGCGCGGTCTCGGGCGGCATCGACGCGGACGACGTCAACGCTCTGCTGAGCGAGCGTCTCCTGACGGGGGCCGAGGTCGTCGTGCTGCAGGGGTGGGGGCTGCGCGGGTCCGCCCCTGACGACTGCGCGCAGTTCGGCCTCCTGAACGCTGCGGACACCGACGGCGATCCGGACGACAACTTCAGCGGCAGCGAGGTGTTCGACCCCGGCGACGCCCTGGCCGCGGACGGCTACGCTCCGACGCGCGGCTCCACGGCGATCCGTGCGGACGGGGCGTTCGTCGTCGATCTCGAAGTGACGGAGCTCGTTGTGGCGCAGCTTCCCCTCGCCCCGACCGGCCGGCTGCTGATCGCCGGCACCTACACGGGCGTGCCGCCACAGGGCGTCATCGGCATCGTGATCGACGCCGACGATCTCGTGGCGTTCGTGACGGATCTGGGCCTCGAGATCCCGCCGGCGTTCCTGCCGCTGGTCGGGCAGACGGCCGATGTCGATGTCGATGGCGACGGGAAGAACGACAGCTTCTCGCTCGCGCTGGCGTTCACGACCGTGCCCTGCGAACTGTCACGTTGAGCGCTCGGACCGAGACGGTCACGGCGCGGGCGTGGATCGCTCACCGGCGCGGTCGGGAGGGCTGCGTAACATCGCGTGCGATGAGCGACGACACGACCCCCGAGGCCGATGGCAGGTGGCGCGCACGGCGCCGCCCGGTACGCGGCACGCAGAGAGCGGTGGACAGCGCGTGAAGTTCCAGGACTACTACGAGCGACTCGGCGTCTCACGCGCCGCCGACGAGGAGGCCATCAAGAAGGCCTATCGCAAGCTCGCGCTGAAGTGGCACCCGGATCGCCATCCGGAGGAACGGCGCGAGCACGCCGAGGAGGAGTTCAAGCGCATCGCCGAGGCGTACGAGGTGCTCTCGGATCCCGAGAAGCGCACGAAGTACGACCGCTTCGGCGAGAACTGGCGCGACGGGCAGGACTTCCAGCCGCCGCCGGGCCAGCGCACGATGACCCCCGAGGAGTTCGAGGCCGCGTTCGGCGGCGCGGGGGGCTTCTCGGACTTCTTCCGTGAGATGTTCGGGGGCGAGTTCCGCGGGGACTTCCACGAGGCGCCCCGCGCCCACGCGCGGTATCGCTACCGCGGCGCGGACGTGCGCGCGGACCTGCACCTGCCCATCAGCGACGCACTCGCGGGCGGCAGGCGTAGTTTCGAGTTCCCGGCGCGCGTCAGTTGCCCGACGTGCGGTGGGACGGGGTTCCTCGAGCGCCACGTGTGTCCGACGTGCGCCGGCGTCGGGCAGGTCCACAAGCGGCGCACCGTCGAGCTGAAGATCCCGGACGACGTGCGCGACGGCATGCGCCTGCGCCTGCGCGGCCTCGGCGAGGCCGGCGCGGGGGGCGGCGAGCGGGGCGATCTGCATCTGCGCCTGCGGCTCACCGACGACGACGTGTTCCGCCGCGTGGGCGGCGACCTCGAGACCGACGTGGTGGTCACGCCGTGGGTGGCGCACTGCGGCGGCAGGGCGGACGTGCGCACGGCGCGCGGCACCGTCACGCTGACGATCCCCGCGGGCACGCGCACCGGGCAGCGCCTGCGGCTGCGCGGCCAGGGGCAGGCGACGGACTCCGGCGGTCGCGGGGACCTGTTCGCGCGCATCGTCATCGATCTGCCGCCGCACGTGAGCGAGCGGCAGGACGCACTGCTGCGCGAGTTGGCCGGTGCCGGTGACGCGGCCGGAAGCACGGACGGCACGAAGGGCACGGAGACGGGAGGCGCGGCATGAGCGACGAGGAGCGCGTCTACCTCGATGGCGAACTGCACCTGACGCTCGAGACGGTGGCGCGCATCTACCGCGTCGAGGTCGTCTGGCTGCGCGAGGTGTACGACCGCGGGCTGCTCGGCTCGGGGCGGCCCGCACAGCGCACCGTTTGCATCGCCGCGGCGCGCCTCGACCACGTGGCGACCGTCGTGCGCCTGCGCCACCTCGTCGGCGCGGACGTCGATGCGCTGGCTCGCGCGCTCGCGGACGCCGTCGCGGAGCTTTGAGCACTCCCGCCGCCGCGCACGCGGCCGGCGCGGGGCCCGCTGAACGCGAGCCGTGGGGCGGCGCCTACGCCCGTGCTACGCGTCGATGACGGTCAGCATGCCGAGCGGGATGTAGTACTTCAGGTAGCGGACGCCGTCGGAGTAGCGACGGCCGGCCGGGTCCTCGACCAGCACCGTGGCGCGCCTCGTGATGCGGTTGACGAGGCCTTCGCGCACGGTGCCGCGGAAGTCGAAGCGCACGCGGTCACCGGGCCGGACGTTCGGCGCTGCGGCACGGGCCTCGGGGCGCTTCCAGGCCGGCGGCGCGAGTTGCAGCGTGTGCGTCGATTCGAGGTGGCCGAACAGGCCGAAGGCGATGCTGCGGAAGGACTCGCGCGAGCAGCGCACGTCGGAGTCCAGGCAGAAGAGCAGGGCGTGGATGAGCTCGTGCTCGAAGACGCGCTGCAGGACTGCGAGGCGGTCGTGGCAGAGTACGCCGACGACGCGCGTGCCGTTCTCGGTGTCGATCTCTGCGGCCAGCAGCGGCGCCGAGATCGCGATCTCGAGCGACGATGCGCATCGGTCGCTGAACGGGGAGATGCGCACGTGGCGGTGGAGCGTCTTGCCGGCCGTGCGCGTCATGCGGCTCGAGACACGCAGATTGGGGCGCCCGGGCGAGCCGGCGGGCAGCGCGCGCGAGAGCAGACCGCGGAAGGCGTGCTCGTCGTACAGGTCGAAGAGGAGTTCGAGGTCCGGGACGAAGAGCGTCTCGAAGAAGGGGTCCGTCAGGAACTTCGCGCGGCGCAGGCACGCGGCGCGCACCACACGCGTCGGGTGGCGGTCGTCGTCGGCGTAGGGCAGCGCGTCGAGCAGGCGCGAGAGGTTCTCCCGGGCCGTGCTCGCGATGGGTGTGTGTGGGGGGCGGCGGATCATGGCGCGAGCGTAGCAACCGGCACGGACGTTGCGCTCCTCTCCTCGACTCGCGTCCGCGGCCGTCGCCCGAGGTCGGATTCGCGCACGCGGGTTGCCCTCGGCGATCTGCGCGGTAGGCTCGTGGGGACGGAGGTGGCGCGAGTGGACGGTGTGTTGC
Source organism: Planctomycetota bacterium (assembly GCA_024277065.1). Taxonomy (GTDB): domain Bacteria; phylum Planctomycetota; class JAJSAM01; order JAJSAM01; family JAJVHW01; genus JAJRPF01. The sequence continues at coordinate 4,664 of JAJRVY010000212.1, forward strand.
ATCCCGGATTGCGGATTCCGCGGCGGCGGTGGGCGTCGCGCGCTCGGTGGGCGCTCGGGCTCGCGGCCACGTGCGTCTCGTTGGCGGTGGCCCCGGCAGCCGACGCCGATCGGGGCGTGCTGGCGCGCAGCGGCGACAAGCTGACGACGGAGATCGGGGCGCCCGGGGACAGCGACGCGTTCGCGCTGGAACTCGTCGCCGGCGGGCAACTGCGCGCCGACGCCAAGGCGGCCAAGGGCTCGTCGCTGCTGCCCGCGCTGCGTCTCTTCGATCCCGCGGGCACCGAGCACAGCCTGACGGGTCTCGTGAGGCGCGAGGGCACGGCCAAGCCGCTGCTCAAGAAGTTCGCCGTCCCCGTCGGCGGCACCGGCGTCTGGACGCTGACGGTGGACGGCGGCGCGGCCGGCAGCGGCGCGTACACAGCCGGCTTCAAGGTCAAGACGCCGACGAAATGGAAGGCCAAGAAGGTCTCGGCGGGGCTCGGCGAGACGGTGAGCGTGCCGTTCGCGGCGCGGTCGGGCGCGCTCGTGACGGTCGTCGTCAAGAACAAGGGATCGACGCCGCTCGCAGGCGTTCGCGTGGTCAGCGAGAACGGCGACGTGCTCTACGCCATCGAGGACTTCGCGCCGAAGCGCAAGAGTCTCGTGCTGAAGAAGCGGCCGCTCCCCGGCGGCACCTTCGGCGTCTATCGCGTCGAGCTCGTCGGACCGGCCGCCGGCGTCGCTCTCAGCGACGTGAGCATCGCCGTGAAGTTGCCGAAGGTCGCCAAGCGCAAGGTGACGCTGCCCCCCGAGGCGGGACTCGCCGGCGCCGCCCCGGACGTGCTGCGCCAGGGCGACGCGGGCGCAGCGCTCGTGCTGACCGGGACGAACCTCGCGGGATTCGCGGGCGGCGCGCGCGTCGTGATCTCCGGCGAGGGCGTGAGCGTCAGCCGGACGACCGTGTCCGGGGGGCGCGCGACGGCGATCGTCGCCGTTGCCGCGGACGCGCCGTACGGGGCGCGCGACGTCACGTTCGTGCCGCCCGTGCTGGAGGGCGAGCCGGTGACCCTGCCGGGCGCGATCACCGTCGAGGCGCCGCTGCCGCAGGTCCTCTCGATCTCGCCGGCCGTCGTGCGCCAGGCGGCGGGCGCGACCACGATCGACGTCACCGGGACGGGGTTCCGCGCCGGAGGCGTCGTGACGATCTCCGGCGCCGGGCTCACCGTCGGCGCCGTGGAACTGCTCTCGGAGACCCTGGCGCGCGTCGCCGTCAGTGCCTCCGCCGGCGCGACGATCGCGCCGCGCGATCTCACCTGGACGCAGCCGGGCAGCGGCGGGGGAGCGCAGGCGACGCTGGCCGCCGCGCTCGCCGTGCACGCCCCGACTCCGACCGTCGCGGCCGTGTCCCCGGTGTTCCTGCGGCAGGGCGACGCGGCGCAGACGCTGACCGTCACGGGGTCCGGCTTCCGCAGCAGCGGCGCGCTGACCATCTCGGGCGCCGATCTCACGGTGGGCGCCGCGAACGTCGTCTCGGACGGCATGCTGACGGTGTCGGTCACGGTGGACGAGGACGCCGCCGTGGGTACGCGCGACGTCACGTACGCGCAGGCGGCCGCTGCCGGCGGGGCGTCGGCGACGGCCACCTCGGCGCTGACGATCCGCAACCCGCTGGCGACCGTGTCCGCCGTCTCCCCGAGTGCGTTGACACAGGGGGACAGCGGCGTGACGCTGACGGTCACCGGCACGGGCTTTCGCAGCGGCGGCGCCCTGTCGATCGCGGGCAGCGGCCTGACGCTCAGCGGCCAGACGTTCGTGTCGGCGACGTCGTTCCGGGCCACGATCGCGGCCGCGGACAGCGCGGCGCTCGGCGCTCACGACGTGACCTACACGCAGCCCGCAGCGGGCGGCGGCGAGGCGGTGACCCTGGGCGCGGCGCTCCAAGTGGACGCACCGGCGCCGGCGGTCACCGGCGCCTCTCCCGCGGTCCTGCGACAGGACGACGTGGCGCGCACACTGACCGTCACCGGGACCGGCTTCCGCGACGGCGGGACGATCACCGTCGCGGGCGGCGGCCTGACGCTCGGCGCGACGACGGTGGTGTCGGCGACGACGGCCGCGGTCCCCGTGACGGTCGCGGCGGACGCCGCCGTCGGGCTCCGCGACGTCACGTTCACGCAGCCTGCGGCGGGGGGCGCGCTGTCTGCGACGGCCACGTCGGCCGTCACCGTGCAGCACCCCCTGCCGATGATCACGAGTGTCTCGCCGACGATCGTACGGCGTTCCGAGAGCGGTACGCTGACGGTCACCGGCACGGGCTTTCGCAGCGGCGGCGCGCTCACGACGTCGTCCTCGGACGTCACACTGACCAATGTGACGCACGTCAGCGCCACGACGTTCACGGCGTCGTACAGCGTCGGGGCGAGCGCCGCGCTCGGCACCGCCGACGTCACCTACACGCAGCCCGGCGGCAGCGGCGGCGGCGCGTCGGTGACGGCCTCGGCGGCCTACGAGATCCTGGCCGAGGGGCCCGCGCTGACGTCGCTCTCGCCCGACCGCATGCTGCCCGGGACGAGCCGCGCCGTCGTGATCGCCACGGGCACGAACTTCACGTCGGGCAGCACCGTGTCCGTCGGCGGCGCGGGCGTCACCGTGCACGCGACGACGGTGGACTCGAGCACGCAGTTGACACTCGACGTCTCGGTCGCGTCCGGCGCGGCGCTGGGCGCGCGGTCGGTCACGATCACGCCGGGGAGCGGCCCGGCGGTGGTGTTCAGCAGCGCGCTGCGGGTGATCCCCGCCGCGCCGACCGTGACGGCGTTCTCGCACGCCACGCTGGCGCAGGGCGCGAGCGGCGTGGCCGTGACCGTGAACGGTACGAACTTCCGTGCCGGGGCTGTCGTGTCCGCGAGCGGCTCCGGCGTGACGTTCACGTCGGTCAGCGTCGTCAGCGCGACGAAGCTGACGGCGACGGCGGCCGTCACGGGCGGCGCGGCCACGGGGCTGCGGTCGCTGACCGTCGCGCACCCGTCGTCGGTCGGCGGCGCGAGCGGCTCGCTCGCCGGCGCGCTGCGGGTGATCGGCTCGTCGCCGACCGTGACCGCGGCGAACCCGTCGAAGATCGCCGTGACCGGCTCGGGCGGGCCGACGCGGGTCGTGCCGGTCACGATCACGGGCACGAACTTCATGAGCGGCGCGACGGTGTCGCTGTCGCGGTCCGGGGGCAGCGGCGTGTCCGTCGTCTCCGGCAGCACCGAGGTGCTCTCGGCGACGTCGCTCACCTGCGATCTCTCGATCACCGGTGCGGCCACGACGGGCACGTGGGACGTGCTCGTCAGCAACCCCGGTTCGCTCGGCACGTCGGGCACGAGCGGCAACGGGAAGGTGGACGTCAAGACGGCGGGCACGCGGACCGTCAACCGCGCTCTCAGCTTCGACGCGCAGCCCCACGGTGGCGAGCGCGTGACCGTCCACGGGGGCGGTTTCGCGGCGGGCGACGTCGTGGACTTCGGCGCGCAGCGCGGCTACCTGTGCCAGGTCATCGACCAGAACACGATCGTCGTGACGGTGCCGCCTCCCGCCTCGACGTCGTCGTCGGCGGCGACGTCGGTGGACGTCAAGGTGACCGCGAGCGGTAGCGCGTCGGCGACTCTGACGGGCGCCTACACGTATCCGCGGGACGACGTGCGGCTGGTGACGGAAACGGTCTTCCCGGCCCAGGGGGCGACGGGCGTGCCGCAGAGCCTGCGCAGCGCGTGCGTGCGGCTGACGGCGCCCATGGACACGACGACGGTCACCTACGGCACCACGTCCGGCACGAACGTGTTCTGGTTCGAGAGCGGGAGCTTCGTCGTCAGCGGCGGGCAGCGGGCCTTCGGGCCGCAGAACCGCTGGCTGGTCTTCACGCGCTCGACGACGTCGGTGCTGCCGATCAACAACGCCGGCAAGTACATCCTCGACATCCCGGTGGCCGTGAAGTCCATCGCCGGCAGCGCGTTCGCGCCGACGCGCATCTCCAGCACGACGAACGACCAGCAGAGCTTCACGATTACGACCTCGACGGACACCACGGCGCCCACCGTGACGCGCACACCGGCAAACTCCGCGACGGGCGTGTCCACGACCGCGTCCGTGAAGCTCGTCTTCAACGAGGAGATCGATCCGCAGTACGTGCGCTCCGCGAACCTCACGCTCAAGCAGGGCGGCACGACGATCGCGACGGTCGTCGCGCTGGACGACGATCTCAAGACGGTGCACCTCTACCCCGAGACCGAGCTGTCGCACAGCACGACGTACACGGTGACGGTCACGTCGTCGATCAAGGATCTGCACGGCAACGCCTTCTCACAGGCGTCCTCGACGTTCACCACCGGCGGCAGCACCGACACGACGAGCCCGACGATCGACGCGGTGGTGATCGAGGATCTGCCCAGCGGCATGGACGGCTCGACGACGTACGTGTCGGGCAACGACTCGAACGCGTCCGGCGCCGCGCTGACGCCCGGCTCGTCCGTCGCCTTCGACCTGCTGCTGCCGCGCTCAGGCTTCGAACTCCTCGTCACGTTCAGTGACGCCGGCGGCGCGGGCATCGACCCGTCGTCGTTCTCCGCCAAGTGCAGCGCGGCGATCGGCGGCGCGTCCGCGAACGCCGAGCTGGCGTCCAAGTTCGACGTCACCAGCACGCGTGCGCGCTGGCGCCTCGGCGCGAGCGACACGATCACCGCCGGTGACAACGTGACGTTCACGTTCGCGGTCAAGGACACCGCGTCGAACGTCTCGAGCAACGCCGTCATCACCATCGACGTGCTGGCGCTGACGACGAGCACCGCCGGCAGCGGCACGGGCGACCTCGACCCCTTCGGCGCGCGCGACTCGTGGGTGCTGCGCACCGACATCGACGCCTACGCGGCGACGTTCGCGACGACGTCGAGCCCGGCGGCCAAACGGGGCGTCACGACGACGCAGCAGACGGACAACGTGCCGGACTTCGCGCAGGCGCTCGAGCTGATCGGGCTGAACTCCGCCGCGCCGACGTCGGCCGCGCAGTCCACGACGAACGGCGGCGACACCGGGACCAACGCGATCATGCGGCGGCTGGTGGTCGCGCGCATTCGCGAGATCGTCCGCGAGCGCTTCGAGATCGACGAGGACGGCGCGCGTGACGCGGGCGCGGTGGACGTCGAGTTCCTGCTGGCCGGCGAGCAGGGCTCGCTGACGTCGCTCCCGACGTACGGCACGGCGCCCTCGGGCAACGCCACGACCGCGCACAACGAGATGTCGCTGGGCGCCACCGACGGGGCGGAGAGCAGCGCGTACGCGACGTCCAGCACGCTCGGACGCGCCAGCTACGACGCGCGCAACGCCCGTAAGCAGCTCGACATCAACACGGGCTCGACCAGCTCGCCGACGGGCATCCATCTCATGGGCATGTTCAAGCTGCAGGTGAACAACGCCGGCACCACCGACGTCTTCCGGACGAGGATCTCCACGAAGTTCGTGGCCATCCACGGCGGGACGCCGGTCGGTGAGCACGCGAGCGATGACGACGTGCTGGCCGGGAGCTTCGACCGCACGACGTCCACGAACACGACGCACAACACGCGCTACGACGACATCATGGACGCCGTCGAGACGGTGGCGCTCTACGTGTCCACGGTGCTCGCTCACGAGGTCGGCCACTCGCTCGGTCTCGTGCCCAACTCCGCGCCCAAGACGGGGCTCTTCGGGTGGGCGCACCGCAACAACACCTTCACCGCGGCCACGTCCACGTCGCCCAACACCAGTTCGCACCTGAACTTCGGCCCGCCGCGCAGCATCATGGCGCCAGCCGTGTCGATGACCGTGGCCGTCCGCACGGGAGCCGATTTCATGCGCTTCAATCCGCTGCTCCTGGCGCACCTGCGGCGCCGTGTGATCTACGACGAGGGGCGCTGACATGCGGAGATGCAACGTCGTCGCCTGGTCCCTGTCGCTCCTGCTCGGTGTGCTGCTCGCCGTATCACCCGCCGCGGCGGAGACCATCGACGAACGGCACGCGACGCTCGGCTGGCAGAGCGAGAACGCCGCACTGATCGCGCGCGTGCAGCATGTGAGCGAGGTCGCCGCGGAGGCGGTGGGCGACGGGCTCGCGGCGCGCTTCGAGGTCCTCGAGACGCTCGCCGGGAGCGTCCGCGTCGGCGCGGAGATCGTCGTCCGCGCGCCGGACACGGGCACCGGCGCGCCGTGGACGCCGGGCGCCGAGCACCTCGTGTTCCTGCGCCGCGGCGCAGGCGGCGCGTACGTGTCGGTGAGCGGCTCGCTGGGCATCCGGCACGTTCCGGAGCAGGGCGCCGAGCGCCGGCTCGCGGACGTCGTCTCCGCGTACCTCGGGACGCTGGGTGACGAGGGCGCCGTGCGCGATGCGGACGCGCTGCGCGCGCTGCTGGTCGGGTGGCTGGCGGACGAGGACACGGGAATCGTCTGGAGCGCGGCCGTGGACCTGCACCGTCACGCCGAACTGCACGCCGGACTGTCCGCCGCAGAGCGCCGCGCCGTGCTGGACGCCTACCGCGCGCATCCCATCGGGAAGATGAGCAAGGGGGCGCTCGCACGCGTGCTCGCCGATGCGCGCCCCCCCGGAGCGGCGGCGGCGCTGCTCGATACGCTGGGACGGCCGCAGGCGCGGACCGTGCGCGGCGACGTGGCCGAGGCGCTGGTCGCTCTCGGCGCACCCGGCGTCGCGGCGCAGGCGCTCGCGCGGCTGCCCGCCGCGGACGCCGCCCTGCGCGCCAACCTGGTGCTGACGCTCGGCGTGCTCGGTGACGGAGCGGCGGCGGGCGCCGTTCGGCGGCGGCTGGCCGACGACGACGCGGACGTGCGCGTGCAGGCGGCGCACGCGCTCGGGCGCATCGCGCGCGCGGTGCGCGCGGCCGATCCCGACGCCCGCATCGACGGGCGCAGCGAACTGGTCGCGATGGTGGCCACGGCGCGCACCGCGAACGAGCAGAAGGCCGGTACGTGGGCACTCGCGCAGCTCGACCAGCCCGCGTCGTACGCGCAGCTCCGGCGGATGGCGAAGGACGACCCGCGCGAGGACGTGCGTCGCTACGCCGCTCGGTATCTCGAGCGGCCGCGCGTCGCGCTCATCCTGCGCTGACGGCACTGCGGGCACGGGTCGGTGTCAGCGGCCGCTACGACCGTCGCCGCCACCACCTCCGCCCGGGCCGCCGCCGAACAGCATGCGGGGTCCCTGGCCCAGTGCCTCCGTGACGGCGCTTGCGTCGGTGGCGGGCAGGAACTCCTCGAGCTGCGTCGTCAGGTCGCTGCGCAGCGTGTCGAACGTCGCCATGACGTCCTCGCGCGTCATGCCCGAGCCGCGCGCGTTGCGGAACGTGTCGCGCGCCGTCTCGCGGAACGCCGCCAGCTCGTCCGCGAGGCGTGCCCGCTGTTCGTCGGTCAGTTGCAGCCCGAGACGGGAGACGAGGCCGTCCACCATGCGCGCCGAGCGCTCCTTCGCGCGTTCGGCCTCGACGAGAGCCAGGGCTTCCTTGACGCGCTCGATCTCCTTCTCCGCGAGCGGCGCGTCGCCATCGCGCGCCGCTGCGTCGGCGGCCGTGGGCGCGCTCGCTGCCGCCGCCGCGGCGGGATCGTCGGCCGCCGGGGCGGCCTGCGCCGCGCCGATGCTGCGCCGCGCCTCAAGGGCGCCGACGCGGTCCTCGACATGGAGCAGGCGGGTGGATAGCCGGCGCTGGCCCGCGCCGCGTTCGAGGGCGTCGATGCGGCCCGCGAGGCCGTCCAGGCGCTCGAGGACCTCGTCCATGCGTGCCGCGGTCGCGCGCTGCTCGGCGTCGTGCGCCTCGCCGCCGCTGCGTAGTACGTCGTAGGCGAGGAGGCCGGCGCCGACGACGAGGGCGTTCAGCCCGATGAGGAGGGCGATCTTCATGGTCTTCTCCGTGCTGTCCCGTGTTGCCGCGTGTTCCTCGCGGGCGTGCGCGGCTCGCGTGCGCGGCTTGGCCCGGGGCGCCGTCGCCCCGGGCCGGATGGACGTCTCCGGTACCCTTGCGGGTGTCCTGGGATGGGGATGGGAGGGGTCGGGAGTGAGGTGGAGACGCCCGTTGGGGCCGCGGTGGCTGCGAGGAGTGCGCCGGTGCATCCGCCGCGTCGGGGGTTGTGTTTCGGGGTTCGTCGTTCGTGCGGGCCGCGGCGCCGCGACCTCTCTTCAACCCTGATCCCGCCCGCGCTCGGTTTTCGTCTCGGCTTTCTCCGGAATTGTGCGCCGCAGCTCGCGGTCGAGGCGGAAGAGGATCCAGGACTCCATGGCGTCGAGGGAGCCGTCGCCGTCGCGGTCGAGGACGTCGAACAGCGGGCGCAGCGCAGCGGGCGTCTCGGCGCGGTCGATCCGTGCGTCCCCGTTCGTGTCCAGGTCCCCGGCGCGGGGGCGTCGCGGCCCCGTGCCCCGTGGCCCGGGCCCCCCGCCCAGGCCCAGGCCCGGACCGCCCAGGCCACGCCGGCCGCGGCGCGGCGGGCCGCCCTCGCCCGCCGTCACTGTCTCGGCCGCGAACGCCGAGCGCAGGGCCTCGCGCGCCCGTGCCGTCTCGCCGAGGCGCACGAGCAGCGCCGCGCGCAGGATGTTGAGGGGCGGCAGGGATTCGCCACGCAGCAGCAGCTCCTCGACGACGGCCAGCGCGCCCGCGGCGTCGCCCTCGGCCATCAGCAGGAGCGTGCGCATGACCTGCGGGCGCAGGCCCGTGGGGTCCAGGGCGAGCGCCTCGTCGAGGTAGCGGCGGGCCTCGGGGAGATTGCCGCGGAACGCCAGGTGGCGGGCCAGGAAGAGCCTCGTGCCGATGGACTCCGGGCGCAGCGCGAGGGCGATGTGGGCGTGCTCTAGGGCCTCGGCGTCGTCCTCGCCCGCGGTTCGCGCCAGCAGCATCGACAGGTGGAAGTGCAGGTAGAAATCGTCCGGGTGCGCGCGCGCGGCGGCGCGCAGGAGGTCGATGGACGCCGGCGTCTCGCGCACCCGCCGCAGGGCGAGCGCGAGCGTGTCGAGGCTGCCGGGTGAGACGGACGCCGGGGTGACGCCGGCCGCCAGCGCGAGCAGCCGCTCGGCGTCGCGCTCGGCCGCCGCGCTGCGCAGTTCGGCGCGCCACGGGTCACGGTCCAGGAACCCGGCCAGCGCGAGCAGCCGTGTCGTCTGCGCATGCGAGACGCCGCCGCGCGCGCCCATGCGGAACACCCAGTCGTCCAGTGCGAAGGCCACTGCGCGCGCGAGCGGCGTGTCGCGTCCGGTGCGTCCTGCGAGGTCCTCGGGCGTCACCGCGCCGATGTCGATCCCGTGCCCGGCGAACGTCGTCACGTACACCTCGTCGGCGAGCCCCGGCTCCTGGTCGTCGGTGGACCGGATCGCGTCGAGGTCGGCGACGAGCGCTGCGTCGCGGTGGCGGCTCGCGCTCTCCCGCGTGAGGGCCTTCACCTGTGCGACGAGGTCGCGATCGACGCGCGGCGCGGCGGCCAGCGTCCGCGCCCGCTCGAGGGCCAGCGCCGCGCGGTCGTGGTCGCCCCGCCCCGCGTGCTCGGTGGCCTTGCGGATGGCGGTGTGGATGGCGGTCTCGATGCGGTGGACGCGGTCTTGGTCCCGCGCCCGCAGCCACACGAATCCGCCGAGGGCGAGGGCGAGCGCCGCCGCGGCGCAGCCGATGAAGATCGTGCGCTGCCGGCGTGCGCGGCGTTCGGCCTGCGCACGCTCGACGACCCGCGCCGCCTCGACCTCGGCGTCGTGGGCGCGGCGCTCGAGGGACTGCAGGTACGCGGCGACGGCTGCGGCGAGTTTCCCGGCGTCCCGCGGACGCGCCGACGGCTCCGCGCAGAGGCACGCCTTGGCCAGTTCGATGACGGGCCGCTCGGCACCGCAGGCGTCCAGTCGCTCCAGCGCGTCGGCGAGATCCGCCCTCTGCGCCGCGAGCGCCGTCTGCGCGATGCTCTCGCCGACGTAGGGCGGCTTGCCCGTGACGATCTCGCACAGGATCGCGCCGAGCGCGAAGACGTCGGTGCGCTCGTCGAGCGCATCGACCTTGCCGAGGGCCTGCTCCGGCGGCATGTAGCTGGGCGTGCCCATGACCGACCCGACCTGCGACTCCATGCCGGAGGGGCCGCTGCGCACGGTTGCGATCAGCGCCGCGTCGCGGGCATCGACGTGGGCATCGACGTGGGCTGCGCGCTCGTCCGCGACGCCGCCGCGCGTCAGCACCTTGGCGAAGCCCCAGTCCACGACCTGCACCTCGCCGAACGAACCGACGAGGATGTTGGCCGGCTTGAGGTCGCGGTGCACGACGCCGCGCGCGTGGGCGTAGGCCATGGCGTCGCAGACCTGCTGAAAGATGCGCAGGAAGCGCACGCGCTCATCACCCGCTGCCGCGCGGTCGGCGAGCAGGCGCGCAAGCGTCTCGCCGCGGACGAGCTTCATCGTGAAGTAGGGGCGCTGCTGCTCATCGACGCCGAGCTCGTACACCGGGACGATGCCGGGATGCTGGAGCTGGCCGCCGATCTGGGCCTCCTCGACGAAGCGCTGGATGAGCTCGGTGTTGCCGGCATGCTCGTCGCGCAGCACCTTCATGGCGAGGTCCCGCCCGAGGTCGATGTCGCGGCCCTTCAGGATCACGCCCACACCGCCGCGGGCGATCTCCCCGAGGATGCGGTACCTGCCCGCGGAGCGGCCGGCCGCGCCGTCCGTCGCACGTACCAGTGGTTCGCTCGCGCCGCTGGCATCGCGTAGGTGGACGTGGGCGTCGCGGCCGCCGGCCCGCGCCAGGATCTCGCCCGCGCCGGGCGCGTCATCCTCGTCACCTGCGTCATCCGCGTCGAACGCGGCCGCGAGCGCGGCGTCCCAGGCGTCCGAGTCCGGTGGGGGAAGCTCCGCGCCCTGCGGGGCGGCGGGAGGTGTCCCGCGCGGTTCCGTGTCGTGCCGTCTCGTGTTGCGCTCGTCCGTGTCGTCGGTCATGGGCATGCCCATGTTCCCGGCCGGCGCGTCGTTTCGTCCTCGGAATCGCGGACGCCGGCCGTCATCCGAGAAGATCGAGCAGCGCGGCGCACTCGCGGCGGACGTCCGCGGCGCTGCCCTGGTTGTGGAAGCGCACTTCCTCCATGAGAGCGGCCGCGAACTCCTCGCGGGCGGTCCGGTAGCGACGGTGCAGGACCGCGGCGTCGGCGTTCCAGCGCGCGGCGATCTCGCGGATCGCCAGCCCCTCCTGGAAGCGCAGGCGCAGGAGCTCGACGCGGCGCCGCGCATCGTCGCCCTCGGCCTCCGCAGTGCGCCGCTGGCGCTCCATGGCGCGCTTCATCAGCGCCTTGGCGAAGGCGCGGTCGAAGACGCGGGAGAGAGACTCGTCATCGGCCTCGAGGCGCTGGTGGAAGCCGCTCTCGGGCTGCCGTTCGCGGCTCTTGGCGCGCCGCTCCTCGTGGCGCAGCGCCACGTTGCGCACGACGCCGAACAGGAACGTGCGGAAGCGCGCGCCGCGTTCCGGATCGACGCGCGCGAGGGCGC
>JAJRVY010000213.1 GCA_024277065.1 Planctomycetota bacterium
CAAACCACGCGCCAGCAAACTGTTACGCCCGGAGGGCGCGCTGCGGCGTTGGCGCTCCTCCATGACTCGCTCCATTGAGTCGGGTTCGTCGCGCCGCCTTGCAGCGAACCCGCCGGACGCAATCGGCGCACACCCGGGATTCCTGCTCACGCTCTCAGTGAGGCGCGGCAGGCGCGGCTGCAAGAGCTTCCTTCGATGTCCGCGACGCTCGTCGAGTTCGCGTCCCCTCTCGTCGAAGTGGGCGACGACGTGCCCACCGACGACCTGCGCGACCTGCTCGAATCGGTCGCAATGCTGTGGAACGCGTTCGATCCCGAGCCCGCGCTCGGCGACGGCTTCTCCGACGTCGTACGCGCCGAGTTCAGGTCGCGTCTCGACGGCCGCTCCGCGAACACGCTGCTCGTCCTCGAGCAGCGCCGCCGCGACCTGTTCGGAGACGACCCGCGCAGCGTGGGGCTGCCCGCCGTCACCGTCACCGACGGCGACGTCGTCACTTCGGTGACGGTCCCGGTGCTCGACACGCCGCGGCTGCGCTCGTACCTGGACGGACCCGAGCCTCCGGACAAGCGTGCCGGGCTCGCACCGCAGTACGCGGAGATCCTCCGCCACCACCGTTTGGACCATCGCTTCGTGCTCCACAGCATCCCCAACCCACTCCCTGGCGCCGACGAGTTCCCCCCAACGCCGCGTCCACCTCGGATGGCGGGGGGAGGAGGTGGACTGGGACGCGCCGGCACTCACGGAACTCATGCGCGGCGACGGTGTGCCTCCGCGTGACCCGCGCAGCCGGGCGTTCACGGATCGCTACACACCCCTGCTCTTCTGCGTCGAACTGTCGCTGCTCCTCGCAGCGCGCGCGCTGCCGCAGATCCCGTGTGATCGCGAGATCCGCGAGGTGTACCGCAACATCCGCCGCCGCCCCGACAGCGAGACGGGAAGCCGGGTGGGCGCCGTGATCTGGCAGGCGCTCGCCTTCGCTCTCGCCAACCGTCCCTACTCGGCGCGCGAAGTGGACGCGGTACTCCTGCGCCTCGAACACTCCGTACGCTTCCACGAGCGCTGGCCCGGAGGGACGGAATACGTCACGTTCCTGCGTGCGATGCTGCTTGACGGCCGCAGCGGCTGAAGGTCCGCGCCTCCGGGCCACGCCTCCGGGACGCCCGCTCACTCGCGTCCGCGCGCGTTCACATCCGTGCTCCATCGCGGCGATGCGCGGGCCGCGGGCGGGGCGCCGCACGCCGGAGCGTGTCGCGGCGAATACGAACGCCGCGGGCGCGCGGTTTGCGCGTTCGAGCCCGTCACCAACCGGGAGCAACCACATGCGCCGCTTCTCAGCCCTCGCGACGGCGATCATCGCGCTCGCCGTCACCTCCATGCTACGCGCGGAGGAACCGCCGCCCGATCCCCGCTCCGGCGCCGTGCCCCTCGAGGCGGCGGAGGGTTGGCGCGCGCGGCTGGCCCTGGACCGCGGGAGCGTGGGCATCTGGGTCGTCAAGGCGTTCCCCGTACTCGACGGCGTCGGCTCGGATGAGGTCGTCGCCCTGGACGATGCGGGCACGCTGCACGTCCTCATCCCCTACAGCGGCCGCTGGGTGCCGCTCTCCTGCCTGTACGACGGCGCCTGGCTGAACGGTCTCGCGCACGGGGACGTGGACCCGGACGTGCCGGGCGCCGAGTTGTACACCGGCGGCCGCAGCGGCAACCTGTGGCAGATCGTGACCCACCGCCACGGCGCCGTCGAGGGGCGCCTCGTCGCACACCTTCCCGGCGAGGAGATCCAGACCATCGTGGCCGGCGAGCTGGACCCGGCGTCGCCCGGCGCGGAACTGCTCGTGTGGTGCTGGCCGGGCGGCGTACACGTGGCGCGCCGTGGTCCTGACGGCTGGACGCTGAAGGCCCTCGGCCCCGCCACCGAACGCGTCCGCGACGCCGTCCTGCTCCCGGCCGTCGCGGGCGAGGCACCGCAGATCGCCACGGTCTCGCGCGGTGGCCGTCTCCAGATCCACCGCTTCGCGGACGCCGAACTGCGCACCGAGACGATCGCATCGTGGCGCAGCGGGCTCGGCCGCATCGCCCTGCGCAGGCCCGGGCTCGGCAAGTCCGTCGTGCTCTACGCCGTCGGCGACGACGGCATGGTGCAGCGCGCCGAACGCGCCCCCGGCGGCACGTCGTGGAGCGTCGAGCCCATCTTCGCCGGGCCGGCGGGAATGCGCGGCGTGGCGTCCGGACGCTTCGACGCCGACCCGGACGTCGAGGCGGTGGCCCTCTTCGGCTACGGCGCGAAGGTGCAGATCCTGCGGCGGGGCGCGGACGGCTGGAGCGCGGAGACGATCTTCGAGGACCGTGACAAGGGACACTGGCTGACGGTCGGCGAGGTCGATGGGCGCAACACCACCGACGAGATCTTCGTCTCGGGCTACGGTGGACGGGTCGTGGCGCTGCACCGGCCGCCGGGGTATGGGCGCCCCGGCCTCGCAGCGGAGGAGGAGGAAGTGGGCGACGCATCGAGAGCGCGGGAGACGCTGCGCGTCGGCTGGGGGACGATCCGTCGCACCAGCCCGACGCTCACGCCGTACGTCTACCGTGGCGGGTTCCTGACCAAGTCGCTGGTCTACGAGACGCTCGTCCGGCTGGACGAGGCGGGGCGCCCGGTCCCTGGTCTGGCGTCGTCGTGGGAGCGCTCGGGTGACGGCCGCCGCTGGGTGTTCACGCTGCGCGACGGTGCGCGCTTCCACGACGGCACGCCGTGCGACGCCGACGCCGTCGTCGCCCACCTGCGGCGCTTCGTCGGCGGCGCGGAGCATGCGTGGCTCGGCATGAGCACGCGGACCACCGGCATCCGCGCCCTCGACGAGCGCCGCGTCGAGATCGAGCTCTCGGAGCCGTATCCCCTGCCGCTGGATCTCGCGGCCGTCAATCCGTGCGCCGTGGCCACGGCGTCGGCCCTCCCGGACGCGGCGGAGTTCGCGCCCGTGGGGACGGGCCCGTGGCGTGTCGTCGAGAACGACCCCCTCACGCACACGCTCTTCGCTCCGGCATCGGGAGAGGGCCGGATGCTGGACGTACGGTTCCTGCACGGCGGCGACCAGGTGGCGTCGAGCCACCTTCGCGCACTGGAGCTCGGCGAGGTGGACGTCATCGTCGATTCGTGGGTGCCGCGGCTGCCGCGCGACGAGGTGCGACGCCTCGTCGCGGAGGGCGGGTTCGAGTTGCTCCGCGCGCCCGGATCACGCGTCGTGCACCTCGCGTTCAACACCGCCGAGGGGCCGTTCGCCGACGTGGAGACGCGGCGCCGGGTGGCCGCCGCCGTGGACCGCGGGGCGCTCGTGACGGAGGTGGAATCGGGCTTCGCGACGCCGTCCGAGACGCTGTTCGCGGCGGGTCTCGGCGGCTGGCCGAGAGCGCGCGTGACGCCGGCGCCGTCCACGAAGGCGGACGCCCCCGTTCGGGCGCGCGTGCTCGTCCAGCAGTTCGCTCCGGATCGTATACGCCTCGCCGGGGCTCTCGCGCGGCAACTGCGGCCCGTGGGCATCGAACTCGACGTCGAGGTGGTCGATCGCACGGCCTACGCGGAGCGACGCCGCAGCCGGGACTACGATGCCCTGATCGACGGCACGCACGGCCTGCCCTACGACCCACACGCGTGGCTCGTCAGCCACGTCGAGCGCCTGCCCGAGATCCGGGAGCCGCTACGCCGCGCCGTCGCGGCCACGACCGAGGCCGCCCGCGCGGCCGCGTTGCGCGAGATCGCCGGCGTCGTCGAACGCGACGTGCCGCTCGTGCCGCTGTACGCGCCGGACCGCCTCGGACTCATGCGACGCGGCGTACGCGGCGTGCGCCTGGGCCCCGACGGCTACCGCCTCGAGATCGATCCCTGATCAGCGAGGACTGCGACAGGTCCGTCAGGCCGCCGCACGCAGGCCTGCCATGACCCATCGTAGGGGACGCCCGACGTGGCGTCCCCCGAACGTCCCTGGCGGCGGCGGTGTCCCCAGCGCTCGCGCGCCCGGAGACCTTCCGCTGCGTTGTCCGGGCATTCGGGGAGGGCACGTAGGCCCTCCCCTACGGCGGCCAGGGGTGGTCGATGGCGGCCAAGGGCGATCGGCGGTGCCCTCCGTTGCCGCGGCCAGGGGGTGATCGATCACGTGACCGCGCAGGTCCTCGAAGGCCTCGGTGAACGCGGCCAGTGAGACACCGAGCGGCGTGAACAACAGCGCCAGAGCGAGGACTGCGGCGACGCGCTGGATGACATGCTTCATGGCGACGATCCCGGGCTCCGTGGTGACGACTCCGACTCCCCCGCCGCATGGTAGCGACGCGGCACGCGCGACGAACGCGCCGGCGCAGCCCGGCTCTTTCGTGACAAGCAAGTGCTTACTAGCTACGATCGAGGTATGGCCTCACGAGCACGACTCCCGACCGCCACGCGGCGACGCCAGATCGCCGCCGCGGCGTTGCACATCCTCGCCACGCAGGGCGCGCGACGCATGACCACCGCCGCGCTCGCCGCGGAGGTGGGCATCACCGACGGCACGATCTTCCGTCACTTCCGGAACAAGGACGAGATCGTCGAGGCGGCGATCGATCTGTTCGAGGAGACCCTCGGCGCGACGTATCCGCCCCCGGGCGGCGAGCCTCTCGCGCGCCTCGGCTCCTTCCTGGTGAACCGTCTGACGCTCGTGCGAGAGAATCCGCAGGTCCTGCGGCTGGCCTTCAACGACCGCCTCGAGGAAGCCGCGGGCGCGGCCGGCGCCGCGCGGGTCGAGCAACTCGTGGGACGCTCCGTGAGCTTCGTCCGAGGCTGCCTCGCCGCCGCGCAGTCGCGCGGCGAGATCACGCGCGAGACGCCGCTCACGCTCCTGGTGTGGATGGTCATCGGCGTGGTCCGCGGAGCCGCGACCGTGGGCCCCCACCACGGACACGACGCGGCCCCAGCACGCGACGCGGCCCACGCGCACGACGCGGCATCGCTCGGCCACGCGTCGGCCGCGGACGTCTGGCAGTCGCTGGAGCGCTTCCTGCGCAGCACGGTGCAAGGGGACTGACGCGATGAGCAACGCATCCGCCGTCTCGCGCAGGCTGCTACGGGGCGCCGCGAAGCTCGCCCTCGTCGGGGCCGTCGCAGCGGGCGCCGTCTGGTGGCTGCGCTTCTCGCCCGTGGACGTGCACGTCCACCGCGTGGCGACCGGCACCGTCGTGGCGCAGGTCATGGGCACCGGGACGCTCGAGGCGCGGGTGCGCGCCGCGATCGGGCCCGAGCTCACGGGCCGGCTGACACGCGTCATCCCGGACCAGGGAGAGCGCGTCACGCGCGGACAGCTCGTGGCGACGCTGGATGACCGCGAACTGCGCCAGCGCGCGGAGGTGGCGCGGGCGGACCTCGCGGTGGCCGAGGCGGGCGTCGCGCGCGCCGCGGGGGCCATCGTCCGCGCGGAGGCCGACGCCGTGGAGGCCCGCGCCTCGTACGCGCGGACGCGTGATCTCGCGGCGGAGAGGATCATCAGTTCCGACGAACTGGACCGGGCGACGCAGCGGCGCGACATGGCCGCGGCCGACCTCGCGCTCGCGCGGCTCGCCAAGGACGAGAGCGAGGCGATCGTCGCGCGGGCTCGCGAGAACCTGCGCTACGAGCAGGAGCGGCTCGCGCAGACGCGTATCAACGCCCCATTCGATGCACTCGTCATCGGCCGCGAGCGGGAGCCGGGGGACGTCGTGGTGCCCGGCGCCACGATCCTCGACGTGGTCTCGACCGACGAACTCTGGGTCTCCGCCTGGGTCGATGAGACGGCGCTCGGGCGCCTGTCCGTCGGGCAGCCGGCGCACGTCGTGTTCCGCTCCGATCCCGAGACGCCGCTCCCCGGACGGCTCGTCCGCATCGCCCAGCGAGCGGACGCCGAGACGCGCGAGTTCCTGATCGACGTCGCCATCGACGAGTTGCCTGCGGCATGGGCCATCGGGCAGCGCGCCGAGGTCTACGTCGAGACGGCGCAGCGCAAGGGCGTCATCGCTCTCCCGCAGAGCCTGCTGGCCTGGCGCGAGGGCGTGCCCGGCGTGCTCATCGACGACGACGGCAGGGCGCACTGGAGGAGGGTCGCTCTCGGGCTCCGCGGCAGCGAGAACGTGGAGGTGACCGACGGGATCGCCGCGGGGCAGTTCGTGATCGGCGTCGCCGCCGGCGCCGAGCCGCCGCGGCAAGGACGCCGCGTGCGCCGCGTGCAGCCGTGAACCTGGCCGTCAAGGACATCCGCCACGGTCTCGGCAGGTTCGTGCTGACGGCCACGGGCATCGGCATGCTGCTGATGGTCGTCATGGGCATGGGCGGCATCTACCGCGGGCTCGTGGCAGAGGCCACGCTGCTCGTGGACCGCAGCGGCGCCGACCTCTGGGTCGTGCAGAGCGGCACGCGTGGGCCGTTCGCCGAGATCTCGCGCCTCCCCCGTGCCATCGAGGACCGCGTCGCGACCGTGCCCGGGGTGCTCTCGGCGCGGGCCTTCGTCTCGCACACGATCCAGCGCGAGCACCGCGTCCGCACGCTGCGCATGATGATCCAGGGCCTCGCGTGGCCGCAGGACCGCGGCACGTGGCTGCCCCTCGCCGCCGGCCGCGCCCTGCGCCGAGCGCACTACGAGATGATCGCGGACACGTCATCCGGCCTCCCGCTCGGCGAGCGCGTGCGCCTCGGCAAGGACACCTACACGGTCGTCGGCCTCACGCGCCGAATGGCGTCGTCGTCCGGCGATCCGATGGCCTTCGTCACGGTGGCGGACGCGCTGGCGATCCAGTTCGACGTGCCCGGCGAGGCGATTCGCGTGGAACGGGCGGCGCGGCGCGCACGCCTCGAGGACCTCGACCTCCATCGCACGCAGCCGCAGACCGCGGAGCGCGCCGCGGGAGCGTCGTCCATGATCCCGGCCCTCGGCACGGAGATGGTGAGCGCCGTCCTGGTCAATGTGGCGCCGGGCTACGACGCCGGGGAGGTGGCGACGCGGATCGCGGCCTGGCCGGACGTCTCGGTCTTCGCCCACGAGGGACAGCGGGATCTGTTGCTGCGCGGCAGCGTCGATCGCGCCCGCCGCCAGATCGGGCTGTTCACGGTGCTGCTGGTCATCGTCTCGGCCGTCGTCATGGCACTGATCCTCTACACGCTCACCCTCGAGAAGCTCCACGACATCGCCATGCTCAAGCTGATGGGGGCGCGGAACACCATGATCCTCGCCCTGATCCTGCAGCAGGCCGTGCTCCTCGGCGCACTCGGGCTGTGCCTCGCGTGGGCGCTGGGGCTGTGGATCTTTCCCTACTTCCCCCGCCGCGTCGTGGTCGTGGACGAAGACCTCGCGCGCCTCGCGGCGATCGTCCTCGGGATCTACTTCGCGGCGAGCGTGCTCGGCGTGCGCAAGGCTCTCGCCGTGCAGCCGAACGAGGTTCTGGCGTGAGTGCCGGCACCGCCCTCGCCGTGGAGGCCACGGGACTGTGCAAGACGTTCGGCAAGGGACACACCGCGGTCGAGGCCATCCGCGACGTGTCGCTGACCGTCGCCCGCGGCGAGCTCGTGGCCCTGCTCGGCCCCAGCGGCGCGGGCAAGTCCACGCTCCTGACGATGCTGGGGCTGATCGTGCCGCCCTCGAGGGGCCGCGTCGTGCTCGGCGGGACGACGGCGTTTCACGGGGGCCGCTTCCGTGTGAACGTGCGGCGCTTCCGGCGCGAGCATCTCGGCTTCGTCTTCCAGAAGGCCAACCTGATCCCGTTCCTCTCGGCGCTCGAGAACGTGCAGCTCGCGCTGGAGCTGAGCGACGTCGCGACGCGCCGCGCCCGTTCGCGCGCGATGGAACTGCTCGACTACCTCGGCGTCGCCGAGCGCGCCCGCCACCTGCCGAGCAAGCTCTCGGGCGGCGAGCAGCAGCGTGTGGCCGTGGCCCGCGCGCTCGCCAACGGGCCGAACCTGATCCTCGCCGACGAGCCCACGGCGGCCCTCGACAGCGTGCGCGGCCGGCAGGTCATGGAGCTGTTCCGCACCGTCGCGCACGAGCAGGGGTCCGCGGTCCTCGTCGTGACCCACGACCACCGCGCCCTCGACGTGTTCGATCGCTCGATCGAGATGGAGGACGGACGCCTGCGCCCAGCGGCGGCGGTCCTCGCGCGGTAGGCACACGCCGTGGGCACTGCCCGCGCGGCCGTGGCGCGCCGCGTGATAGACTCCGCGCCCTGTGCGTCACCTCACGAGATGGGCGGCCGCCGCCGCCACGCTGCTGCTCCTCGCGGTCGTCCTGCGCCCGGCGCGCGCGGCCGAAGAGGCCGTGCCGATCCCCGTCTTCGGCGACGTCGCGGCCGTGTCGCGCGAGCGGCCGCGGATGCTGCTGACGCCGGCCTCACTGGCCGCGACGCGGCGCCGCATTCGCAGCGACCCCGTGTCCCGCCGGCTCTTCGCCGCGATGAAGCAGCGCTGTGACGGGATGCTGGGGATGCAGCCCACGCTCGACAACGGCGGGCGGCACTACCTGCCGTCCTTCGCGCTGCTCTACGCGCTGACGGGCGAGGAGCGCTACGCGTCGATTGCCAAGCGCTGGCTGCTGCTGATGGCGCAGGAGGACATCACGAACTCCTGGACGTGCCTCGAGTACATCCCGACGGCTGCGTTCGCCTTCGACTGGATCCATGACGCGCTGAGCGCCGATGAGCGCCGCCGCGCAGCAGAGGGTCTCTTGCGCCAGCTCGCGCTCATCAAGAAGCTCTGGCGCCACAGCGACTACAACAACCACTTCGTCCTCGAGCACATGAGCCAACTCCACGTGGCGCTCACGCTGGCGCACGAGCCGGGCTTCGAGGACGAGGCTGCAAGGCTCTTCGCCGAGTCCGAGAAGTGGCTGAAGGAGAACGTCATCCCGGCCTCGAACGAGATGGCGGGCGGCACGGACGCCACGGACGCCGATCGGGCGGGCGGCCACGCCGAGGGCTTCAGCTACGCGAGCTGGGGCTACGCGCGCCCGCTCGGACGACTCCTCGCCGCCTGGCAGAGCGCCACCGGCGAGGATCTCTTCGCGCGCTCGGTGCAATTCCGTCACGACGCCGTGTGGAACGCCTACGGCCGGCTGCCGGACGGCACGATGACACGCGGCGAGGACTGTCCGAGCACGCATCGCTGGGGCCAGGACGCGCGCTCGACGTTCGAGTTGATCGCCCGGGAATACGGCGACGGCATCGCGCAGACGCTCGCGGGCTCGATCGACGTGCGCTATCCCCAGGTCATCTGGCCGATCCTCCTCTTCCACGATCCGGCCGTCGCGCCCGAGCCTCTCGCCACGCTGCCGCGCGCGCGCCTCTTCGGGGCGCTCGGGCACGTCTACTCGCGGAGTTCATGGGACGACGCGGACGCCGTCGTGGCGACGTTCCAGTGCGGTCCGGTCTACGCCGGCCACCAGCACCTCGACAACAACGCCTTCACGATCTTCGCGCGCACGCGCCTGGCCATCGACAGCGGCGTCAACGAGTACTCCGCGCACCGCGCGAACTACTACTCGCGCACGGTCGCGCACAACACGATCACGGTGCTCGACCCCGCCGAGACGTTCCCGGCCGCGGTCTGGTCCGCCGGCGGGGAGGGCGGCAGCAACGACGGGGGGCAGCGCCGTGTGCCGTTCCCCACGCGCGTCACGGCGGCGCCGGACGAGAAGGCGGTACGGGACGTCGGGCGCATCACGCACTTCGAGCGCAACGAGGAGTACTGCTACGCCGTCGGCGACGCAACGCGTTCCTACGCCCCCGGCAAGGTCGAGCGCTTCGTGCGGCACTTCCTGCACCGCTACCCGGACCTCGTGCTCGTGCTCGACGAGATCGAGACGGGCGACGCGGCGTTCGAGACCCGCTGGTTGCTGCACACCGTGGAAGAGCCGCGCCTTCGCGACGGCGTCATCACGGCAGAGAACGGCGACGGCGCGCTCACGGTCTGGCCGCTCCTGCCGCCGGCCGCGGAGCGCGAAGTGCGCGTGGTCGGCGGTCCCGGGCGCGCATTCATGGCGGGCGGACGCAACTACCCGCCGGACGCCAAGAGCGACCCCGGCGCCGGGAGCTACCGCGTCGAGGTGGTGGACACGGAGCGGCGCACGCGCCATGTGTTCCTGCACGCGCTGCTCGCGGGGCCCGCCGCCACGCGGAAGGCGGAAGCCGCGCGCTGGACCATCACCGCCGCCGTCACGGGGTCGCGCGTGCGCATCGACCTCGAGCGCCGCGCCGGCGGCGGCCGCCCCGCACTGCGCGAGACGTGGACCCTCTCCCGCGGCGGCCTGCTCGCGAGATGACCGTCTGCGCCTTGGGCAGCGGGGGGCGCCGCAGCGCAGGCCGGGGGCACGTTCTGCGCCCGCGTGGACGGCGACGACGCGGGCGCCTGCTGCGCCGTCCCTTCCAGCGACGGATCGAGTAGATTTGTGCCATGTCGAGAGTCCGCTCTGCCGTGCTGCGCGCGATCGCGCGAACGACTGCACGGGAACAGATCCTCATCGCGGCGTATACCGGCGAAGGGGGGCAGATGTCGCAACGTGCAGACAAGGTTCAGGCGCTGGTGGATGCCGTCACGGCGCTGGATGCCGCGGGCACCGCGTACGCACTCATCGGGGGCGTCGCCGTGGGACTCCACACCGGCGTGCCGCGCGCGACGCTCGACACCGACCTCGCCGTCCACACCAGGCACCGGGGAGTGGAACTCACGCAGCGGCTGGTGGATGCCGGCTTCGAACTGCGCGGCGAGTACGAGCACAGCGTCAACTTCAGGCACGTGGGCGGCGAGCCGCTCCAACTCGCGTTCGATCGAGCGTTCGACGCGATGATCGATCGCGCCGAGGTCTTCGCGATCGACGGCGTGCCGGTCCGCGTCGTGACCAAGGCGGACTTGATCGAGATGAAGCGTCGTGCGGGATCGGACCCCGAGCGCCGCCGGAGCAAGGCGCTCCGCGACCAGGCCGACGTCGAACTCCTACTCGGCGACATCGCCGATCTCGACGAGGGCTGGTAGGGCCGCACCCGGCGTGGTGCGGGGTAGACTCACCTCATGAGGCTCTGCGCACTACTCACCATGCTCGTGCTGGCCACGGCCGGGGCCGCCCGAGCGGGCACGA
>JAJRVY010000214.1 GCA_024277065.1 Planctomycetota bacterium
CGTAGCGAAGCTCGACCCGATGTCGTGGCCCGACGGCCGGCCCTTCGGCCGATCGTACCTTCCTGGATCCTTGAGCAGCTTCCTCATCCTGTCCGAGTAGGGGACCAGGACGTTGCGCACGTCCGCCTTGGGGTGCTCGGTATTCGAGAGCCACCAGACAGTGTTGACGGAGTCCTTTGCGCGCAGTTTCCGCTTGTTCACCCACTCGATCGGTGAGGGGAGCTCCGACGGGTTGTGCCAGAAGAACTCCTCGGCGAGGAAGAACCCGACTTCGTCACAGAGGCGAAGAAGCACGCGGTAGTTGTAGAGCGATCGGACGGGAACGCCGCGCTGGTACGCACCGCCCAGGTCCAGGACGAAGCTCCCGGTGTCCTTGAGCACGCGCCGTACCTCGGTGCCGAACTCGCACAGCCACGCGACGTATTCCGCCTGGTCCTTGTTCCCGTACGCCTTCTTGCGGAGAAGGGCGAACGGCGGGGACGTCATCACCAAGTCGATCGAGCCATCGGGCAGGCTGGCGAGGAGTTCCCGGGAGTCCCCGTGTTGCGCAGCACCGAGCCGCGTGCGGTAGACGGCTGCGTCGAGTCCCTGGACGATGCGCCCGGTTTCGGCATTGGGTCGTTTCATGGCAAGGGCCTCTTCGCCCAGTTCTCCGAGATCCAGCTCTCTAGAAACGTCCAGAGCACCGTCATGGCGAAGTGGACGTGTGGATGCTCCCGTTCAATCGATGCGATGTGCGGCGCCACCGAGCCACGTGGGAGATTGGGCCAATGTCCAGACGGCCGATGCTTTCGGTTCCGCGCTCGTGGCGAGGCGCCGGATCCTCTCGATCGGCACGTCGGCCACGCGCCGCAGCACCTCAGCAGAGCCGGATGCGATGTCGGCCGATGTGTGCTCCAGCCCCCAGAGGAGCGAGGCACTGCACGCCTCCCCGATCTGCGTCATTGCGGTGGGCGCCTCGTCCTTGACTGCGGTGTCCACATCGTCGAACGCTTCGACCAGGACGCGGGCCGCGGCGTCGGAACCGTGGCAGCCGAGAGCCCACGCGGCGGCGCTTCGGAGAAAGAGCGGGAGTTCGTCATCGCGCAGCGTCCTCGTCAGGAGTTCGAACGAGGAGGGGGAGAGCGTGTCGGCAAGTGCAACGACTGCCTCGAGGCGCATCTGTGGGTCTGCGCGATTCGTGATCAGGCTCCCGAACCACGTATCGGCGTCGTCTTCGATGATCGCGCAGAGTTCGCTCGCGCGATGCGAGCATGCCCACGATCGCAGCTTCGTCGAGTTCGGTCGCACAGCGCAGGTCGGCAGGCGAGATGGGCGGGACGCTCCCCGCCACGATCTCGCATTGCGCAAACCGCTCTCCGGGCGCAACGAGAGCACGCATGCCGGCAGAGAGTTGGAAGTAGCGCTCCCTCTCCTGGCCGTCGAGACGGTAGTAGAGCCTCGCCTCCGTAGCACGAGTGACGACGCCGTTCGCGGTCGCGAACTTCGCCGGCCAGAGGACCTGGGTCTCGGATCCCTCCGCGGCGCCCTTCGCGCCCTTCGTGCGATACGGCGCGTCGCGAAACGTAGCCACATCGACGACGTTGATGTGGCCGACCGCACTCCAGTGGTGAAGAGTCCGCTCGCGCCAGAGTGAGCGTGCATCGCGGAGGCTGCCCTCGGCCCACGACCGTTCGGTGGAGACGCAGATCGGGAACGCCACGAGATCACCCTCGATCATGCCGAAGTCCCAGCTCCGCTCCGCGTCCCTCGGTGAGTGCGACATGCTCAACTCGGGCTTCAAGGACATGCGTGAGGCCATGTGGGCGATACCCGAGGGTGACGAGGTCAGACGACGTGAGCGTCAGATTGTGGGATGCGGCTCGGACGCTCGACGCCGGCGAGAGGTTGCGGAGGGCTCTCTCTGCTCCACTCGGCTGGGCGAGACGATCGGCGCCCCCTGCCGTCCGCCTCCCCACCCCTCCAACACCGGGTGATACCGATCGCCTCTCGGCCCCGCCGCGGTGCGTATCCCTGCCGTGCTCTCCCGCTGCCCGTCCCTCGGCGTTCGGCGGGGTCGCGGCGCGTTCTCGATACGATCGCGCGTTTCCCCACGTGTCCCCTCAGGATCCGGAGAACGACGATGGCCGAGGACCAGATCGCCGCGCGCCGCAGCAAGCGCGAGTTCCTGCGCGAGGAGGGCGTCAATCCCTACCCCGACCGCTGGCAGCGCACGCACTCGCTGGCGGCCGCCCGGGAGCTCGCCGAGGGCACGGCGAACGTGGCGGTTGCGGGCCGTGTCATGCTGAAGAGGCAGATCTCCAAGAAGATGATCTTCCTCACGCTGCAGGACCGCAGCGGCCAGATGCAGGTCTGTCTGCGCCGCGACACGCTCGACGCCGAGCAGCTCCGCATCCTGCGCCGCGGCCTCGACAGCGGCGACTTCCTCGGCGTGCGCGGCAACATCTGGGTGACGCGCACCGGCGAGGTCACGCTCGACGCCGCGGAGGCCGCCGTCCTCAGCAAGTCTCTGCGCCCCATGCCCGAGAAGTGGGCGGGCGTGCAGGACACCGAGACGTGCTATCGCCAGCGCTACCTGGACCTGCTCAGCAACGAGGAGACGCGCGCGCGCTTCCGCTTCCGCACGCGGTTCGTCAAGGCTCTCCGCGACTACCTCGACGAGCACGAGTTCGAGGAGGTCGAGACGCCGGTGCTGCAGACGAAGGCGTCGGGCGCCCTCGCCAAGCCGTTCACGAGCCACCACAACGCGCTCGACATGGACGTGACGCTGCGCATCGCGCCCGAGACGTGGCTGAAGCGCCTGCTCGTCGGCGGCTACGAACGGGTCTACGAGTTCGCGCGCTGCTTCCGCAACGAGGGCATGGACCCCTCGCACCTCCAGGACTTCACGATGCTGGAGTACTACGTCGCGTACTGGAGCTACCACGAGAACATGCAGTTCACGCAGGATCTCCTGCAGCACGTCGTCCAGCAGACGAAGGGCTCCCTGCAGTTCACCTGCAGCGGCTCGGACGGCGGCCGCCGCGACGTCGATCTCGCCGGCGAGTGGCCTGTCGTGCGCATGACCGACCTCATCGCGGAGAAGGCCGGCATCGACGTCACGGAGGTGCGCGATCCAGACGCTCTGCGTACCTGGTGTCGCGCGCATGGCATTCACGACGAAGGGCTCGACAAGCTCGCCTACCCCAGTCTCGTGGACGTCATCTACAAGCGCACGGGGCGCCCCGATCTCGTCGGCCCGATCTTCGTCATCGGCCACCCGATCGAGCTGTCGCCCCTCGCCCGCCGCAACGACGAGCAGCCGGGGATCACCGACCGCTTCCAGCTCCTCATCAACGGCTGGGAGGTGGTCAACGCCTACAGTGAGCTCGTCGATCCCGATGATCAGCGCGCACGTTTCGAGGAGCAGGCAGCGCACAAGGCGGCCGGCGACGACGAGGCGCTCCCGACCGAGGACGACTACATGCTCTGCATGGAGTACGGCATGCCGCCGGCCTCGGGGTGGGGCATGGGCATCGATCGCATGGTCGCCCTCATCGAGGGCCGGACGAACCTGCGCGACGCCGTGCTCTTTCCGCTCATGCGGCCCCTCTGACGCCCTCGAATCGTCCGCGGCGGGGGGGCGCGGCAGGCGACACTCGGTACTCCAACCACAGCAGCCGATCCGCCGCCGCATGCGTGCCACGCGCGGCCACTTCAGGAGTTCAGCATGTCGAAGGTCATGATCCTCGTCGCCAGCACCGGCCACAACGTCAAACTCGCGAGCGCCCTGGCGGATGAGCTCACGTCGCAGGGCGCGGCGCACGAGACCGTGAACATCGTCGAGCTCGGCCTGCCGCTCTACACGTCCGGGGCCGAGAAGCACGACGTGCCGGATGCCGCCCGCGACATGGCGCAGCGGATGGCGGCGAGCCGCGCGCTCGTCTTCGTCGCCCCGGAGTACAACGGCGCGCTGCCGCCGACACTGGTCAACCTCATCACCTGGGTCAGCGTCTCGGGCGACGAGAACTGGCGCGCGGCCTTCAACGGCAAGATCGTGGCCATCGCGACGTTCAGCGGCGGCGGCGGGCAGTCGGTGCTCGCGGCGATGCGCGCGCAGTTGGCGTTCCTCGGCGCCAACGTCGTCGGCCGCCAGATCCTGACCAACTACGAGAAGTCGCTGAACCCCGAGTCCGCCGCGGGCGTTCTCGCGCAGGTGCTCGCACTCTCGGCGTAGACGGTGATCGGGCGTGGACGGTGACCCGCCCGCGTCCGCCGGCGCGCGTCGCCCCATCGGATTTCCGTGAGTCGGACTGCGGCTCCGTGCTCTGATGTGGGCCATGCTTCTATCCGGATGGAGGCATGATAGACCGACGTGCCCGATGGACCTGCGTGCCAGCGAAGCCGACCGTGAAAACGACGCTCCCCTCCAGCCCGCTCCCGACGCTCAAGGCCGTCGCCGACACCAGTCGGCTGCGGCTCCTGCGACTCGTGGACCGCGAGGAACTCACGGTGGGGGAACTGGTGCGCTGCACCGGGCTGCCGCAGAGCACGGTGTCACGCCACGCAGCCGTGCTGCGCCGGGCGGGTCTGCTGTCCGAGCGCAGCGAGGGCGTGCGCTCGTATCTGCGGCTCACGGACTCCGCCGGCGCCGTCGATGGCGCCGCCGGCACGCTCCTGCGTGCCGTGATGGGCCTCGTGCGCGAGGCCGATCTGGGGCACCCCGGTGATCTCGAGCGGCTGGACGCCGTGCGCCGCGAACGCGAGACCGATCGCGAGGACTTCTTCGACACCCTTGCCGGTGACTGGGACGCGCTGCGCGCGGGCCTCCTCGGCGGCCGCATGTCGCCGCCCGAGATTGCGTCGCTACTCGTCCCGGATGGACTGCGCATCGTCGATGCCGGCGCGGGCACGGGCGTGCTGCTCCCCTGGCTGTCGGCTCTGGCCGGGCCCGGCGGCGAGGTCGTGGCGGTCGAGCGCGCCGCGCAGATGGCCCGCCGCGCGGCCGCGCGGGCGCGCGGCCTGCGCAACGTCGAGGTACGCCGCGGACGCATCGAGGACCTGCCGGTCCCCGACGGCTGGGCGGACGCCGTCCTGCTCAGCCTCTCGCTCGGCCACACGCCCGACGCCCGCCAGGCCGCCGCGCGCTGCGTGCGCGCCCTGCGCCGGGGAGGGCGGCTGATCGTGTGCGACGTCGAGGCGCACGGCGACGAGGAACTCGTGCGCCATCTCGGCGCGGGCTTCGCGGGATTCGAGCCGGGCCGCCTGGAGGACATCCTCCGCGCCGCCGGGCTCGTCGGCGTGCGGCGGGTGGAATTCCCCGCGTGCGCCGTCGGTGACGGAACGAAACAGGCCGACGGAAACCGCGCGGGACGCCCGTCCAGGGGCCGGAGGACGCCGGTCCTCACGCCGCTCTTGGTGGTGGGCACGCGCCCGCGCCGTGACAGGAGGAAGCAGAAGTGAGTGTTTCAGAGACAGAGAGCGTGCCCGCCGAAGCGGGGGCGGACGGCCAGGACTTCAAGGTGCGGGACCTCTCCCTCGCCGCATGGGGCCGCAAGGAGATCACCATCGCCGAGTCGGAGATGCCCGGCCTGATGGCACTGCGCGAGCGCTACGGCGCCCAGAAGCCCCTGGCCGGTGCGCGCATCGCCGGCTCGCTCCACATGACGATCCAGACGGCCGTGCTGATCGAGACGCTCGTGGCACTGGGCGCGCAGGTGCGCTGGTGCTCGTGCAACATCTTCAGCACGCAGGACCATGCCGCCGCCGCGATCGCCGTCACCGGCGTCCCCGTCTTCGCCTGGAAGGGTGAGACCGAGGAGGAGTACTGGTGGTGCACCGACAACACGATCCACTGGCCGGCCGGCGCGGATGGTGAGGCGCGCGGCCCCAACATGATCCTGGACGACGGCGGCGACCTGACGCTGCGGATGTACGAGAAGTACCCCGAGAAGCTGGCGGACGTGCAGGGCATCTCCGAGGAGACCACGACGGGCGTCCTGCGCCTCTACCATATGATGGAGCGCGGCGAGCTGACCGTCCCCGCCATCAACGTCAACGACTCGGTCACGAAGTCCAAGTTCGACAACCTCTACGGCTGTCGCGAGTCGCTGCTCGACGGCATCAAGCGCGCCACCGACGTGATGATCGCCGGCAAGGTCGCCGTCGTCGCGGGCTACGGCGACGTCGGCAAGGGCTGTGTGCAGTCGTTGCGCGGCCAGGGCGCGCGCGTGATCATCACCGAGATCGACCCCATCTGCGCGCTGCAGGCGGCGATGGAGGGCTACGAGGTGATGACGATGGAGGAGGCCGCCCCGCTCGGCGACGTCTTCGTCACGTCCACCGGCAACAAGGACGTCATCCGCCGCGAGCACATGGAGGCCATGAAGGACCAGGCGATCGTCGGCAACATCGGCCACTTCGACAACGAGATCGACGTTGCGTCGGTGTTCGACGACCCGCAGCTCGAGCGCATCGAGATCAAGCCGCAGGTGGACCAGGTTCGCTGGCCCGATGGCAAGGTCATCACGATCCTCGCCGAGGGCCGTCTGCTGAACCTGGGCTGCGCCACGGGCCACCCGAGTTTCGTGATGAGCGCTTCGTTCACCAACCAGGTGTTGGCGCAGATCGAGCTGTTCACCAAGGGCGAGAAGTACGGGAACGAGGTCTACACGCTCCCCAAGCACCTCGACGAGGAGGTGGCGCAACTGCACCTCGACAAACTCGGCGTGCGCCTCACGACGCTGACACAGGAGCAGGCCGACTACATCGGCGTGCCGGTGAGCGGTCCCTTCAAGCGGGACGAATACCGGTATTAGCGTTCACGAGGCTTGCGGACGCAAGCCTCGCGCCCGCTGTCGTTCTCTGGCCGCTCCGCGGGCGGCGGGGCGGCTCTCTCGCGAGAGCCGGCCCGTCGGCCCGCCTGCTCCGCTGTCGGTCACGGCGTTTGCTCCGCGGACTGCGCAAACGCCGCGCCCTCCGGTGGCGTTCACGAGGCTTGCGGACGCAAGCCTCGCGCCCGCTGTCGTTCTCTGGCCGCTCCGCGGGCGGCGGGACGGCTCTCTCGCGAGAGCCGGCCCGTCGGCCCGCCTGCTCCGCTGTCGGTCACGGCGTTTGCTCCGCGGACTGCGCAAACGCCGCGCCCTCCGGTGGCGTGGGCCTGCTTTCCATCGTCGCTCGTGACGCTGCGATCCGCTCGTGACCTGTGTCTGCTCAGCCGTCAGCAGGTACCGACAGCCGCATCGGCGGCCGTCTCGGCGGGCATCTGTTCCGCGGCGGCGCGCGGCGCCTTCTCCGTGTCCTTGCCGTAGCGGACGACCTGGTTGCGCCCACGGGCCTTCGCCTCGTAGAGCGCCGTGTCCGCGAGTTGGATGCAGCCCGTGAGTGTGTCCGCGTCCGTCGAAAGTTGCGCGACGCCGATGCTCATCGTGGCGTGGAGCGCGTGTCCGCCGGCGTGGAAGGTGTGATGCGCGAGGGCGCTCCGGACGCGCTCGGCGACCGTCTCCGGACTCTCGTCATCGACGTCGTGCAGGAGCACGAGGAACTCGTCGCCGCCGTAGCGGATGAGCACGTCGGAGGTCCGCAGCGTCTCTTCCAGGAGGGCGGCGGTGCCACGGAGAACGTCGTCTCCGACGGCGTGGCTGTGCTCGTCGTTGATGCTCTTGAACTCGTCCAGATCGCACATCAGGAAGCCCATCGTCGAGCCGCGGCGGTGCGCCAGGGCGACGAGGCGCTCGCCCATCTCGTCCAGGAACCGGCGGTTGTGCGTGCCCGTGAGCGAGTCGCGGACGACGGACTCGCGCAGCGCCTCGGTGAGCAGTTTCGCCTGCAGCACCGGAACGGTCTCCTTGATGTACCGCTGCGCCTTCTCGACCGCTGCGACGGACTCCGCAGATCGAGCGGACTCGCCGCCCGGCAGTACCAACTGCACGACGCCGCGCGTGGCTCCGCCGATGATGAGCGGCAGGCAGGCGTGCTCCTGGCCCTCGAGCATGAACTGCCGGCAGATGTGCGGGTACGACGCCGACAGGACCGACCGCCCGGTCTTCTTCGCGCGACACAGCTCGGCATTGCCGAGCACGGCCGCGCAGCAGGTCTCACGCTCCGCTCTGGTGGCGACGACGGTCGAGAACTCGTTCCCCTTGCCCACCACGACCCGGACGCGGTGGTCATCGACGCCCAGCGTGGAGAGGGACTCACTCAGCCGTTCGTAGACGTCCTGAACGGACTCCTCTTCCTCGATGATCGTGCGATACGTCGCACTGGCTCGAAGCGTGTCGAGCAGGAGGTTGAAGCGCATCGAGAGCTCGCCGATCTCATCGCCCGAGCGGACGACGATCTGCCCGAACGACTCGACGTCCCCCTTCGTCAGTGCCCGGATCTGCTCGATCATGGCGCTGACCGGCCCGGTCAGGGAGTGTGTGATCGACACCGTGAACAGCACGAGGAGGATGTGGGCGAGGATCAGGCAGCCGACGAGCACGATGAGGTCGCCGTGCGAGTCGCTCCGCGCCATGCCCGTGCCCGCGATCACCACGAACCAGAACGAGACGCCGAGCGAGAAGAGGCAGAACTTCCTCCGGATCGGCATGTGCAGGAACGTGACCATCTCCAGGATTCGTCGCAGGGTTCTCTTGAGCGAGTTCAACGCAGGCGCCCTCCATCGCATCACGAGCACGGGGACGGCACGACCATCCCGCGTGCTCGCGTGAGGGCTGCGCCTCGCTGCGGGCACGTGGGACGGACGGCCGGTACCCACTCGTCGGCAGGAGCCGCGACCGCGGTGAACGGCCATTGCGAAGACGCGCGGCGTCCGGTGACCGATGTCACGCTGCGGGGGTGCAGGCCGACGTGCTGCGCGGAGGCCCCCCGCGAGTGCTGCGTGTCCACTCGCGTTCGCGTCGTCCTGTCATCGCGAGCGACGGCCCGGAGAGCTGTGCGGTGGACGACCGATCAGCGCGGGGCGCCCGCTGCGATCCAGCGCCGGATGGTCTCCACGTCGGCGTCCGAGAGCGCATCCGCCCTTCGCGGCATGCGCGCGCCGCGACCGCCGACCTCGAGATGGGTGCCCTGCAGCTTGTCGATGAGGTAGGAGCTCTCCGGACGGCCGGGGGCCACGAGCATGCGGCCCTCCACTCCCCGCGCGGGTCGATCCACGAGGCTGCCCGTGGTGACGGCCGCCTCCAGATCTAGTCGCGCGGCCGCCTCCGGTTCCGAGTGGCACGACGTGCACTGGTCGTCGAACAGGACCTGGACGCGCGCGGCGACGGCCTCGTCGCCGGCGTCCGGCTCACCCGGGTGTTGACCGGAACCGGCGCACCCGGCCACGCCCACGGCGAGCAACGACACGAACAGCAGGGATCTCATCTTGACCTCCATCGAGTGCGGACGCGGACCGCGCCGGCTACCGACCCTACGATCTGCCGGCGCAGGCAGTGAACATGCAGTGCGCGCCGGGGGGGGGCGTGGCACGGCGGCGCGGCGAATGCGGCACGCCGCGCTTGTCATGCCGGGTCGCATCGCCGACGATACTCGTGAGGAGGTGAGCATGAGACATCCAGCACGCACTGCGCTTTTCGCGCTCGCGGCGCTTTTGGCGGTCGCGGCCGTTCCGGCGTCGCTCGTTCGCGCCGAGGACGCCGAGGACTCCGGGGACGCCGCCGTGCAGCAGCCCGCGGAGGAGACCGCGAAGGCGCTCTTCGAGCGGCTCGAGAAGGCCGTGAACGAGTCACGGAACGCGGCGATCGCGGCCTATAAGGCCGCCGTCGAGAAGGAGCAGAAGGCCGCCGAGGCCGAGGGCCGCGCCGCGGTGATGCCGGCGTACGACATGGCCGCCGGCATGGCCGCGCACATCGCGGAGTTCCAGAGCGCTGCCGCGCGCTTCGCCGGCACCGACGACGCCGTGCAGTTCCTGACGTGGCTGGCGATGGCGGCGCGCACCGACGAGGCCGGGAAGGCCGCGCTCGGCACGCTCCTCTCCGAGCATCTGCGCAGCGGCGCCATCACCCGGCTCGTGTCGATGCTGCCCTTCGTGGGGCGCGATCTCGGCCCGGCTCGCGTGCGCAGTGTGCTGGACTCGATCATCGCCGACAACCCCCACCCCGACGTGCAGGCGCAGGCGCTGATCACGCGCAGTGCGTCCCGTCGATCGGCCGACCCGGCCGCCGCGCGCGCCGACGTCGAACGCGCCGCCGGCCTCGCCGAGGACGCCAAGATCGTCGCGCGCGCGAAGGGCATCCTCACGGAACTCGACCACCTCCAGATCGGGTCGGTGGCGCCCGAGATCGAGGGCGCGGACCTCGACGGCGTGGCCTTCAAGCTCTCCGACTACCGGGGCAAGGTCGTCGTCATCGACTTCTGGGGAGACTGGTGAGGACCCTGCCGGGGTATGTACCCCCACGAGCGGTCGCTCGTGAAGAGGCTCGCCGACGCACCCTTCGCCCTGATCGGTGTCAACAGCGACACGGACCTCGACAAGCTGAAGAAGCGCATGGACGAAGAGAACATCACCTGGCGCAGCTTCTGGAACGGCCCCGCCGGCACCGGCGGGCCCATCAGCACCGCTTGGAACGTGCGCGCCTGGCCGACCATCTACGTGCTCGACGCCAAGGGCGTGATCCGCTTCAAGAACGTGCGCGGCGAGCGACTCGACAAGGCGGTGGACGAGCTCCTGGCCGAGCTCTCTGCGGCAGAGTCGTCCGACTGACGCTTCCCCACTGGATCGTGCGCGCGCGCTGCACGTGAGGGCCGTGCGCGCGATCAGTCCGTCGCGGCGCGGGGTGTTCGTCGTATACGGGGGGGATGACGATCAACGGCCGCCGCAACATCGTGTGCATCGTGTGGACCATCGTGGGCTTCATGCTCGTGTGGCGGGGGCTGCCGTACGTCGGTCTGCGCGCAGATCCGGACATCGTGGCGCTCTCCGGTGCGAACACGTGGGTCGCGCTCGCCGTGGCGCTCGTCGTCGGGATCGGCAAGGGGCTGACCGCCCTGCGCAAGGGAGCGCGCCGCGCCGCAGCGCACATCGAGAGCCGCGGTGCAGACGCGCCGTGGTGGAGCGTCTTCAGCCCCGTGATGATCCTGCTCGTCGCGGTGATGATCGCCGCCGGCCTCGCGCTGCGGTACGCGCCTTACGACGCGACCGTGAAGGCGTGGATCGTCGGCACACTCTATCCGGCGATCGGCGTGGCGCTCGTGCTCGGCGGACAGTTCGCGCGCGGCGCGCGACCCGCGCCGCAACCGTGGGCCGCGGCCGAGGCGTCCGACTGACCGACCGGCCCGGCCGCAGACTGCCCGAGCGACCGGGCCGGCGCGTGCGACGCTGCTCCCCATGACGACTCCTCCCAGCACGATCGACGCCTACCTGGCGGCGCTTCCCGGCGAGCGCCGCGAACTCGTCGAGGCGATCCTCGCGACCATCCGGCAGAACGCGGACGTGAAGCTCGAGGAGGGCATCCAGTACGGGATGCCGGCCTTCTACCTGCCGCACGCGGCGTACCCCGCCGGCTACCATTGCGATCCCGCACAGCCGCTGCCGTTCGCCTCGGTCGCCGCGACGAAGTCCGGCGCGTCGATCCACCTCTTCTGCGCGTACTGCGACAGCGACGAGCGGGCCCGGCTCGTCACGGAGTGGAAGGCCACCGGCAAGCGGCTCGACATGGGCAAGGCCTGCATCCGCGTGAAGAGACTCGAGCAGGTGCCGCTGGACGTCGTCGGCGCCGCCGTGAAGCGCATGACCGCAGCGAGGTTCGTGAGGGCCTACGAGAGCATCGTCCCGGCATCCGTGCGCACGGCCGCGAAGAAGCCCGCGAAGAAGACGGCTTCGCGCAGTCCGCGGCGATAGCTCTTACGGGGACGCGGTCACTTGACCTGCAAGACCTGCACAGCGCCTTCCGTGGCGCGGTGTCGTAGCCCGTGGAGTCGTCGTAACCGGAGTCACGCGTGTGGCGGAACGACGTCACGCGAAACGCCGGGCTTGCGACCTCGAACTGCCGGCCTGCCTGCGGCGTGCACTCCACCGAGTACCACTCGTCCGTGTCGCGATGGTAGTCGCGCGAGAACGGGGCTGATGGCCGTGGGCGGCACGCAACCGACGCAGGAGAGCTCGATGCCTGGCGCCGCGAGCTCCTTGCGGAGTGTTTCGAGCGCCTCGTTCACCGTCGCCGTGCCGCGCGTGCCGAGCTGAGGGACACGCGACGTGCGCGTGTTCGGGATACCGCAACGCGGCGACCATGCGCTGAACCTGTATCGCAACATGCCGCCGAAGGCGATCGTCCGGACCATGCACGACCGGCGCCCGCACGGACCCGGCCGTCAGTTGCGTGTCTCGAGCAGGACGAGGACCTGTTCGCTGACGTGGCGCAGGACCCAGCGGCGCGCGACGATCCGCAGCCCGGCCGCGTGGGCCTCGGCGGCGAACGCGCGTGCGGGTTGCACGAACCGGCGGCGGCGCTTGCGCAGCACGCGGCCACGCCACGCCTGCAGGCTCGCAGCGTCGAAGTAGCTCGTGATCACGTAGCGGCGTGTGACCCGCGCCAGCTCAGCGAGGACGTGGACGCGCTCGCTCGGCGACGCGAAGTGGTGCAGCAGGCGCATACACAGGACGAGGTCCACGCACCCGTGCGCGAGCGGGAGCCGTGTGGCGGACGCCTGCAGGAGCCACGGCGCGGCACCGTCCGCGGCCGTCGTGCGCGCCGCGGCCAGCATGGCCGCCGCCACGTCCACGGCGATCACGCGGTGAGGCTCGCCGCTTTCCGCGCCGGCGAGTGTCGCGAGCATGCGGCTGGCTCCGCAGGGCACGTCCAGGATTCTGTCGAGGGGCCCCGAACGCGCGAGGAACGAGAGTACGATCGCGCGCTCCCGGCGGTCCGTGCGGCGGGCGTGCCGCGACGCCTGCCAGCGCGCGCCGGCGTAGTGCGCGGCGACGCCGCCGGCCTCGTACGCCCCGCGAAGTTGACGCGCGCGGTCGTGAGGCGTGCTCATCGCTGCCGTCGTCGGAGCAGGTGCCAGCCCCCGTACGCGAGGAGCGTGAGCAGCCACACGGGCACCGGGCCCAGCCAGCGCCGTACGCGTAGCACGATCTGCAGGTGCGCGAACTGCCGGACGCTCGCCAGGGCCTCCTGCCGGTACGGGACGCGCAACTGCTCGATCCCGACGCCCTCCGGTGTCACGCTGCACAGCGCGGCGAGTTGCGGTGTGGACGCCTCCTCCGGCCAGCCGAACCCAGGCTCTGCGCCGACGCACACGTGGCGGGTGCCCTCGTCATCCACGTCGTCGGTCCAGATGTCGGCGTGACCGCTGAGCACCAGGTCGATGTCGCCCAGCGCGGCGCGCAATTTGGCCAGGTTGCGCGCTTCCGCGGTGCCATCGCCGACCACCGCGGCGCCGTAGAGGGGCATGTGCAGGAACACGACCACGCCCCGCGCGTCCGGCGCTGCCTCGCCGGCTTCCTCGAGGGTCTTCGCCGCGTCCTTCGTGAGCCGGCCCAGCGAGTTGTCGAGCCCCACGAACACGTAGTGCTCGTGCACGAACCACCAATTGAGCGGCCCGAACGCGCGTACGAATTCGTCCGGCATCCAGGCGTCCGCGCGATCGTGGTTGCCGGGGACGGCGAAGATGGGATACGGCGGGCGCAGGCGCGCGACGACTTCGGCGAATTCGATGTAACTCTCGCGCTCGCGGGTACTGCGCTTGGCGACGTCGCCGAGCACGACGCCGAAGTCGGGCGCGGCGCGGTCCCCGGCGAGTTGCATGAGGTCCGCGAAGCCGAGGTTCTCTTCCTCGATGTCGCCGTACGCGACGAATTGGAACGATCCTCCGTGTCCGGAGTGCGCGATGGGGCGCGGTTCGAACGCGACGTCGGTCGGGGCCAGACTGAACTCCGTCACGACGGTGATCAGCCCCAGCAGCGCGAGCAGCAGACATCCCGCCCGCGCGGCGGCGCGCAGCCGATTCGTTGCGACGACCGGCGCGCTCATCTCGTTCTCGATCGCCGCGGCCAGTTCGGCGACCGCTCGTTGCGCGTGCGTGCAGACATCTCGGACGAACTGTAGGGACGGAGCGTGAGCGGCGCCTGAACGAACGGAGCGTGGCGGGCGCACGGTCGTCCGCCGCGCGAGCACCCCGGCAGCGTCCCGCCCTTGCATCGGCGGCCAGCGTGGAGTCCACTTCGGGAATGCCGCGCAAGTCACCGAAGTCGCAACGTCTCGTCTGGCTCGATCTGGAGATGACGGGCCTGGACCCGCAGCGCTGCGTGATCGTCGAGATCGCGACGATCGTGACGGACGCCGATCTCGAGGTCGTGGCCGAGGGGCCCGAGCTGGTGATCCACGCGACCGAGCAGGATCTGCTCGCGATGGCGCCGATCGTGCAGGAGATGCACACGCGCAGTGGGCTGATCCCGGAGATCCGGGCCTCGACGCTGACTGTCGCCGAGGCCGAGGAGCAGACGCTCGCCTTCATCCGCGAGCACTGCCCGAGGAAGGGGCGGTACCCGCTCTGCGGCAACTCCATCGGCACGGACCGGCGCTTCCTCGTGCGCCACATGCCGCGCATCGAGGACCATCTCTCCTACCGCTCGGTGGACGTCTCGACCATCAAGGAACTGGCGCGGCGCTGGTATCCGGTCCGCTATCGCGACCGTCCGCGCAAGACTGAGGGCCACCGCGCGCTGGCCGACATCCGCGAGAGCGTCGCGGAGCTGCGCTACTGGCGCGGCGCCGTCTTCCAGCCTCGCGGCTGACGCGCCGGGGCGCGCCGCTCCGATCCGGCGCGGGCGTGCCGCTGCGACGCGCTACCCTCTGGGGCTTCCCGGAGGAATTCGATGCGAACTCTCGAGAGCTACGTGTGCGGCGAGTGGTGCCAGGGCGAGGGCGGCAGGCGGCCGCTGCACGACCCGCTGACCGGCGACGTCATCGCCGAGGCCGGCACGTCCGGCATCGACATGAAGGCCGTGCTGGAGCACGCGCGACGCGCCGGTGGTCCGCGGTTGCGCGAGATGACCTACGCGCAGCGCGGGGCGTTGCTCGGTGCCGTGGCCAAGGCGCTCCACGCCAGGCGCGAGGAACTCATCGAGTTGGCGGTGCTGAACGGCGGCAACACGCGCAAGGACGCCAAGTTCGACCTCGATGGCGCCACGGGCACGCTGATGGCGTACGCGCAACTCGGCGCGACGCTCGGAGACGAGCGCGTGCTGTTCGACGGTGAGGGCACGCAGCTCGGCCGTACCGCGCGCTTCTGGGGCGAGCACGTCTGGCTGCCCCGCGAGGGCGTCGCCGTGCACATCAACGCGTTCAACTTCCCGGCCTGGGGCTTCGCCGAGAAGGCCGCCTGCGCGTGGCTCGCGGGCATGCCCGTCGTCACCAAGCCGGCCACGGCGACGGCGCTCGTGACCGAGGAGATGGTGCGCATCCTCGTGGACTCCGGCCTGCTGCCGGACGGCGCCCTACAACTCCTCTGCGGCTCGGCCGGCGACCTCCTGGATCACATGGAGTCGCAGGACGTCTTGGCGTTCACGGGCTCGGCCGACACGGGGTTCCTGCTGCGCAGCAACGCGAACCTCCTGCGCAAGAGCGTGCGCGTCAACGTCGAGGCCGACAGCCTGAACTCGGCCGTCCTCGGGCCGGACGTGCAGCCGGGCAGCGAGACGTGGCACCTTTTCCTGCGCGACGTGCTGACGGAGATCACGCAGAAGGCCGGGCAGAAGTGCACGGCCGTGCGCCGCATCTTCGTCCC
>JAJRVY010000215.1 GCA_024277065.1 Planctomycetota bacterium
GCGACGCCTGAGCGACGCCTGCGGCAAGCCGCGCGAGAGCGCCCGGCGACTTCCCTGCGCTCCCGGCGGCCGCGGAGCGAGAATCGCTGGTTTCCCCGCGCAGGAGAGACCATCGATGGCGGAGCACGACGTGGACGTGAAGGCAATGCTGACGCGCCTGGGCATCGACCCCGGCGGCGAGAATCCAGGCGTCTACGACGGCGCCTTCGCAGCGGGCACGGGCGGCGCGCTGGCGTCACACTCCCCCGCCGACGGCGCGCTGCTGGCGACCGTCGCGCAGGCCACGCGCGCGGACTACGAACGCTGCGTCGAGACCGGTCTCGCGGCGTTCCCGCGCTGGCGCATGGCACCCGCCCCGGCCCGCGGCGAGGTCGTGCGCCTCATGGGCGAGGCCCTGCGCGCGCACAAGGACGACCTCGGCGCGCTGGTCTCCCTCGAGATGGGCAAGGTGCTGTCGGAGGGCCTCGGCGAGGTGCAGGAGATGATCGACATCGCCGACTTCGCGGTCGGCCTCTCGCGCCAGCTCTACGGCAAGACGATGCACAGCGAGCGCCCGCGCCACCGCATGTACGAGCAGTGGCACCCGCTCGGCACGGTCGGCATCATCAGCGCCTTCAACTTCCCCGTGGCCGTGTGGGCGTGGAACGCCTTCATCGCCTTCGTCTGCGGCGACGTGTGCCTGTGGAAGCCGTCGGAGAAGACGCCGCTGACGGCCATCGCCGTCTGCAAGGTCATCGACGGCGTGCTGGAGCGCTCGGGTTGGCGCGGCATCTCGAACCTCGTGATCGGCGACGTGGTGCAGGTCGGCGAGCCGCTGCTGGACGACCGCCGCGTGCCGCTCGTCTCGGCCACCGGCTCGTGCCGCATGGGCAAGATCGTGGGCCCGCGCGTCGCAGCTCGCCTCGGCCGCTCGCTGCTCGAGCTCGGCGGCAACAACGCGCTGATCGTGATGGACGACGCGGACCAGGACATGGCGCTCGTCGCCACGGCGTTCGGCGCCGTCGGCACCGCCGGCCAGCGCTGCACGACGACGCGGCGCCTGATGGTGCAGAGGGGCATCGCCGCGGCGTTCACCGAGCGGCTCGTCGCCTCGTACGGCTCCATCAAGATCGGGCACCCGCTCGAGAGCGGCGTTCTC
Organism: Planctomycetota bacterium; assembly: GCA_024277065.1. Lineage (GTDB taxonomy): Bacteria > Planctomycetota > JAJSAM01 > JAJSAM01 > JAJVHW01 > JAJRPF01. The sequence continues at coordinate 1,139 of JAJRVY010000215.1, forward strand.
TGCGGCCCGGTCATCGACGATGACGCCGTGCGCATGTACGAGCGCGCCGTCGCGCGCATCCGCGAGGAGGGCGGCGAGATCCTCTGCGGCGGCAGCGTGCTCGACCGCGCCGGCTGCTACGTGGAGCCGACGATCGCGCGCGTCCCCACGGACTTCGCGCTCGCCAGGGAAGAGACCTTCGCGCCCATCCTCTACGTCATGGAGATCGCGGACATCGACGAGGCGATCCGCGTGCAGAACGACGTGCCGCAGGGCCTCTCCAGCGCCGTCTTCACGAACTCGATGAAGACCGCCGAGCGCTTCCTCTCCCACGCCGGCAGCGACTGCGGCATCGCCAACGTCAACATCGGCACCTCGGGCGCCGAGATCGGCGGCGCGTTCGGCGGCGAGAAGGAGACCGGCGGCGGCCGCGAGGCCGGCAGCGACGCCTGGAAGGCCTACATGCGCCGCCAGACCTGCACCCTCAACTGGGGCGACGACCTGCCCCTCGCGCAAGGCGTCGAGTTCGAGATCTGACGGATCGCCGACTCCACGCTCCGAGGGCACGCCTCGGGGCTGAACCGTGCGGTGAGACCAGACCGTCGCAGGTTCGGTGTGACGTCGGCCCGAGCCGGGGGCCGAGACGCTCGCCTCCAGAAGACGGCGGAGGTCACCGTGAGGGAGCGGCGCCGCGAGGCCGGCAGCCGTTTCCCGTCGTAGGGGCGCCCCTTCGTGGGCGTCCCCGGAGGTTCGATGGCCGCTGCGGTTTGACGGCCGCCGACCCCTACGTCGCGAGGCGGCCGGGGACACCGTCGCCGCCGGGGACATGCGGGGACGCCACGTAGGGCGTCCCCTACGACGGGTCATGGCCGGTCGGGCGCGGTGCGTTGGCGCGTGGGTCCGACGCGATCCCGAGCATGCGAATGTGCGGTTCTCCGTCGCAGGGGAGATCGTGGACGTGCCGGTGACGGCGCTCCCCGCCATCGTCGTCGGCCCCTACCCGGCTCTGCTGCACGAGCGCCGGCATCACCTCGATCTCTGGAGGTGGTCCTGCCGCCGGGCCGGCGATCCGCAGGTCGGATCTGCCCCCTTCCCACCTTTGCCACGAACCCGTACGCTGCGGCGCCGCACGGTCCGAACGGCCGGCGATCGCGCGGCGCAGGTGACAGCACCGGGCGAGGACGACGTCAAGGCGCTCGAGGACGAGGAACTCCGTCGGCTGGATGCCGCCGCATTCCTCACGCCCAAGCAGTTCGCCGCCTGGGAGGCCCACTGCCGCGGTCTCATCCACCGCGAGGCCGCCGCCGAACTCCGGATCACCCGCGATGCGTACCGCGACCGTCTGCGCAGAGCGAGGAAGCGTCTGCGTGCGGGTACTCCAGCGCCCGGGCGGCATGAGCCGGCCGAGACCGCCGCGCTCGCGAGGGTGGTGGCCGTGAACGGGGACGCACCGGGCGCGGCGCTCCTCGTACTGCGGAGTATCGGCCGGAGCCACCGGGCCTGTGCCGAGGCCCTCGGCTCGACCGTCCACGCGGTCCGCTCCCGCCTCGCGCGGCTCTGGAGGATGTGGAAACCGAGCCTGGACCCCGATCTCGGTGACACGGACCTACCCCCAGCGACATTACCCCGTGAGACGAGCGCATCGCCGCGCCCGGACGGAGGAGGTGCCCCGAATGCAGAGCCACGTCATCCCCTGGCCCGACGGGGCGCAGTTCACGCGGCTGCGGCGCGGCGAGAACGGGATCCCCCACCGGGCCATCGTCCAGGTCTCCCGAACGGCTGACGGGGGCGTCTCCGCGACCTTCCACGTGTGGCGAGACGCGGCCGACTTCGCGCCGCTCGACTGCGTCGTCGAGGAGAGCGCGGACGGCGCGTCCTGGGCCGCCGTCGGAGCCGCCAGGCCCGCGAACCAGTTCTGAACCGCGGAGGAAGAAGACCACATGCCGAACGTCGATGCCGCGATCGTCTTCCTGCCGCGCTTCTCGACCCTCGTCGGTGCGTCGTCCTTCACGACGCAGCCCCTCGACGTCTCGCGCTTCGCTTCGGCGCAGTTCCAGCTCTGGCGAGGCCCGCTGCGCGGAACGGACCCCACGTTCCTCTGCTACCTCGAGGAGTCGCTGGACGCCGACCACTGGGTGCTCGGGCCCTCGACGCCCACGGGCTACGACCCCGGCACCGACGATCCGACGCTCACCCGGCCCAAGCTCTTCAGCTACGCGTTCCGGCTGCGGTGGTTCCGCGTCCGCGTAGAACTCGGGGGGACCGACCCGGTGGCGACCTGCTGGGCCGAGGGGCTCTTGCGAGGCGGCGGCGGAGGAGGCGCGTGGGCGCCCCCGCGGGCTGCCACGAGCGGCTCCCCGGCGGCAAGGCGCGGCGGCGCGTCGCCGAGCATCGACCTCGGGGCGATCACGCCGCCGCCGGCCGCTCCCGGTCGATCTCCCGCGCTTCCGCTGTGGGCACAGGGTTCGAGCGTGTTCGAGCAACTCGAGACGGCCCGGTGACCGGAGGAGGCGCCATGACGAACGACATCGAGGTCCGCAAGATCGTTCTCCTGCCGCGGTTCACCGCGTTCTCGGGCGCGCAGACCTTCCACAGCGCGCCGATCAACGTGCGCGCATTCGCCTCGGCGAACCTCGGCCTGTGGGTGGGCA
>JAJRVY010000216.1 GCA_024277065.1 Planctomycetota bacterium
AACCCGTATCCCGGGTGGATGGCATCGACGTCCGCGATCTCGGCGGCGGCGAGGATGTTCGGGATCGAGAGATACGACTCGGCGGAGGCCGCCTTGCCGATGCAGATCGTCTCGTCCGCAAAGCGCAGGTACGCGGCCTTGGCGTCGGCCTGGCTGTAGACGGCCACCGTCTGGAGCCCGAGCTCGCGGCACGCACGGATGATGCGCAGCGCGATCTCCCCCCGGTTGGCCACGAGGACCCGTGAGATCATGCGACGTTACGCGGTCCCGCTGCCCGAGGGCCGCACCAGGAACAGCGGCTGGCCGAACTCCACGGGCTCGCCGTTCTGGACGAGGATCTCGAGGATCTCGCCATCGACCTCGGCCTTGATCTCGTTCATGACCTTCATCGCCTCGATGATGCAGACGACGGTTTCCTTCGAGATGCGGTCGCCGACCTCGACGAAGGGCGCCGCGTCCGGGCTGGGCGAACGGTAGAACGTGCCCACCATCGGGCACGGGATCTCGGTGCCGCGTGGTGCCGCGGGTTCCGGTGCCGATATGGGAGCCGAGGCGGGACCGGCGCTCGCCGGCACGCCCGGCGCGGGCACGGCGACGACGGCCGGCGTGGCCTGGCCGGCGCGGACCACACGCACACGCTTGCCCTCGAGTTCGATCTCGACCTCGGCCAGGTCCTTGGTCTCCATCAGGTTCACGAGCCGGCGGACCTCCGCCAGATCCAGCTTCGGCTGTTCTCCGTCCGACTTACCGCCACTCACAGGCGCTCCCTCCGGATCATCAGTTCAGCGATCTGCAGCGCGTTCCAGGCCGCGCCCTTCAGCAATTGGTCGCCCACCGCCCACAGCAGCAGACCGCCGGGCCGGGACGCGTCTTCGCGGATGCGCCCCACGGCCACCTCGCAACGCCCCGACACGTCGAGCGGCGTAGGGTAGTCGGGAGGATCGCCGCCGTCCACGACGACAACGCCGGGGGTGGCGGCGAGAATCTCACGCGCCCGTTCGGGGGTGAGCGGATCGCGCAGCTCGAGGGCCGCCGAGACCGCGTGCGCGCGAGCCACGGGCACGCGCACGCACGTCGCCGCGACGCCGATGCCGGGGTCGCCGAGGATCTTGCGCGTCTCCTCGACGAGCTTGCGCTCCTCCTTCGTCGATCCATCCGGCAGGAACCGATCGACGTGCGGCACGACGTTGCCGAGCAGCACCCGCGGCAGGACCTCCGCCCGCAGGGGCTTGCCGGCCGCGGCGGCGCGGATCTGGCCCTCGTACTCGCGCAGCGCCGCGGCGCCCGCGCCCGAGGCGGCCTGGTACGAGCTGACCACCGCCCGCTCGAGGCCGGCCGCACGGTGCAGCGGCGCCACCGCCATGAGGAACACGATCGTCGTGCAGTTGGGCACCGCGACGATGCCGCGGTGGCCGTCCACGGCCTCGGGGTTGATCTCGGGGATGACGAGCGGCACGGCGTCGTCCATGCGGAACGCGCTGCTGTTGTCCACGACGACGGCGCCGCCGTCGCGCGCGACCTCGGCGAAGCGCCGGCTGCGCTCGCCGCCGCACGAGAAGAAGACGAGGTCGAGACCTCGCAACGCCTCGTCGTGGAGTTCCTCGACCGGCACGGGGCCGGCGGCGCAGGGGAGCATCGTTCCCACGGACCGCGCCGATGCGAGGAGACGCGGCGGCCCATCCAGCGGAAACTCTCGCTCGACGAGCAGCCGCAGCAGCTCGGCGCCGACCGCGCCCGTCGCGCCGGCGACGCCCACGCGCAGCCGCCGGACGCTCACGCGTGCTCCCCGTGGTGCGCGCCCGTGCCGTCGCCCGCGGCCGGATCGTCGGCGCAGTCGGCCAGACCACCGCGCAGCACCTTGACGGCGTGCGGCAGCACGGACGCCACGAACTCCAGGCATTCGGCGGCGCCCGACGGGCTGCCGGGCAGGTTCAGCACGAGGCAGCGCCCGATCGTGCCGCAGACGCCGCGCGAGAGGACGGCGCGCGGGAAGCCCGCCGCGCTGCGACGCCGCATCTCCTCGGCGAACCCCGGCGCCTCGCGATCGAGGACGTCGCGCGTCGCCTCGGGCGTGACGTCGCGCGGCGCGAGCCCGGTGCCGCCCGTCGTCACGACGACGTCGCTCGCGGCCGCGAGACGCCGCAGCGCAGCGGCGATCACCTCGCGCTCGTCGGGAACGGCGTCGGCGAGCGTCACGGTCGCGCCGAATCGCTCGAGCAGCGCCCGCAGCCGCGGCCCCGTGGCGTCCTCGCGATCCCCGCGCGCGGCGCGATCGGAGACGGTCAGCACGGCGGCGCGGAACGCCGCGCTCACGCGTCGTCCTCGCGCACCCAGGTGCCACTGCGACCGCCCGACTTGCAGAGGAGCCGCACGGCGCGGATCTGCACGCCGCGCTCGACGGCCTTCAGCATGTCGTAGATCGTCAGCGCCGCCGTGGTCGCGGCGGTGAGCGCCTCCATCTCGACGCCCGTGCGATCCGCAGCACGCGCCGTCGCGGTGACGCGCAGGCCCCCGTCCTCGACCGCCACGGCGACGTCCACGGACGTGAGCGCGACGGGGTGGCAGAGCGGGATCAGCTCGGGCGTTCGCTTGGCGCCGCAGATCCCGGCGACGCGCGCCACCGCCTGCACGTCGCCCTTGGGCACGCGACCGTCGCGCACGAGCGAGAGCGTCGCGGGAGCGCAGGCCACGAAGGCCTCGGCGGTCGCCTCGCGCACCGTGCGGTCCTTGCCGGAGACATTCACCATGCGCGCCTCGCCGCGGGCGTCGAGGTGCGTCAGGGCCGCTTCCGGGACGGCGGCTGGGGACTTGTCGTCGGAATCGCTGCTCATCCCGTCCATCCTATGCGCCGCCCGGTGACGCCACGCGGATAAGGGCCCGCGCAGGAATAAGTTCGTAGGACCGAGGGCGAGCGAGGCGGCGCGGGGCAAGGCGCCTCGACGACGCGACTCATTGCGGAGCCGAGTCTGGGAGGAGAGGCAACGCCGCCCCGCGTCGTCGCAGCCGGCCGAATCCCGAAGTTATTCCTGCGCAGGCCCTAAGGGCCCCGCGCCGCCTCGACGAGAAGCCGCAGCGTGCCGGCGGCCGCGTCGCTCCAGCGGAAACGCCCCACCCGCTCGCGACCGCGGGCGATCAGTTGCGCGCGCAGGCCGTCGTCGTGGAGCGCCCGGCCGAGCGCGGCGCCGAACGCGGGGAGGTCATCGGGATCCACCAGGAGGGCCGCCTCGCCGACGATCTCCGGGATGCTCGCCCGCGCCGCCGCGACGACGGGCGTCTCGCAGGCCATCGCCTCGAGCGGCGGCAGTCCAAAGGTCTCGACGGTCGAGGGATACACCATGACGCGCGCCGCGGTCAGCAGCGCGGACAGTTCGTCGCGAGCGACGCTGCCGAGGATGCTCACCTGCCTCTCCATGCCGACGGCGCGCGCCGCGGCGCGGACGCGAGCGGCGTGCTCCTCCGACGCGCGGCCGGCGAGGAGCAGCGGCCACGCGCGTTCACCGCAAGCGTCATCGGAAACACCACCGGGCGGACGGCCGCCGTTGTCGCGCCACCACGCGAGCGCCTCGACGGCGCGCTCGGGCCGTTTGAAGGGATTGAGGCTGGACACGAACAGCACGAAGCGGCCGGGCGCGACGCCATGCCGCGCACAGACCTCGTCGATCCGCGCCGCGTCGGTGACCGGCCCCATGTCCTGCGGCACGCCCTCGTGGACGACGCGCACCTTGCCCGCATCCAGTCCGGGCACGATCTCCAGGAGGCGGGTGCGGATGTCGTCGCTGACGCAGAGGACGCGGGCGGCACGGCGGGCCGAGCGCGGGACGATGCGCCGGAAGTACGCCACGCGGAAGCGCGACATCTCCTCGGGCACGATGAACGAGTGCAGGCTCTGCACGCCGAGGACGGCCGGAGTGCGCAGCCGCAACGGCAGCGCATTGCCCGGCGCGTACAGGACGTCCGCCCGTTCCCGCGCGAGCAGCGGACCGAGGCGCAGGTGCTCGAACACCAGCCGCGCCCTGCGCCCGCGGTTGTCGAGCGCCAGCACGCGCCGCCGCACCACGCCGCGCTCACGATACAGTTCCGCGGCGTTCGCCGAGCAGTACACGACGATCTCGTGGCCCGCCGCCGCCGGGTGCCGCTCCATCGCGCGCAGCAGCTCGACGAGGTACGTCTCGCCGCCGCCGGTCTCCCCGGGCACGACGCTCAGCGCATTCACGGCGATCCGCATGGGCGCGTTCTACAGCGCGCGTCGCGGCGCCGCGAAAACGCCGCGGAGGACGCGGCCGGCTGCCCACCCACCTCACCCGCTGCGATCCACGCGCCACCCCGCCGCACACCGCACGTCGGCGAGCGACAACTCCGCGCCCGGTCTCTCGTCCAGGTCCGCCAGCGTGCGCGCCACGCGCAGGACGCGCACGACGCCGCGCGCCGAGAGGCGGCCGGCGCTGCACGCCGTCTCGAGCTCGCGCTCGGCGTCGGGGACGGGGCGGCAGAAGCGCTCGATCTCGGACGTCCCGAGCGAGGCGTTGACGCGCCCCGCTCCGAGACGCTGCGCCTGGAGCGCACGCGCCCTCTGCACGCGCTGCCGCATCCGCGCCGTGTCGAGATCGTCGTCGGCGCCACGCCCGCGCAACTTGTCGAACGGCACGGCGCGCACCATCACGCGCAGATCGATGCGGTCGAGCAGCGGTCCGGACAGCCGCCGCGCGTAGCGCTCACGCGCCAAGGGCGTGCACGCGCACGACGCGCCGCCGCCGTGGCCGCACGGGCACGGGTTCATCGCGGCGATCAGCACGAAGCGCGCCGGCAGCGTGAGATGGCTGCCGGCCCGCGAGATCGTGACGCGCCCGTCCTCGAGCGGACCACGCAACCCCTCCAGCACGTCCGCGCGGAAGTGTGGCGTCTCGTCCAGGAAGAGCACGCCGCGATGGGCCAGCGACACCTCGCCGGGGCCCGGCGGCCGCCCCCCACCGAGCACGCCCGCCGGGCTGGCACCGCACGACGGCGCGCGGAACGGGCGGCGCACCGGCAGCCCCGGCACGGGCAGCCCGGCGGCGCTGCGCAGCCGCGCCACCTCGAGCGCCTCGTCCCGCGTCAGGGTCGGCAGCAGATCGGGGAAGCGCTCCGCGACGAGCGTCTTGCCACATCCCGGCGGCCCGACCAGCAGCACGTTGTGGCCCCCCGCGGCCGCCGCGACGAGCGCCTCCTTGACCGTCTCCTGGCCGCGCACGTCGGCGAAGTCGCCGTGGCGCACCGCGACGTCGCGCGACCGCTAGGGGACCGTCGGTTCGAGCCGCCGGACGCCGCACAGGTGGAGCACCGCATCGACGAGCGTCGGCACCGCGATCACGGGAAGGTCCGTGGCCAGCGCGGCCTCGGCGGCGTTGCCGGCGGGCGCCAGTACCTCGCGGAGCCCGCGCCCCGCCGTGGCCGACGCGAGCAGGAACGACGCGCGCACGGGCCGTACGCGGCCGTCGAGGGACAGCTCTCCGAAGGTCAGCGCCCGCACCAGCGCCGACCGCGGCAGCACTCCCTTCGCCGCGAGGATCGTCAGCGCGATCGGCAGATCGTGGCCGGCGCCGGCCTTCGGCGTTGCGGCCGGAGCCAGGTTGACGATGACGAGACCGGACGGGAACTCGTAGCCGCTCGTGACGATGGCGGAGCGCACGCGGTCGCGGGCCTCGCGCCCGGCCGCGTCGGGCAGTCCGACGATCTCGAAGCGGTAGGTGCCCTTGCGCTGCGAGACCTCGACCTCGGTCGGCAACCCCGCGATTCCGCGCACGCACGCAGAGTGGCAACGAGCAAGATTGCTCACATCGGCTCTCCCGAACGTCGAATGACACTGAGGGCGACACGTGGGGCGCGACGCCCTCGTGGCACGCCGCCTGGAATTGCGGGCGCGGTGAGCGCCCTCCTACTCTCTAGGTCGCACGAGAACGCCGAAGGTCACATCGCGGGCCGGAATCCTTTCTCGACGGAGCCCCGCGCGCCGACCGGGGCGAGGCAGGACGAGGGCCGGGTCACGGCAAGTTGCCGCGCTCGGCGCGTGGGCCCTTATCTTGAGATCGAGCGGCGCCGTCCGTCGAGGCGGCGCCGCACGCATGAACGAACACCCGGAGAGACGATGCTCTGTTCCCGACACCTCCGCGCCGCCCCGCTCGTGGTCGCGCTGCTCCTCGCCGGCGCCGCCACCGTCGCCGGCCCGCTGGCCGCCCAAGAGACCACGCCCCAGGAAAGCGGCGACGAGGAGATCCGCGGCCTGGCGGACGAGGTGGCCACGACCGACAACGCGGAGTTCGCCTGGAACGACGCAGTGCGCCTCACGGGGTTCAAGAACAGGGCGACGCCGTTCGTGGTCGAGGCCGTCGGCGAGCCCGACGCGACGCCCCTCGGCAAGGTCGTCCTCTCCCGCGTGCTGATGGCGCTCGGCGAGCGCGCGCGCGCCACGGAGACGCTTCTGGCGGTGGCCGCATCGGAGGCGCCTGTGGCGCTGCGCGTCGAAGCGATTCGGCTGCTCGAGGACGCCGCGGACGACTCCTACGAGGACGAACTCTGGGCGATGCTCGACAACGCCCTCGACCCGCGCGAGCGCGCCGCGCTCGGCAAGACCCTGTGGCGCCTCACCAAGGACATCGAGGCCAAGGCCAAGCTGCGCGACCTGCTGGCGAGCGACGACTTCGACATCCAGGTCGCGGGCGCCATCGCGCTGGCCGAGGTGGGCGACTTCGGCGAGCACGTGCGCGCCGTGCTGCAGCGCATCCGCGACGAGCCCACGGGACGTGGACGGCTGGCCGACGCGCTGCTGACACAGAGCGAGTGGGTGCGCATCACCGAGACCGCGCGCGAGGCGGCGACGCGCGAGCCCGAGGTCGCGGAAGCGGTCCCGGCGGTGCCCCTCGAGGCCATCGTCCTGGACGCGCTGCGGCGCGTGAAGACGTTCTACGTCGATCCGGAGTCGCTCGACGAACGGAAGTTGTGGGAGGGCGCCGCCCGCGGGCTCGTCGCGGCTGTCGGCGACCCGCACACGACGTTCCAGAGCGCCGCCGAGCGCGAGAACTGGACCGACCATCTCACGAAGGAGTACGGCGGCATCGGGGCCTATGTCGGCTACGACAAGGAGGGCTTCTTCATCATCTCGCGCCCGATGTTCGGGAGCCCCGCATGGAAGTCGAAGCTGCGCTCGGGCGACCGTGTCATCTCGGTGGACGGCTGGGAGACGATCGGTGAGGACATCAACGAGATCGTCAAGCATCTGCGCGGGCCCGCCGACCAGGACGTCACGGTCGAGATCGTGCGCAAGGGTTGGACCGAGCCGCGCAAGATCACACTGACGCGCGGCAACATCAAGGTGCCGACCGTGTACGCGGACCTGCTGCCCGGGGGCGTCGGCTACGTGATGGTCGATACGTTCGCGAAGAACACGGCGGACGAGTTCCGCAGGACGCTCCGCGACCTCGAGCGCCGGGGGGCGCGCGCCATCGTTCTCGACCTGCGCTGGAACAGCGGCGGGTACCTGCGCACGGCGCAGTCGATGGCCGACTACCTGCTGCCTCCCGGCAAACTCGTCGTCGAGACCGCCGGGCGGGCCGGTGTCCATCCCGACGAGACGTACATCACGAAGGGCTCGTCCTCGGCGTGGAGCCGCAGCGTGCCGATCCGTGTGCTCGTCAACGGCGCCAGCGCCAGCGCCAGCGAGATCCTCTCGGGGTGCCTCCAGGTGCACGGCCGCGCCTCGGTCGTCGGCCTGCGCACCTACGGCAAGGGCAGCGTCCAGAACGTCTATCCGATCTTCACGAGGCCGTTCGCCGAGCCCTGGACCGACATCAACGACAACGGCGCCTGGGACGACCGCGAACCGTTCGACGACCGCAACGAGAACGGACGCCGCGACGCCGGCGAGGCCTACCTCGACCTCGACAAGAACGGCCGCTGGAATCCGGCGGAGCCGTACGAGGACGCCAACGCGAACTCGCAGTACGACAGCCCGGCCGTCAAGGTCACGATCGCCAAGTACTACGTCGGCCGGCGGCCCGGCGCGCACCAGATCAACCCACACCGCGTCGAGATGATCGTGGGCGGCAAGCGGGAGTGGCTGGGCGGCATCGAGCCGGACCTGCCGGTGGCCTCCGACGCCATCGACGGCTGGCGCGCCGAGGCCATCTCGAAGCTCGAGGAACAGGGCGTCTTCGACGTCTACATCGACAAGGTGTTCGAGACCGACAACGACACCATGATGCGGCTCGCGGTGAGCGACACGCGCAACCCCGCCGACTACCCGCGCTTCGCCGAGTTCTACGCCAGTCTGGACACGCAGCTCTCCGAGGAGGACGTGTGGTACTGGTTGCATTCGCTGCTGCGCACCAAGGCCAGCGACAAGCTCGGCCGGCTGCTCGTCGGCGACTGGGCCGTGGACGCCCAGCTCCAGCGCGCGATCGGCGATCTCGGCGACGCGGTGGGCGCCGTCGCGGAGGCGCCCGAGTACACCTTCATCGCCGAGCGCACGTTCGATGTACCGGACAGCTACAAGCCGGAGATCCTCGCGAAGGCCCGCCCGGTGAAGTAGTCGGTACGTGGTCGATACGCGACCGGCGCATGGTCAGGCGCGCAGCGCCGCGAAGAGACCGTGCCGCTCGGGAGCGCCGCCCGAGGCGCGGTGGGACCAGAGTTCGGTGCCGCACGCCGTGCAGCCGCCGACCGCGTCGATGTGCGCGGCGTCCACGCCGGCCTCACGGAGCGTCGCCGTGATCGCGGCGTGCAGATCGAGCCGCCTGCGCTGCGCGCCGCCCGGTACGTGCCAGGCGGCCGCGCGCGCGCCGAACACAGCGTGGCACGCGGCGATGACCTCGGGGCCGACGTCGAAGCAGCAGCGCGCGATGCCCGGGAACAGCGCCGCCCGGATGCGCTCCGGGTGCGCGCCGAGCGCAGCCAGCGACGCCACGCCGCGCGCCGCGATGCGCGCCACCGTGCCGCGCCATCCGGAGTGGATCAGGGCCAGCGCCGGCGCCTCGGCATCGACGAGGACGAGCAGCGGGCAGTCCGCGCCCTGCACCATCAGCGGCAGCCCGGCGCGCGCCGTCGCGACGCCGTCGGCCTCCTCCGGGTGATCGCTGCTGCCGGTTACGACGGCCACGCGTGCGCCATGGACCTGGCGCGGCGCCAGCGGTTGCCGGGCGCTCCCGGTGAGCGCGCCGACGATGCGTCGCCGCGTGGCCAGAGCCGCGGCACCGGCCGCCGCAGCGACGCTGCCGTCAGCGCGCGTCGAGAGGCCGTGGACGAGCCCCGGGAGCGCCGCGAGCAACCGGCTGTGCAGCACGCCCGGGAGCGCTCACACGCCGCGCGTGGCGAGGCGCGGCGGGTCGTCGGCGAGCAGCAGCTCGAAGCCCTCGACGAAACCGTCGTCGAACTAGAACACGCCCATGAACTGCTGCGGCGTATCGTCCTCGCCGGCTTCGAGCAGGCCGTGCTCGATGAGGTTGAAGACCAGGTCGCCGACGGCGCCCGTGTCGTGGATGTTCCACGACTCGAGTACGGCGCGGGCGAGCAGGCCCCACTGCGTCAGAGCGGCCTCGCGCACGCCGAGCACCAGTTCGGCCGGCGTCACGTGGCGTCGCGCGGCGATCCGCGCGAGCGCGCACTCGAGGCCCTCGAAAACGAGAACGTACGCCGCCGGCGGGTAGCGCCGGTCGCGTTGCGCGATCTCGTCGATCTGTTCCTGCAGTCGATCCTGCATAGGGGTCTCCGGCGGGTCTTCCGGGGACCGCCCCACGGAGGAGCGGATCCGTCGGCCGCATGGACTTCATCGGCCAAACCGCGGGGACCTTTGAACCTTTCCAACGGATTCAGGCTGTCAAGTTGTCAGTCGGCGGGCGCGCCGCACGCGCGCCCAGAGCGCGTGCAGGACGAGGTCCGGCGAGACATTGGCGTCGCAGGCCTCAAGCCCGGCGGAGAACGCCGGCAGGAGGCTCTCGAGCTCGTCCGCTGTCCCCGACCGCGCCGCGCGGTCACGCGCCATCAGCAGGCCCAGCGCGAGCAGTGCACGCACGCGCTCACGCTGCGCGGCGAGCTCGCGGCCGGCTGCCTGCACCCAGTCGCGCGCCGCCTCCACACCGACCGGACCGGACGGCTGCAGGAGGCCCGTCATCGCCGCCGCGCCCTCGTGATGGAGCCCGCTGCGCACGGCGTCCAGCGCCCGCCCCACCGAGCCCTGGGACAACCCCAAGACGAGTCGCAGTTCCTCGGGTCGCGGGCGCTCCTCCGGCGCCAGGCGCTCGGCGAGGATCGCGCTGATCACCGGCGGCGCGAGGGGCCGGAAGCGCACTCTCTGACACCGCGACACGATCGTGTCCGGCACGCTGTCGATGTCGCGTGCGAGCACCAGGAACGTCGTGTCCCGGGGCGGTTCCTCGAGGCTCTTGAGGAGCGTCGCGACGCCCTCGTCCTCGACCTCGTCGAGCGAGTCGATGACCGCCACCTTGCGACCGCCGGCCGCCGCCGACAACGACAGCAGATCGAGCAGGCGCCGCAGCGCCCGCACCTGGATACCGCGGCGCGGCCCAGCCTTCTTCCCGGCATGGTGGGCACGTGTGAACTGGCCTGGGCCAGCCCGCAGCGACTCGCCATCGTCACGGAACCTGGGCCCCGTCTCGGCGGAGACGACCAGGAGGTCCGGATGGGTCGCGGCGGCGCAGAGGTGACAGGGCTTGCAGCGCCCGCACGGCTGGGCGTCCACGGGCGCGCGGCAGAGCAGCGCGGTTGCGAAGCCGAGCGCGGCGAGTGCACGCCCGACGCCCCGTGGCCCGTGCAGGAGATACGCCCCGGCGACGCGGGCCGGCGAGGAAGTGTCCGCGACGAGTGCGGCGCGAAACGCCCGGGTGGCGGTCTCCTGGCCGCGCAGCGCGCCGATCGACGGCAGCTCAGAGGACGCCACGCACGGCCTCCCAGATCGCGTCGGCGACGGCGTCCGCGGCGCCGCGGGGCACGGTGATGCAGCCCGCGCGACCGGGCGTGAGTTCGCGATAGCCGCGAACCACCGCGGCGTGGAACTCCCCCCCCTTGGCCTCCATCCGGTCGTGTGCGCCACGGATCCGCGCCAGACCCTCACCCACGGCGACGTCGAGGACGACGGTGAGGTGCGGCGCGGCGCCGTGCTCGGCGAGCGCCGCCAGCCGCCGCACATTCTCGACGCCGAGCCCACCGGCGAGGCCCTGGTAGACCTCGGTCGAGAGCGTCCAGCGCTCGCAGACGACCACCGCGCCGCGCGCGAGGGCGGGCGCCACGATCTCCGCGGCGAGCTGTGCCCGCGCCGCCATGTAGAGGAACGTCTCCGCGCGCACGCCGACGGGCCCTGTCGCGGGGTCCAGCAGCAGGCGCCGCACGCCCTCGGCGACCCTCGTGCCACCGGGGTCTCGAACGTGCAGCACGTCGCGACCGGCGGCGCGCAGGCGCGCGGCGAGGAGCCCCGCCTGCGTGCTCTTGCCGCACCCGTCGGCGCCCTCCAGCACGATGAACCGGCCCAGGTGACGAGACATCCCCGGAGTCTACGCCCGGCCCCGACCGTTCATGACGACTCAGAAGGTGTGGACGTAAGAAACGGGAGCGTCGGCTTGTTCCTGGAGCCTGCCGCAAGGCGCGGTCGTGAACGTGACTCCCCTGTCCGAGTCATCGAGCGAGCGCAACGCCGTCCGGCGGGCTCCACGGACGAGCGGGGCTGCGGCGCGCGACTTGCACCGCTGGACGCTGCGACAATCCGAGGCTCGGATCCGCGCCAGTCGCGTGACCGGCGCCGCGTCTCTTTCGTCACACCTTCTTACACACCCGGGCGGCCGGCGGGGCCGGCTCCCGGCGTTATCCCCCCCGCCCCTCGTAGCGGGGATCGTCCGCCGCGCCGCGCTCGCTCGCGGCCGGTGGCCGACCGTTCCCCACAGCGACGCCACCGGACGACGCGCTCGAAAGGCGCCAACTGCCGCGCTTTCGGGGTTCTCGCCGAGGACTCGAGAGTCGTTCTTGCACACCCATCAACCGCCGTGTTGAAAGTCTGTGGAAAACTCCGCGCGCGCCGCATCGCGGCGCGCGTGGCCGACGCGGAGGCGCGCGAGAAGAAGGCGGAATAGAGGATGTGCACAGATACCAACCCATTACGTGCAAGCGACTTACGAGGAGGACGGGGGTGAATGCCGCGATTCGCGACAGATTCCGCCACATTTATGCTTGCAACTTCTGGCACGCGAGCCGCACTTCGCGGCGCGAGGGCGCGCGTGTGGATAAGCCGGAACTGGCAGAACGCCAGAAACCCTTGGGAAGACACGATCTACGACCGTGACGAGGGTCTCGGCCCAGGGTCGCGAACGACGATCTCACCCAGTGGTTCGCGGTGCTTCCGGGTGTTTCCCCGCGGCTCCCCGAGGTTCCCGGAGGTTCCCAGTGTCTCCCGTGATGCCCCGCGGCAGGGACTCCGGGCGAGCGGATCGCTACTCCGGCGGCAGGCGCTCGCGGAGGTCGAGCGCGTCCGGGTTTTCGGGATCCAT
>JAJRVY010000217.1 GCA_024277065.1 Planctomycetota bacterium
CCGTTCCCTCGGGTTGCGGCCGAGAGCGAGACCCGTGCGCAGTGCGCGGCCGGCGGTCTCGCGATCA
The DNA here is from genome assembly GCA_024277065.1 of Planctomycetota bacterium. Taxonomy (GTDB): domain Bacteria; phylum Planctomycetota; class JAJSAM01; order JAJSAM01; family JAJVHW01; genus JAJRPF01. The sequence continues at coordinate 68 of JAJRVY010000217.1, forward strand.
GCGGCGATGGCCGCGGCGGTGTGCGGCGTGGCGCGGGAACGCTGCGGCGGCCCGAACGCCGCTACGGCGACGCCAGCGACGAGGACCGCGGCGGCGGCTGCCGCGAAGAGGAACCTGTTCTGCGCCCTGGCGGCGAGGCGTTGCTCCCGGGCGGCGGCGGCGACCCGGCCGGCGAACCCGCTCGGCACCGTCGCCGGCTGCGCGCAGCGTGCACGCACAGCGTGGTCGGCGGCGCGTGCGCCTCGGCATCCGGCGCAGACGGGCACGTGGGCTGCGATCTCGGCGTCCTGGGCGGGCGTCGCCCTGCCGTCGAGCGCGAGCGAGAGCAGGAGCCGCACGCGCTCGCAGCGCAGATCGTCGCTCTGGTCTTCGCTCATCTCGGGCGTCTCCCGTTCTTCATGTCTCCGTCCACGGCCGCAGGCGTTCTCGGAGGCGTTCTCGCGCACGGAACAGTCGCGACTCGACGGTCCCCTTGCTGATCTGTAGCTCCGCTGCGATCTGCTCGTACGACAGTCCGCGGAACTCCCGCAGGATCAGGATCTCGTGATACCGCGGCGGCAACTCGGCGATGGCGCGGTCGATCAACTCGCCCAACTCGCGCTGGACGGCGCGCCTCGCGGGGCCGACGCCCTGGCTCTCCGTCCGATCCTCGCCCTCGGGGCTCACCGGCAGCGGTGCGTGCCGCCGCCGGGTCTCCTTCTTGCGCCAGTCCATCGCGGTGTTGGCCGAGATGCGATAGATCCACGTGTAGAAGGAGGACCGCCCGTCGAACAGGTGCAACTTCCTGAACGCCTTGAGAAACGCCTCCTGGGCCACGTCCTCCACGTCCGCCCTCGGAACCATTCCCCGGACGAGGCGAAGGATGCGCTCCTCGTACCGGCCGATCAGCGTCGCGAATGCTGCTGCCTCGCCCTGGCGGGCGCGGGCAACGAGCTCGGAGTCGGTCACTGCGAGCCCTCCGCTCGAATGATCGGGGGGTGGACGGCATTCTTGGACGCCCCGCCGCGGCCGATCTTCCCTCCCGTTGTCCTTCCTACGATCGGGCAGGTGCGTTGCCCGCGTCGATTCTCCGAGAGTGTGCCCGTGAACAAGGGGAGTACCGGCTCAGAACGTGTGGTCGAAGACGAACGTCACGAACGAACCGATGACGAGCGCCTGCACGAGCACGACGGCCGCGATCACAGCGGCGAACGAGACCGTGCGGCGGGGGCGATGGTCGGGGCGCTGCGGCGTCACGGCATCGCCGAGCCTACACGGCCGGTCGCCGTCGATGCGAGCCCGACCTCGCGCGGTGCACGCGCCACTCCACGGGGGCTCATCACTCCGCGGGGAACTGTTCGAGCAGATGGCCCATCTTGTCGCGCTTGGTGCGCAGGTACCGCTCGCTCTCGCGCGTCGCCTGGATCTCCAGCGGCACGCGTTCCGTGACCTCGAGTCCGAAGCCGGGGAGCGCCTGGAGCTTCTTGGGGTTGTTGGTCATGAGCGCCATCTTGCGCACGCCGAGGTGGTGCAGGATCTGGGCGCCGATGCCGTAGTCGCGTTCGTCGGCCTCGAAACCGAGTGTCGTGTTGGCCTCGACGGTGTCCAGGCCGTGCTCTTGCAGGCGATAGGCGAGGAGTTTGTTGCGCAGGCCGATGCCGCGCCCTTCCTGCCGTAGGTAGAGGACGATGCCGCGCCCGCGTGCGGCGACCGCGCGCATGGCGGCGTGGAGCTGTGGGCCGCAATCGCAGCGGCGCGAGCCGAAGATGTCACCGGTGAGGCACTCGCTGTGGACGCGGACGAGGACCGCGTCGGCGATGGGCTCACCCGTCACGGACTCCGCGGGAACGTCGATGCCGAGCGTCAGTGCGACATGCTGGTTGCGGTCGATGCTGTTGCTGTAGAGATGCAGGTCGAACGTGCCCCAGTCGGTCGGCACGCGCGTCGAGACCAGCCGATTGACGAGGCTCTCCGTCTCGCGGCGGTAGCGGATGAGCTCCTCGATGGTGGTCATCGCGAGCCCGTGCTCCGCGGCGTACTCCTCTAGAGCGGGCACGCGCATCGGCTCACCGCTCTCGTCGAGGATCTCGCAGATGAGCCCCACCGGGTGGAACCCCGCGAGCCGCGCGAGATCGACGGATGCCTCGGTGTGCCCCGTGCGCACCAGGACGCCGCCGGTGCGGGCGCGGATCGGCCGCGTGTGCCCCGGGCGGCCGAAGTCGTCGGCCTCGGCGTTGGGGTCGGCCAGGCGGCGGATCGACTTCGCCTGGTCGGACGCCGAGACACCGGTCGTCGTGCCCTCCTTGACGTCCACGGTCACGCACTTCGCGCACGTGAGGGGGTTGGTGTTGTCGTCGGCCTGCAGGTCCAGGCGCAGGCGCTTGGCCCAGGGCCCCGGCAGCGTCGTGCAGACCTCCCCGCGCGCATGCTTCAGCATGAAGTTCACGTGCTCGGCGGTGACCTTTTCCGCCACGCAGATGAGGTCACCCTCGTTCTCGCGCTCGGGATCGTCCACGACCACGACGAAACGGCCTTGGCGCAGTTCCTCGAGGATCTCGGGGATGGACGCGAACTCCATGGGACATCTCCTCGCCGGGTGACGGCAATCCATCAGGCTACGCGGCCTCCGCGCGGAAGCGCCCCGAATCGCCGGCGCGCCTTGATCTCGACGCTCGGTCCTCGTTCAGGATGGGCCGCGCGGCCACGCCCGAAGCGGGTACCATCGGTGCATGTGCCCTCTCGGATCGCGTCTCGTGACGTTCGGCGTGGCCTGCGCCCTGCTCGCCCTCGGCGCGCTGCTCACCGCGTGCGGCGATCGCGGTCAGGGACCGGCGCGCTCCGCCGACGCTGCGCCGGCGGCCGCCGGCGACGCGCCGGCGCCCCCGGTTCTGGTCCGGCCGCCTGTGCCGGAGGAGCCGCAGGTGGACGTCGCTGCGCCCGTCGCCGTGCCGCCCGATGCCGAGAAGCTGCGCGCCGCGCAGGCGCAGTGGCGCCGCGACATGGACGAGTTCGGGCGCGGCCTGATCGATTCGTTCCGGCGGCGGGCGTTCGATCCCGTGCGCGACGCCGACCTGCGCCACGCCGAGGGCGTGGCGCAGGTGCGGGGCGGCGACGCCGCGGGCGCGTTCCGCATCACGTTCGACGTCTCGCGGCCCGTGGGCGAGCGCGTGGCTCTCGTCCCGGAGGGCGACGTCGCCGCTCTTCCGAAGGGCACGGCGAAGCAGGTCCGGGCGTTTGCCGCGATCGCCCTGAACGGGCCGTACCGCCACGTCGTGGCGTACCTGCCGCCCATCGAACTGCTGCTGACCTACTCGAAGGACCGCAAGTACAAGATCGTGACCGCGCCGCCGCACAAGCACGACGTGCAGGTCTCGTACCGCTTCGACGAGCGTGAACTGATCTCCCACCGCGGGATCAGCGTGCGGCCCGCGGCCGAGATCACGCGCTATGAGTGGACGTTCTGGCGGGGTCGCTACCTGTTGTCCGAGTTCTGGGTTCACGGCACCGGTGCGACGTGCGAGTTCGAGTACGACGATCGCGACACGTCGGGCGTCGTGTTGCTGCGCCGCGCCCACTTGCAGAAGGCCGAGAAGTCGTTCGACGTGGCGTTCACGTGGGAGCGCGTCGAGGTGGGGACGCCGGCCCCCGGCGCCGCCCCAGCCGCTGACGATGCGACGGAGGCGCCGGCTCGCGAGCGCTGACGCAATCGCGCCAGTCGGTGGCGCGAAAACTGTCGCGAGTTGGCGCGATTTGCGACGGGCGCCGACGACGGCCCCCTAAGGGGAGTCTCCATCGCCACTTACAGCGTCGTTGCGGCGGTCGACCTGTCTCTCCTACGATCTCTTGCCCGTCCCGGGGTGCAGGCAGGAGGCACACGATGTTGCGCACAGATCTCTTGATGGGGCGCTTCGACCGCGTCGAGACCCTGGCCGACACGCCGAGCGGTCACGTCGTTCTGGCGACGTCTCCTGACGGCGCGCGCGCGGTGCTGCAACTGC
>JAJRVY010000218.1 GCA_024277065.1 Planctomycetota bacterium
GGCCGACGCCGCGGCCGACACCACGGCCGACGCCGCGGCCGACACCACGGGCGACGCCGCGGGCGACACCACGGGCGCCCGGCGTCTCGCCGCCGAGGGCCGCTACGCCGAGGCGCTCGCAGCGCTACCGCCCGGCCTGCGCACCGAGGGCGCCCTGCTGCGGGAGCTCGCTCGCGGGCGACCCGCCGCCCGCGCCATCTCCGCCGTTCCACGCCATCTCCTGCGACTCTTCGTGTCGGCCTACCAGAGCCGCATCTTCAACCGCTTCGTCGCGGCCCGCCTCGACGCCCTCGGCACGCTGCAGGACGGCGACCTGGCGTACCTGCACGACCGCGGCGCGGTGTTCGACGTCGAGAGCGCCGCCACCGAGCAACCACGCGCCGATCGCCTCCTGATCTCGCCCTCCGCGCCGCTCTTCGGCACGCGCCTGCTCCTCGCCGGAGGCGCCCCCGGGGAGCGTGAACGCGACGTGCTCGCGGCCGAGGACCTGCGCCCGGAGGACTTCCGCGTCCCGGGGGCGGGGGAACTGCGCGGCGAGCGCCGCCCACTGCGCATCCCGGTCACGGCGACGGACGTGCGCGAGGTGCCCCGCGGCGACGACGGGGAGCACGCGATCGCCGTGCACTTCACGCTGCCGCGCGGCTGCTTCGCCACAGCAGTTCTCGGCGAGATCCTCAAGACGGCCGCCACCGCGCCGCCACGCGGCTGACGCCGCCGCATCCCGCTGTTCTTGTCCACACCTTCTCAGCCGTAGCGCGGGCCGTGCCAATCCCACGCACCCAATTCGGCCTGGACGTCGAGATGGTCCACGCCCTCGAGATGCGCGAGGTCGAGCTGCGGCGCGGCCGCCCGCGACGGATGCAGCGTGCGCAACGCGCGCAGCGCCGCGACGTGCACGGACGGACCGCCGACGATCTCGCGCGAGACAAGGGCGGCCAGCGCCGGGGCCGCGGCGGTCAGCCCTGAGCGCTCGGCGAGATGGACGGCGCCGAGACGCAGCCCGTCGCGGTCATGTCCATCGCCGGTCAGTTCCGCGAGGATGGCCCGCTCGGCGACCGCACGCGGCGCGAGGCTCGCAACCGCCGCCAGCGCGGCGTCGCCGGCGATCGCCCGCGCCCGGTCGTCGGCGAGCGCGGCGAGCGCCGGCGGCACGACGCGCGGCTCCCGGGCGTGCGTCAGCGCGTGCAACGCCACGCGCCGCACCACGGGCTCGGCGTCCTCCGTCAGCGCGAGCAGGGCGTCCGACGCGCCGGGCACGCCCGACCGCGCGAGATCCAGGAGCGCCACGGCGACGCCGTGACGCTCGCTCCAGAGCCGCGCCTGCGCGGCGGCGGCGAGGACCGTGAGGCCGGCGTTCCCGGCGGCGCTCCAGTCGCGCGAGACGAGCAGGTCGCGGTGTGCGCCGGCCGGAACGTCGGCGTCCGCGAGCACCCGTCGCGCCGCGCCGACATCGACCGGCGGGCGGGCCGCGGGCCGCGCGTCGGCGAGACCGCCGAACGCCGTGCGCGCGTCGGCATCCGGCGCTGCGAGGGCCGCTGCGAGAGGCGGCGCGCCCACGGCGAGCACGCCGAACTCCTCCTCGAGCAGCCAGCGCGCGGGCGTCGCCCAGCGCAGGATGCGCCGCGCCGCGCCACCCGTCGCGGCGCGGAGCGCGGCACCGACACGTGCCACGAGCAGATCGAGCGTGGCCGCAGCGAGCGCGCCATCGGTGCCGCTGCGCGCATCGGCGAGCGCCAGGAGCACGGACGCACAGGGATAGTCCTCGAGGGCGTCGTAGACGCCGCAGCGGACGTCGCCGTCGGGATCGTCGAGCAGGTGCAACAGGTCGTAGGTGACGCCCACGGGCTCGTCGAAGAGCGCGGCGCGGCAGGCCGTCTCCCGCACGATGGCGTCGGGGTCGCGCAGGGCGTGGCGCAGCGCGCCGACCAGGGCCGGCGTGCGCGTCGCGCCGACCAGCGCCTCGGCGGCGGCGCGGCGCACCTCGGGCACGGGATCGCGCACGAGCGCCGCCAGCCACTCCTCGTCGCGCGGCCCGAGGAAGCCCGCGGCGTGGGCGCGGACCAGACCGTCGGCATCGCGCAACCAGCCCGCGACACGCAGCGGCGGCGGGTCGTCGCACGGCAGGCAGGAGAGCACGCGCAGAGCGGCCGCGCGCAACGTCCACGGCCCCGAGACGTCGAGCAGGGCCGCCTCGAGAGGCTGCTCGCAGCGCGGGTCCTCGAGCACGCACAGCGCGTCGGCGACGTCCTCCAGCGTCTCGTACTCCAGCATCTCGTCGTCCGGCGGACGGCGCGCCGCGGCACCTTCCGCGTGACACGTCGCCGTACCGCGCAGCAGCAACGACACGAGCGGCAACGTGGCGCGGCGATCACCGGACTCGCGCACCTCGGGCAGTCGGTGCAGCCAGGAGTCGGGGGCGGGTTCGGGCTGGGCGGTCATCGTGGCGGATCGACGGGATCGCCGATCGCACCCAATTTAGCCGCCGCCACCCACACCCCGCGCGGCGCCGACGCCCCCGCGCCACGGGCGATCCGCAGGGGCGTCCCCCGCAGGTGGTAGCGTTCCCTCCACGATGGCGACGCGCATTATCGCGGTCCTGAACCAGAAGGGCGGGGTCGGCAAGACCACGACCTGTGTGAACCTCGGCGCGGCCCTGGCCCGCCGGGGCTTGCGCGTCCTTCTGATCGACATGGACCCGCAGGCAAACCTGACGATCCACCTCGGCCTCGAGCCCCCACGGCTCCAGCGCACGACCTACTCGCTCCTCATCGGGCAGCACGGGCTGGCCGAGGCAGTTCACGAGACCGGCGTCCCCGGCCTCCTGGTCGTTCCCTCGACGCTCGCACTCGCGAACGCCGAGATCCAGCTCGCGTCCACCGTGGGCCGGGAGCTCGTGCTGCGCGAAGCACTCGAGGCGTGGCTCGACCCGGAGTCGAACGGCGACGGTCTGCCGTTCGAGAAGACGGTCGATGCCCGGCATCCCGCGGCCGACTTCGTGATCATCGACTGCCCGCCGTCCCTCGGCACGCTCACGATGAACGCGCTCTGCGCGGCGGGCGAGGTCCTGCTCCCGATCCAGACCGAGTTCTTCGCCCTCCAGGGCGTAGCGGGCATTCTCGAATCGGTGCGCGCCGTCCGGCGGCTCAACAAGGGGCTGCGGCTCTCGATGGTCGTGCCCAGTCTCGTGGACCGCCGCACGACGCTCGCGCGTGACGTCCTCGAAGAGGTGCGGGCCTACTTCGGCGACACGGTCACGCGCACCGAGATCCGCAAGAACGTGAAACTGGCCGAGGCGCCGAGCCACGGCAAGACGATCTTCGAGTGGGAACCGCGCTGCAACGGCGCAGCCGACTACGAGTCCCTCGCCGCCGAGGTTCTCGGAGAGGCTCCCGACGACAGGACGGTTGACGTCGTGGATGGGGACGTCGTGGATGGCGAGGCGAGCGACGACGTGAGTCAAGACGAGGACGACGACGTCACGAACGGCGATCGGGATCAGAGCCGCGAGGAGCCCGCCGCGAGCGAACCTGCGCCTCCCACGGACGGCGCGGAGCGGGACCGACCGCGCTCCTCCGGCATCTGCGTCGCCGCGCCCTACGCCAAGCCGGAGCAGGCGCCGGCGCCCGAGCCGACGCCCGAGCCGGTGCCCGCCCGGGAGACCGCCACGGAGTCGCCCCCCGTTGCGCCCCCCGTTGCGCCCCCCGTCACGCCCCCCGTCACGCCC
>JAJRVY010000219.1 GCA_024277065.1 Planctomycetota bacterium
CACCGACGAGCGGATCGAGATCCTCGTTGTCGGAGCCGTCGCCGCCGGCACCGCCCTTGCCGCCCCAGCCGTTGCTGGACGTGGCGTTCGCGCCGGCGCCACCGGCGAGTCTGGCACCGCCACCGCCGCCGCCACCGCCGTTGTGGTAGGCCGACGAGTTCAGCGCACCGAGACCGCCCTTGCCGCCCCGGCCGCCGTCCTCGGGCTCCGCCTCGACGAGGTCACGGTCGTGTCCCGGAACACCGGGCTCGCCCGCACCGCGATTCTTGTTGGTCGAACTGGCGAACTTCGACGCCGAGTCGCCGCCGACGCCGCCGCCGGGGCCGCCGGGGCCGCCATCGACGTCGGTGCGCGGTGTGGTGAGGTACGAGCCGCCGGGAGCGTCGTCGCCCTTCTCGCCGTCCAGATACAACTCGCCATCGACCTTGATGTCGAGGGCCTGGATGCTGATGGGCCGGGAGCCCTTGAGGTTCACGACGACGCCGGCCGGGATCAGCACGTGACGCCAGCTCACCGCGTTGTTCGGGAACTGATCCATGTCGATCGTGACATCGGCATCCGGGACGAAGTCGCCGTCCTTGCCACTACCGGCCGCGATCGTCATGATCGCGGAGGCCGCGCCGGGCACGCTCTGGTCCCACTCGGCCGTCGAGAGGCGCGCGTCATAGAGGTCCTCGGCGCGCAGGAAGTTGATCGTCAGCGCGGCGTCCGAGACCGGCTCGTCACGCGTCGTGAAGAGCACGATCACGCGCGGATCGACCTCGTCGGGACGTGTGTCGCCCAGGATCAGCACGTTCTCCTTGAGGATCGCCCGCTCCGCCGGATCCTCCGGCCAGTCGGGGATCAGGTTGTCGGGAGGATCGGTGAGTTCCCCGGGAGGCGTTCCCGGGTTGTCGGCGCGGGCGTTTGCCATCCAATCGAAGATCGCGCGAAGACGCTCCCGCTCGCGATTCGGAGCGAAGTCGTACTGCTCGGTCAGGTCCTTGACGCTCTTGCGCACGCGCAGCGCGTACGTCGAACGGTCGGTAAGCGGGAACTTCGGCTGGTGCACGAGCAGCGTGGTGGCGAAGTTCTGCTCGAGGAAGACGTCGCCGTTGATCGGACGACGCACATCCGGATTCCCGGCGCGCTCGGTCTGCGTCAGTTCGACGTTTCCGGCGATCCGCGCCGTCGTCGTCGAGAGCGGCACCTTCGTGCAGAACACGGAGACGATGATGTCGTTGGGCACGTCGCTCGCGCCGCCGACGCGCGTGTACTGGTCATCGGGGGAAGGAACGCGGTCCGGCGGGTTGGAGAACGCGAACTGCGGCGGCGGCGAGTCCTGGTACGACGTCGTCGTGTAGAACGTGGCCGGATCGGTGCCGGCAGCCGTGCGGAACGGCGTCGTCACGGTCCGGCTGAGGCCGCGTCCGCGCGTGTTGCGCATCGGCGAGAACGAGTCCGCCCCCATGAGCCGGATCTCGTAGGCCGTATTGGCCTGCAGGCCGGCATTCTCGGTGGCGTTGTCCTTCACCGAGCCGCGAGGATAGAAACGGCCGGTCGGGCTCGACGGATCGCGTACGTGCGTCGGCAGGCGCGGGAAGAAACGCACCACGTGGCCTTCGACCTGGAAGGTCCCGAAGACCTCCTTGGTGAAGCCGGTCTGCGTCTAGTTCTCGCCACGGACCTGGAAGTACGCGTGCCCGACGGTCGCCGGATCGACGTCCGAGTTGAACGTCACCTCGATGATCTGGTTGCCGGGAACGTTCACGCTACGCGCGACGTTGACGCGCTGGACCACGAGCGTTCTGCCGCGACGTCGGGGCCGCTTCTTCTTGCGCCCCGCAAATGCGTCGCCGTCGCCGAGCGACGCCAGAACCAGCGCCGCCACGAGGCCGCCGCCCACCAAGCGCTTCAGGGTCTTCGAGTCAGCCATGTCCGCCATCCTCCGCAGGACTGTCGGAACCCGGGGAGTCCGGATTCCACTCAAGACCACCGAGCACGGAATTTCTCCGCGCGGTGGCCCCGCTCCAACCCAACTCCCTATCTTATACGGCAGTTCGCCCGTCTTACCACAGCCAAGAACCGGCGGAGGACGATGCGCGCCGAGCGCTGCCGCAGCCTCGCACCAGCCTCGGAGCGAGAGCTCCGGCGAGCGCTGCGAGCGAACTAGCACGGGTGTGCCCGGCGGCAGCCTCGCGGGACAGGGATTACTCGGCCGGCCTCGGCCGCGCGGACCGTGCGGATCCGCACGGTCCGCCCGCCCCTGCACTCGCGACGCCGCGTCTCTCCTCGGACACTTTTTTTTGTTTGCGCCCGGCGCCCTCCCCGGCCGCGCGGCCGGCGGCGGACGTGCCCCACGACCGCAACGCCCGCGGCGCACCACGCCACGCCACGGGAGATGCCGCGTACAGCGCGACCGCAAAAGTACGGTAAACCTTGCGCTGCGCGGGCACTCCTCCAGAATTGAGGGTTTGGCCGGAGCATCGGCCGCCCCTCGCGTGCGAGCCCCTCTTGCACCCCGCTGAACCCGGACCCTCGGAGGTTCCCGTATGAGCCAGGTTGCCATCGACATCGCGGCTGTCGTCGAGAAGGCCCAGCCAGCAGCAGAGGACGTCGTTGCGCTGCGCGCCGCAGTCACCCGGGATGCGGGCGCACGCAAACGCGCGAACGACTACGTCGCGGGCCTGCCGTCCGACGACGCGTCCGGCGGTGCGGACAAGAAACTGGCGGTCAGGAAGGGCCTCGCGCTCTGGGTGGTCGGCCG
>JAJRVY010000220.1 GCA_024277065.1 Planctomycetota bacterium
GCCGCGCGGGTAGGCGACGAGGCGGCCCGTGCCGAGACGCGCGACGGCGCCCTCCGGCAGCGGATCGCCGTGCGCGTCGGTGCCGTCCGCGACCCACGACGGCGTCGCGTCCACGAGGAAGACCGACAGCGCGACGCGCGCGACGGCGGCGACGATCAGGAGCGTGACGACCAACGCGGCGACGACGAGTGTGCGGCGCACGGCGTCGCGCCTACCGCGGGACTTCCAGCTCGAACGCGGCGATGCGCGGCTCCACGCCCCACGTGCAGAAGCCGATGCGGCGCGCGCCCTCGATGGGGCGGATCGGCGCGGCGTCGAACACCGTCTGCCCGCCCAGCGTGACGGTCAGCCGTCCGTCCACGTAGGTGAGCACGAGCCGCCGCGTCTCGGCCTCCTCCATCGTGATCGGCGGCGCCTGGTGGAACAGCCTCTGGTAGCGTTCGAGCTCCGCGCGCAGCACGTTTTTGCCGCCGGAGTGCAGGATGAGGTTCCAGCCGGAGAGGCCGTCCCGCCTGCCGTCGCCCTGGAACGTCACGACCATCTTCGGCGCCTGCTCGAGCGGCAGCACGAGAGCGATCGTCAGGCGGAACTCGTCGATGTCACTCGTGTACCTGTCCTTCAGCCACATCAGGTTCGACGGGTTGTCCTTCGAGACTCCCGGTCGCACCGTGAACTTGCGCCACTGCACGCCCTTGTCCGTGGATGCACCCGCGAGCAGCTTGTTCTTGACCACGAAGCGCCCGGCCTTGACGTCCACCTTCGACGCGTACGACTTGGTCCTGAAGTCGTGCTTCAAGACGGTGCGCCACTTCGCCGGGACCTGCGGCGCGAGAGGCCCGTCCGGCGCCGCGTCGTCCGACGTGAGACCCGTGATCGGGCGACCGTCCGGTCGTGACACCGCCAGCGCGAGGCCCGCCGGCCCGCGGCGATTGCGGATCTTGACGAGGACGCGGTTGCGTCCGGCGCGCAGTGTGAACGGCATGCGCAAGGCGTCGGGCACGTTCGCGCGCGGGCCGCGCCACTCGAAGTTCGACGACGCGTTGCCGCCCTTGCCCCGCAGCGCCTCGACGAGGTGGCCGTTCACGAACAGTGTGAAGTCGTCGTCGGCGCGCACGTGGAACATGGCGGGTGTCTCGTCCGCCACCGTCACGTGCGTCAGTGCGTACGTCGCCGTCTCGTCCATGTACGCGTACTTGATCGACACCCAGCCGGTCGGGTCGATCGACACCGGCCCGGGGTCCGTCACCTTGCGCCAGCGACAGATGTTGCCCTGGCCCGGGTACTCCTTCGCGAAGTCGATCTCGACCTGCGGCGGGAACACGCACGCGCCCGGGTCCGTGCCCTTTTCCGCGAATGGGCCGATGACCCGCCAGTCGTGCAGGATGCCGAGCTCGTCGCGGGAGATGCGCCGCGCCTCGCCGTCGTCCCCGCGCTTTGCCGCGGCCAGCATGCGGCGCGTGATGAGGTCGCGGTGAATGGGCGTGTTCTCGAACGCGGCGAACTCGTCCTCGCGTAGGTGTCCACGAAGTAGAGGAAGAAGCCCGCGCTCGGCCCGTAGTTCGGGATGCGCCAGTAGGCGAGGTCGCGCGCCACGTAGTCGTTCCGGAAGTCGCGCAGGTTGGCGGCGAACGAGTGCGCGAGGTCCGCGCGCTGCCCGAGAACCTCGAAGGCGTACGCCGCGCCGACGTTCGCGAGCCCCTCGTGCCAGCCGCCGAGGACCGGCCTCGTGTCGTCGATGCAGTGCGTCAGTTCGTGGTAGAGCAGGCCCGTGTCGAGCCGCGTACCGCGCTTCTCGGGGGCCGCGCGGCCGATGTTGATCTGCTTGCCGCCGCCCGTGCCGCCGCCGAACTCCCAGAGCTCCTTGAAGTACACCGTCACGCGGTCTCCGGCCGGGTTCGGCCTGCGGCCGAACAGGTCGGTGAGGAAGACGTAGGCCACGTCGAAGCGCCGCCGCGACCCTGCCGGGATCGACTCGATCAGCCCGCGCGGGCCGATGAGGATGAACTCCTGCATCGTGACGCTGGACGTGCGTCCCCACGCGGCGTTCTCGATCACGCCGTCCACGAGCGCCCGATCCTCGGGCGGCACGTCGGCCACCCACGCCGCGTCGAGCTCCTTGCGCGCCTCCTGCGCCGCGTCGCGCAGTTCCTTCTTCTCGGCGAACGACAGGTCGTTCAGGACGCGTCGCGCCTCGGGATAGCGTTTCTCCGTGCGCCACCGCAGACCGACGTCCAGCAGCTTCCTGGTCGGGCCGAGCTTCTCGATGACCTCGTCGGCCGCGCTCTTCTGCTCGTCGGTGAGCTGCTCGAGGATCTTGTCGCGCACGTCCCAGCGGTCCTTCTCGATGCGCTCGACCGCATCGACGGCGCCGAGCACTGCCTTGTCGGCGTCCTCCTCCAGCGCGCCGCCGACGGCCTCGAGGATCAAGAGCGACGCGTGGTACCGCTTGCGGCCGAAGAAGCGGCCGGACATCTGTCGCACAGCGCCGGCGCCTCTCCGTCGCTTCCCAGGCGCCCATCGGAGGCGTAGAACAGGGGTGCAGGAGGTTCCCGGATGAGTTGCACCGACCGTGCCAGCGCGACGTTTCGGAGTCACGTCGCGGAGAACGCCTACCCCGGGCGGGGGATCGTCATCGGGCGCGACGGCGCCGGGGACTGGACGCTCGTCTACTGGATCATGGGGCGCAGCGACAACAGCCGCAACCGGCGGTTCGTGGCGGACGGCGGCGTGCTGCGCACCGAGCCAGTGGACCTCTCGAAGGTCGAGGACGGGAGCCTCATCATCTACGACGCGATGCGCGAGCTGCCGGGCGTGCAGATCGTCACCAACGGCGACCAGACGCGGACCGTTCACGGGGTCGTGCGCGAGGGCGGCACGTTCGAGTCGGCGCTGCTCACGCGCGAGCGCGAGCCCGACGCGCCCAACTACACGCCGCGCATCAGCGCCATGCTCGACCTGCGGCACCGTGCGCCCGAACTGCACCTCGCGCTGCTCAAGGCGGGCGCCTGCGACGCGGCGCAGACCGATCGCTGGTTCTTCCGCCCCGCGCCGCCGTGCGCCGGCTGCGGATTCGGCCTGACGACGTACATGGGCGACGGCAGCCCGCTGCCGCCCTTCGCGGGCGACCCACTCGTGCTGCCGCTCGCGGGCGGGGCGGCCGACATCCTCGACGCGTACTGGGACGCCCTCGACGACGACAACCGCATCTCCCTGGCCGTCAAGTCCGTCGCCCCGGACGGCGCCTGCCGCGAACTGCTCGTGCGCAACCGTCACGGCGACGCCTGACCCCGGGCTCGAATCCCGGAGTGTGCGTGACCTTCGGCCCTCCCGTGCGGCCTGGTACGCAGGCCCGCTCTTGTGGATCGGGGGGAGCGTACGTACAGTATGACGAGACGTACGTACGGAAGGAGGCGCCGTGGGAGACTCCATGAACGCCACACAGCTTCGGGCGCAGATCTACCGCGTACTCGACGAGGTCATCGCAACGGGACGTCCCCAGCGCCTCGTGCGCAAGGGACACACTCTCCTCATCTCGATCGAGTCGGTGCCGCGGCGCCTCGATCTCGACGCGTTGCCGCGCCGCCACGCCACGGACCTCTCGCCGGAGGAACTCGCCGACCTGTCCTGGGAAGATGCCTGGGAGCCGGATCGATGAGAGTCCACCTCGACACCCATGCTGCCGTACTGCTCTGGGAAGGCCGCACCGACTCGTTCGGCAGCGATGCGCGCGCGGTCCTGGAGCGGGACGATCTCCGCGTCTCCCCGGCCGTGCGGCTGGAACTGCAGTTCCTGCGTGAGATCGACCGACTGCTCGTCTCCCCCGACGAGATCCTCGGTGGACTGGAGGCCGACTGCGGCGTGCTCCTGGTCGATGGGAGCTTCACGCAGATCGTCTCGGCGGCGATGGCTCTCACCTGGACACGCGATCCCTTCGACCGTCTCATCGTGGCCGCCGCCGCAATCCACCACGCGGCTCTCGTCACCCGCGACCGCCGCATCACGGCGAACTTCGCCGCCGCGATCTGGTAGTTCGCGCGCACTCTCGTCAGACCGCCGCGACCGTTCCAACCTGATGACGCTGAACCAGAGCACCGGGTCGCTCGGCGACACGACGGGCTGCGCAGCAGCGGCAAGGGCGCGGCGTCCTGATCAGCCGTCGCCGCGCCACCAGGCGGCGGCGCGGGACTCGGTCCAGGGGGTCTCGATGGGGACACGCTCGAGCAGTTCCAGCAGGGCGGCGGCGTCGTGCGGGCGCTGGGCGGCGTCCTTCTGCATGCAGGAGGCGACGAGGGCGTCGAGTTCCTTGGGCACGTCGATGCTCTCCGACATGCGCGGCGCCGCCTCTTGGACGTGCATGAGGATCGTCGCCATCGCGGTGGCGCCCATGAGGGGCGCGCGGCCGACGATCATCCAGTAGGCCAGGCAGCCGAGCGCGTAGACGTCGGCACGGGCGTCCACGTCGGCACTGCCCATCGCCATCTCCGGCGGCATGAACGCCGGTGTGCCGAGAAGCGCACCGTCCACCGTCAGGCGCCCCTCCTCCGACTCCCGCTCCAGGTCACGCTGCTGCACGAGGCCGAAGTCGAGCACCTTCACGAAGTCGTGCCGCTCTCCGACGCGGCAGACCATCACGTTGTTCGGCTTGAGATCGCGGTGCACGAGGCCGCGATGGTGCGCTTCCGCCAGCGACTCGCACATCTGTCTCAGAATGTGGATCGCGCGCTCGACGGGGAACGCGCCGCTCTGGTGGCGGACGTTCATCAGGTCCTTGCCGTCGAGGAGCTCCATCACGTAGTAGAAGGCGCCGTCGTCCGTCAGGCCGAAGTCGAAGATCTGCACCGTGTGCGGCGAGGTGAGCGCCGCCGTGGCCTTGGCCTCGCGCTCGAAGCGCAGGAGCGCGATCCGGCGGCGCTCTTCGCCGCTCTGGTGCAGGTTCTCGGGACGGATGAGCTTGATCGCGGCGGGCCGCGCGAGCATGCGGTGCCGGGCGCGCCAGACCTCGCCCATGCCGCCCTTGCCGAGCAACTCGACCATCTCGTAGCTGCCCATCTCCTTGACGGCGCGGCGGGCGCTGACGATCTCGTGTGTCATCTTGCCCACGATGCGCGCGGCGACCAGTGCGAGAGCGGCGCACACGAACACCGCGCCGACCAGGACGATCACGCTCCCGGTCGGCGGGAACGGCCTGCCCAGCAGGTGGGCGAGGAGCATCGTCGCTGGGTACAGGAGCGCGCAGCCGACGGTGGTGGCCACGCGCAGTCGCCACACGACGGGCACCAGCAGTGGCGCGACGAGGATGACCCCCGCCGTGGGCGGCAGCCCGAACTGCGAGATCTCGGCGGGATAGCCGCGCAGGTTCTGCAGCAGCCCGAACACGAAGCAGAGAACGAGTTCGTAGCCGAGCCCGATGCGCAGCACCTTGCGCGGCGGCAGCACGTGGCGCCACGACACGTAGACGACGGCGAGCGACGCGACGAGTACCAGCGCCAGCGCGCCCGTGCGGGCATCATGGTCCGCGACGCCCGCAAGGGGCAGCAGAACGTGGCCCTTGAAGAAGCCCCAGACGGAGACGATGACGATCAGGAGGGCGAGCACGCCGACGCGGCGCGCGGCCATGGTCGCGACGTCGGTCGGCAGGTCGCCGGTGATCTGGCCCGACGACGTCGTCGGGACGTTCCCGCCGGGCGCGGCGCCCACGTAGAGTCGTTCTGGAGACATGTCATCAGGCATCCTCGCCCCGTACAGGGCCC
>JAJRVY010000221.1 GCA_024277065.1 Planctomycetota bacterium
CAGGACGATGGCGGCGCGGTCATCAACGGTGCGAACTGCCTCGGCATCCGCTCGGTGCCCGGTCGCTATGACACGCTCTTCATTCCGCGGCACAAGCTGTGCTTCGAGGGCGGTCTGCCTGCACCCCTGGCCGTGATCAGTAAGAGCGGCGCGTTCGCGGTGGCCTGGGCCAGCCGTCTCGGGAACCTCGATCCACGCTATCTCGTGACGATGGGCAATCAGGTCGATCTGACGGTGGCGGACTATCTCGAGCGCCTTGCCTACGATCCTGGCGTGCGGGTGTTCGCGTGCTACGTCGAGGGCTTCCGACCGGGCGACGGCGAGCGCTTCGTGCGCGTCGCCTCGCGGCTCGCGGATCAGGGACGCCCCGTCATACTCTACCGCTCGGGGCGCACCGCCGCGGGCGCGCGGGCGTCGGCCAGCCACACGGCGTCGATCGCCGGTGACTACGACGTCTGCCGGGCACTCGCGACGACAGCGGGCGTCGTCGTGGCGGAGGGACTGGCCGACTTCGCGGACCTGACGCGGATGTTCTGCCTGCTGGCGGACAAGCGCGTGGACGGCCTGCGTCTCGGCGCCGTGTCGAACGCCGGCTTCGAGTGCGTGGCCGTGGCGGACCACGCGCTGGACTTCACGCTGCCCGAGTTCACCGAGGCGACGCGCCTGCAACTGATCGACGTGCTCGACGCGGCGCGTCTGGCGTCCATCGTCAGCGTTCGCAACCAGCTGGACGTCACGCCCACGCTCGACGACGCGGGCTTCGACGAGTGCGCGCGGGCGGTGCTGGGCGACACGCGCGTGGACGTGGGCCTGATCGGCTGCGTGCCGCTTTCCGGGGCGCTCACGACGCTCCCGGCGGGCGACGAGCACGAGGAGGACATCGCGGCGGAGACGTCGGTCGTGGCCCGCATGGCGGCGCTGCATCGCTCGTCGCGCAAGGCGTGGGTGGCGGTGGTCGATGCGGGCCGCCTCTTCGACCCGATGGCCGCGGCCCTGCAGGAAGCGGGCGTCCCGACGTTCCGCAACGCCGACCGCGCGCTGCGCATCTTCGGGCGCGTCTGTCGCTGGCGCATGGAGTACGCGACCGGCCGCCCGTGACCGCGGCGGGGCGCGGATGGCGACGGCTGCGCGCGTCAACGCGGAACGGCTTCAACCGGGCGTCGCTTCAACCCAGGTAGGGGTTGTAGTTGGCGATCGCCCACTCGCGCGATGTCCGCCCGCAGGTCACCGCGACGAAGAACATGTCGGGGCGCACGGAGTCGTCGGTGTACGTGCACGTGACCTTCATGTGCCCCGTTCCGGCGCCGAGCATCGCGCGGACGGCGCGCTCCATCGCGGACCACGGATGGCCGGCCTGGTTGATGAGTGCGTGCATGGGCACGATGTTGCCGCTGCGCTCCCCGCTCGGCCCTCCGAACTGATCGGCGATGAGGTGCCCGCGGTCGTCGAACGCGGAGCGCGTCTGCCGGTGGCCGCTGGCCGGCCTGCGCCCCGTGCCGTGGAGCCGGATGTCACCCTCGATCGACAGCGTGCGAGCGTTCTTGCTGCCCGTCGTGCGGCGCCCGGCGGCGCCGTAGAAGTCCGGGATGCCGAAGCTCCCGGCCTCCTCGTGAACCCAGAACGTCTGTCCGTGTGGTCCCTTGACGGTGCGCACGATCCACCTCCTGCTCGGCGCTCACGATCGTAGCCGATATGTCCGCTTGCGCGCACGCGCGTCGTGCGCGCCCGGCTCCGTCCGACTCAACCCGGACGATGCGTGCTCGGGTGGCCGTAGCGCCAGCGCATGCCGTGCTCGGCGTAGTAGAGCATGAGTTGCCGGCTGCCCTCGGCGAGGCGCAGCGTGCCGTCGGGCTCGAAGATCGCGTAGCGCTCGGTGCGCTTGGGCATGAGCTGCGGCGTCTCGTCGATGACGAAGTCGTCCTGCGCGCCGTGGATGAACATCTTGGGTTTGCCGGCGCCGCAGACGTACAGGTTGAGCACGCGCAGGAACTCGCCGAGCCCCGGAGAGCCGACGACGCTGCCGTCCTCGCGCTTGGCGTAGTTGCCCGTGAACAGGGGCTGGTACAGACGCTGTCCCGCCTGCACGAAGACGCCCTGCAGGTCGTAGTCCGAGTAGTAGAGCTTACCGTCGTGGATGATGTAGCCCTGCTCGTTGGTCTTGGCCTTGATGCCCGAGTGCTTGGGGTGCGCGCGCCCGGGCTGGTCGTGCCACTGCAGGCTCTCCGCGTTCGATGCGCGGATCACCATCAGGAGCTTGTTCCGGCGGTAGATGCGCTGCGAGCAGAACTCCTGCAGACGCTGTACGTGATACGGCTGCATCCCCGCGTCGCGGGCGATGGTCTGGACGTCCATGGTGCCCTCCTCTTGGCGTAAGGGCCTGTCCGGAAACAACTGCTCCATTCGGCCGGCTGCGACGTTCCATATGGGCGCGACGCTTGGAAGCCTCTCGCTTCCGGGCAACGCCGGCGTCGAGCCCTCACGAGCGCCGAGTGTAGCGTGTGCGAGCCACGCGCGCATGGACGCCGTCCGCCGTCGATGCGGAGCCCCGATGCGGAGCCCCGGCATGACCCCGAGGTGACTGAGGTCGCTCCGTTGCGTTGTCTGCGCGGCCGCGCTATTCTCCATCCTCCGTCGCAGCGCGTGTGTGGTCGGGGCTCCGCGGCGAGGTTGTTGCGTCGGCCCGAGATCGTTGCCTGCCGTCGCCATGTCGAGGAGGGGTCGTGAGTTCACAGACAACCGGAGCGTGGGGCCGGCCGCACAGCCTCACACAGGCCGTCAGCGCCGTCGAACAGCAGCGCATCGACGGCGCCGCGCGCGCGACGCAGGCCGCGCGAGCGGAGACGGCGCGCGTCGCGCAGATCGGGCGCGAGGCTCAGGCTCTCGCGGACGCCGTGCAGGGCTGCATCGACGGCGGCGCGCCGGGGTACAGTTCGAACTACCCGAACGATGCCCAGTACACGGTCGCGCGGGCGTACGCTTCCACCGTCGTCGTGCGGGCGTACGCGCTGTGGCGCGACAGCCACTCCGCGCCGGACCGCGTCGCGCTGCGGCCCCACATGATGGGGCCGTCGCAGAAGTTCACGGGTGGTCGCGGAGGCGCCAAGCAGGCGAACTTCATCCGGCTCGCCGCGCCGGGCTCGAGCAAGCGCCACAACGTCCACATCAACGTGAACGACTGACGGCGAGCCCCATCGCAGCGCCCGCGTCACATCAGCATCAGCTTGTCGTTGAGCGCGATCCAGCCGCCCGGTTCCCGGATCAGGCGCTCCGTGTCGTACTTGCCGAAGATGCGTGTGAAGCTGCGCTTGGTGAAGACCTCGTAGAACATCGCCGACGCAGGACCGCAGGCGCCCGACGACTTGCCGCCGAGACTGCGGCCGAGCGTCAACTCCTGGAACGAGCGCCAGTGCACCTCCATCGCGGTGCGCGCGATCAGTTTGCCGAGCGTCAGCTTGATGCCGAGCTTCGCGATGGCGGTGCCGATGTTCGTGCCGAGCCCGACGCCGGGCACGGGGATCGAGGCGCCGGCCAGGCCCGCACCGCGCACTGCCATTTTGGAAGCCTTGGCGGTGATGATGGCGTCGATCCAACTCGTGATCGTGCGGCTGCGCTTGAAGTGCGCGCCGGCCGCGCGCACGCCGATCAGGTGGCCGGTGGTCGTGGCGAGGGCGCTGCCGTGCTGCGCGATGCCGCCGACGTCCACCAGCGTGACGCTGCTCGCCAGGCCGCCCGCGACACCGACGGCGCCGCCGCCGAGCGTCTTCAGGCTGCGGCCCGTCAGGTACTTGCGCGTCTTGCGCGACGCGCCCTCGTGGCCGTTCGCGAGGAAGAGCGGGTTGGCGATGACGTTCGAGCCGTTCTCTTCCTCGAAGCCGTAGATGTCGCGCAGCAGGTGGACCACGCTCGCCACCGCGGCGGCGCTGTCGTTGGCACTCGCCAGCGTCTCGATGACGCACCAGGCGATGTCCTCGCCGTCGCTCTTGCCGAGTGAGTTCACGTCCATGGGTGAGGGCAATGTGAATTCTCCGTTCTTGTGGTGTGACTTTTGTCATAGACGGTGCCGGCGTCGTGTCAACGTTGATCCGAGGCGCGGCCCGCGA
>JAJRVY010000222.1 GCA_024277065.1 Planctomycetota bacterium
GATTCGGTCGGCTGCGACGACGCGGGGCGGCGTTGCCTCCCTCGCCGCGGACTACGTCCACGACTCGCGTGCTCAGCGAACACAGCCTCCAGAGGAGGCTGCTCCCGCGGCAAGCCGCGGAGCTTCGCACCCTCCCCGACTTGGCTCCGCAATGAGTCGCGTCGTCGAGGCGCCTTGCCCCGCGCCGTCTCGCTCGCCCTCGGTCCTACGAACTCATTCCTGCGTGGGCCCTTGGCGGCTACTTCGCCTGCAGTGTGACGTCGGTGTCCGGTGGGACTGCCTTGCGCTCGATGGTCTCGAGGCCGGTCGTGCGGTCCACCCATGAGGCGGTCAGGGCGAAGCCGGGTTCGTCGGCCGGGACGGGGAGGGCGAAGTGGCCTTCTGCGCCCGTCGTCGCGCTGAAGGTGGAGCCGTCCGCGAGACGTGCGGTGACGCCGGCGCCGGAGACCGGCTCGCCGTCGCGCCCCAGCACCGTGCCCGTGATCTGTGCGGCGCGGCGGAAGCGCATCTCGATGGTCTGCCCCGCCGGGGTCTCGTGGCGGGCCGCCGGTGCGAGCCACTCCGGCCGGGGCTCGCCCACCACGTTCACCATGAACGTGCACTCCTCGGCGAGCAGGCCCTCGAGGACCACGATCCCGGCGTCGTCCGTCTCGCCCCTGGGCGGTGGCGTGCCCGCGTTGAAGCTCCAGACGTACATGCCGGCGAGCGGAGCTCCGTCGGGGTCCGTGACGCGGATGGTGATGGTGCGGTCGCTCGCGATCTCGCGGCAGCGGATCGTGACCTCGGGGCCGCCGGGCACGACGCCGCGCGCCTCCCCTCGCCAGGGGAGCCGCTCGAAGCTCACCGTGCGCCTGTCGCGGCGCTCTACGTTGCCCTTGACGAGGACGTCCAGCGGCTGCGGCCCGCCGACCATCCTCTCGAAGCGCCCGTCGTCGTCGGTGGTCGCCAGTGATCTCATCGTCTCCCCCGACCGCATCTCCACATGCACGCCGACGACAGGGTCACCGCCAGGATCGAGCACGCGCCCCTTGACGACGTGCCCGCGGAGGAAGCGGAAGCGGCCGAGGTCGTCCGTCCTGCGCCGCTCCGACGCCCCGTAGTGGAACGGCAGCGGCTCCTGCCGCCCGCGCAGCCGGGCGCGGTCCGCGTTCGCGCCGCTCAACGTCACCTCCAGATGCGGGATGGCGACGCCGTCGGCGTCGCGCACGACGCCCTCGATCGACAGGGCCGCGTGGATGCTCACGTCGCTGACGTCGATCGTCCCGGCGACCGTAGCCCTCGGCCGTGACGGTGATCTCGCGCGTGCCCTTCCCGCTCCAGCCGGTCAGTTCGTAGGCGCCGCCCGTGCCCGAGCGAACGGCCTTGTTCTGCACCCAGTTCATGCCGATCAGCGCGTTCGCGATGGGCAGCCCGGTCGCGGCGTCGGTGACGGTTCCGGCGATCGTGCGTCCGCGCGGCAGCCGGATCGTCTGCTCGTGCGCGCCCGCAGCCGGAAGCTCGAACGGCACCCAGCTCGGGTTCCCCAGGCCCGCGGCATCGACGTCGGCCTGGAGCCGGGTGGAGGGCGGCAGCGAACCGAACGTCGCGCGACCCGTGGCGTCGGTCGTCTCGCGCAGGTCCACGCTGACGTCGGGCTGGCTCGCCAGCGTGAAGACACGGACGCTCGCGTTCTCGACCGGCACGTCGTCCACGTCCAGCACGAGCACGGTCAGTGCCACGCCTCCGCCCGTCTCCGGGAGCAACTCGATCGCGAGCCGTTCCCCGGCCTGCACGTAGCCCACCGCCTCGACGCGCACGTCCACGAGGTCGCCCCGCCGTAGCCGCAACGAGAAGGTGCCGTCCTCTGCGGTCAGCGTGTCCGCGACCGTCTCGGCCGTCCGGGGCGCGGGCCGCAGGTGCGCCGCCGTCTCCACCACCCGTGCGCGCATTGCGTGGAGGCCGCGCCCGCCGGCGACGACCATCACCGCCGGGAGCGTGCCGAGTCCCGCCTCGAGCTTGCGCGCGGCGCGATGCAGCAGGGAGCGCACGGTCCCCGGCGGCTCGCCGCGGGCGTGCGCGATCTCAGCCGGCCCCAGCCCGTAACGCCAGCGCAGCAGCGCCACGCCGCGGTAGGGCTCGGGAAGCGCGTCGATGGCCGCGTGCACGCGCTTGCGTTCCTCGGCGCTCGCGGCCAGCGCGAGTGGCCCGTCGGCCGGCGTCGCCGCCGCCAGCCGCGCCGCGTCGGGTGTGCGCGCGGCGTCGCGCCTCTGGCGGCCGATCTTGCGCCGCAGGATGCCGCTGAGCCACGGCAGGACGGGCCGACCGTCGTCGAACCTCGCCGCGTGCTCGAGCGCCGCCAGGAACGTCTCCTGCAGCGCGTCCTCGGCGGCCGCAGCGTCGTGCGCGAGCGTGAGCGCGAGACGGAAGAGCGCCGGCGCCGTGGCGTCGAACAGCCGCCCCGCGGCCTCCGGGTCGGCGCTCTCGACGAACGCCCGGAGATGGGCCTCCGGCGTGGCGCCAAGGGAGTGTGGCGTGGAGTGCGGCGTGGACATCCTCACCCACCATGACCACGAGGCGCTCCCGGCGTTGCAGGGGAGGCCCGAGAACCCGCCGCAGAGGGCCGCCGCGGGTTAGGGCGTCGCGGCGGCGAATGCCTGCTGGAAGATCGCGGCCACGCCCTCGGGGGAGTTGCCCTGGAGCTGGTGGCGCTCGATCATCGCGACGAGCTGTCCGTCCTTGAAGAGGGCGGCCGAGGGCGAGGAGGGCGGGAAGCCGAGGACCTTCTCGCGCACCGCGGCGGTGGCGTCCGGATCCTGGCCGGCGAAGACCGTGTAGCAGCGATCGGGCTTGACGTCGCCCTTGAGCGCGAGCGCCAGACCCGGGCGCGCGGAGCCGGCGGCGCAGCCGCAGACCGAGTTGATGAAGTAGAGCGCCGTGCCGCTCTCGTCGGCCAGCGCCGTCTGCGCCTCTGCGCCGGTGCGCAGCTCGGTGACGCCGATCGTCGTCAGCTCCGCCCGCATGGGGGCGACCATTTCCTCGGGGTACATGGGGCTCTCTCCTGCTCGTTCCGGTGTGCTGCTTGGCGTGGCGGCGGGATACAATAAGGACTTCTGTGGATTTGTCGCGGGAATGTGCCGCGGGGCGCTCCCGTCTTGCGCCAGCATGTTCGGCGGACATGCGACGCGACGACTCCCCGCCAGAACATCCGAGGCCCCGCGTGGGCATCAGCGCCTGCCTGCTCGGGGAGCACGTGCGCCATGACGGCGGGCACAAGCTTGCCGCCGGCCTCCGTGCCGCGCTCGATGCGCACGTCGTGTGGGTGCCGGTGTGTCCCGAGGTCGAGTCGGGGATGGATACGCCGCGCGAGACGCTGCGTCTCGAAGGCCACGGCGCCGGCGCCCGTCCGCGGCTGATCGCGCCGGGCTCGGGGACCGACTGGACGGACCGCATGCACGCGTGGGCGGTCGCGCGGCTGGACATGTTCGCCGCCGACGGGCTGCACGGCTTCGTGCTGAAGGCGCGCTCGCCGTCCTGTGGGCTGCGCGACGCTGCCCTCCACGCGGCGGATGGTCGGGTGCTCGATCCCCGTGGGCGCGGCCTCTTCGCCGCCGCGCTCGCGCAGCGCTTCCCGGGTCTGCCCATCGAGGACGAAGAGCGGCTCGCGGACGCCGCGGCGTGTGAGCGTTTCGTGGCGCGCGTGCCGGCGTTGCGGCGGCGCTGACGGCGGTGCGCGGCGCACCCCGCGCGGCGCCGACAGGCTGCTACACGAGCATGCGTGCCTTGATCTCGAGGTAGCGATCGACCACCGCCGGGGCCAGCGTGGCCGGGGGCACGTCCAGTACGTGGACGCCGGCGTGGCGCATGGTCGCGAGGGCCCGTTCGCGTTAGAGCAGCAGTTCCTCGGCGGCCGCCTGGCGGTAGGCGGCGGAGGCATTCTCCGGGACGCGCGCGACGAGCTCGTCGAGGCCGACGTCGCGCAGCGTGACGGCCAGCGGCAGGTGGCGGCCGACGGCGCGCCGGCACTCGTCCATGACGATGCGGCTCTGATCGCGCGAGAGCACGTCGGTGAACAGCACGAGCAGCGATCGCTTGCGGTGTCGCGCGGCGAGGTGCGCTAAGGCGCCGCGGTAGTCGCTCTCGACCAGCCTCGGCTCGACGTCGAAGACCGCCTCGAGCAGCCGCTCCACCGCGGCGCGGCCCTTGCCCGGCGGCACGAAGCAGTGGACCGTGTCACTGAACACCAGCGCGCCGACGCGGTCGTCGCGGCGGGCGGCCACGTAGGCCAGCAGCAGCGCGGCGTTCAGGACGCGGTAGAGGCGCGTCAGCCCGTCGATCTCGGACGTCATCCAGCGTCCGGCGTCGATCATGAAGATGACCGACTGGCTGCGCTCGACCTCGAACTGACGGCAGATCAGCTTGTCGTGGCGGGCCGTGGACTTCCAATCGACGTGCCGCGGATCGTCGCCGCGCACGTACTCGCGCAGCGACTCGAACGCCGTGCCGTGGCCGCGCAGACGCGAGCGTCGCAGCCCCGCCTCGCGCTGGGCGGCGCGGCGCAGCACCTTCGCCGCCTCGGCCATCTCCGCCAGTGCCGGAACGACGCGCACGGCGAGAGGCGCGTGGAAGCGCACGCTGCGCTCGGCGAGACCGAGCCGCCCCTGCAGTCGCGCGTGGACGTCGCCGAGGACGAAGCGCCCGCGCCGGGTGGGGCGCACGGGCGTCACGACGCGCGTCGCGCGGCCCTCGGCGATCGACAGTAGGGGCGGTTCCGCCGTGCGCGCGATCTCGTCGCACAGGTCGTCCACGACGCGCAGCGCGAACCGGCCCGCGCGGCCCCCCCGCAGTTGCATCTCGACGGCGATCTCGGTGTCGGCGCCGAGCCCGAGAGCGGATCTGCCGACGCGGACGACCACGAGATCTCGCGGGCGCGGCAGCGCCCACCACTCGCTGACCGTCGCGACGAGCACGAGCGCCGCGGCCCCGAAGCCGCTCCACCCGATGAGCGGGTGCAGCGCGCCGAGAGCGACGAGCACGGCGCAGGCGGCGACGAGCCACGCTGCGCGCGTCGTGGGCAGGGGCAGCGGCCACCCCGGCGCGCCGCGTACCGGGGCACAGCTCTCCGGCGCGTCGGTCGCGCGCGGTGCGGGCGATGTGCGTGCCGCCGCGGCGGGGGCGCGGGGCGCGGGGGGCGCCGCGGGCGCGGTGAGATTCAACACGGCACCTCGACCCTCTCGAGCACGGCGCGCACGGCGTCGTCGGTGGTGCCGCCTTCGACCTCGAGCTCCGGGCTGACCACGACGCGGTGGCGCAGCACGGCCGCGGCCATGGCCTTGACGTCGTCGGGGGTCACGAAGTCGCGGCCGTCCACGGCGGCGGTGGCCCGCGCGCACTGGAAGAGCGACACGCCGGCGCGGGGGCTGGCGCCGAGGACCAGCGTCGGCGTGTCGCGCGTCGCGCGCACGACGTCCGTGATGTAGCCGAGCACGGACGGTTCGGCGATGACGGCTGCGAGGCCCTCCCGCGCGGCGATCACGTCCTGCACCGACACCACGTGCTCGACGCCGAACGTCGAAGAGCGCTCGGCGTCGAAGCCGTCGGCGTAGCGCGCCAGGATGCTCTGCTCGTCGTCGCGGGCGGGGTAGGGCACGACGACCTTCATCATGAAGCGGTCGAGCTCGGCCTCGGGCAGCGGGTAGGTGCCCTCGTACTCGATGGGGTTCTGCGTGGCGATCACCGTGAACAGGCACGGCAGTTCGTGGCCCGTGCCGTCCACGGTCACCCGCCGCTCGGACATGGCTTCGAGCAGCGCGGCCTGCGTCTTGGCCGGCGCGCGGTTGATCTCGTCGGCGAGCACGAGATCGGCGAAGAGCGGCCCGGCGCGGAACTCGAACGCGCGCGTCTGCTGGTTCCACATGGAGACCCCGACGAGGTCCGACGGCATCAGGTCCGGCGTGAACTGCACGCGGCGGAAACCCGCGTCGAGCGCCAGCGAGAGCGCGCTGACGAGGAGCGTCTTGGCCGTGCCGGGCACGCCCTCGAGCAGCACGTGGCCGCCCGCGAGCAGTGCCACGAGCAGGTCGTGCACAACGCGCTCCTGTCCGACGACCACCTTCGAGATCTCGCCGCGCAGCCGCGCGGCGAGGTTTGCGATGTCAACAGCCACGATGAACGTCTCCGTGTAGGTAGTCGCGACGCGCCTGCGCGAGCCGCCGTGCCGCGCGCGCGACGTCGGCGTCTCGCGAGGGCGCCAGTCTCTCCGCTTCGCCCAGCACTTCGGCGAGCTTCTGCGCGCCGTGTGCCGGGGAGGCCGCGAGCCGCTCGCGGAAGACCCCCGGTGGCAGCGACGTGGGCAGCCCGGCCCGCGGTGCGACGACGCGCCGCACCCCCGCGGCGAGCACGCGCAGGGCGGCGGACCGCGCCCGTGCCTTCTCCAGCAGGTGGCCCAGCGCGTCGGCGTGCTCGGACAGGCGGCGCCGCGGCGGCGGGGCGTCGGGCAACGGCGCGCCGAGGCGCACGCCGCGCCCAGCGAGCATCACGAACCACGCGCCGAGCAGCAGCAGCACCGCGCGCCCGGGCCAGGTGGTCACGAGCATCGCGGCGGCCTGGGTGTAGAGGCCCTCGGAGGCGCCCTCGGGCCGGAACCCGTGGTGGTACTCGTCGAACACGACGCGCCCCTCGTCGCTCGCGCGCGCCGTCAGGATGGCGACGACGACGACGGCGTTGTCGGCCTTGCGCAGCTCGGCGTTCGTGAGCAGGGACTCGTCCGAGAGGACGACGATCTCGCCGCCGGCGTCGCCGTAGGGCAGGGCGACGGCGAGCGTGTGGGAGCGCGTGCGGAGCAGTGTCCGTGGCTCTCCGGCGCGCGGGTCCGGTGTCGGCGCAGGGGCGTCGTCCAGTACCTGCGCGGCGGGCCAGCCGATGTCCGCGGCGCTGTCGATCCCCGCGCCGGGCGCGACGGTGGCGGCGCGCGAGCCGACGGATCGACTGCGCGCGCGCAGCCCGAGCCGCGCCAGCAGCGGCGCGTGGTAGGACGGGCGCAGGGGCGGCGCGGCCTTGGCGGCCACGATGACAGCGCGGCCGCCGGCGGCGACCCAGTCGAAGAGCTGTTCGGCGTCCTCGGCCGTGAACGGCTCTGACGGCGCGGCGACGACCAGCGTGCGGTGTGTGTCCGCGAGTGCCGCGGGGGGGGCGAGCAGCCGCTCGGGGCGCAGGCCGCAGGCGCGCAGGATCTCGTGCAGCGCGCGTGCTCCGGAGGCGTCGTTGACGTACGACGACGTGCGGAAGTAGGGCTGCGTCCGCCCCGGATCGACGAGCGCCGAGCCGAGCGTGACGATGACGAGCCCGACCAGGAGCGCCGCGGCGGCCTCCGTCCCCGTGCCGCGTCTCACGGGTCGCGCCTCATGTGCGCACCCCGTCGAGTTGCGCGAGGAGCGCCGCGAAGCGCTCCGCGGAGAGCGGCCGGCGCCCGAACGACGTCGGGTGGTAGCTGCGCGCGAAACTCTCGAGGGCGCTGCGCGCATCGTCCGCGCGGACCTCCGTGCGGTAGTCCAGCAGGGCCTTGTGGCGGGCGTAGGCGAGATCGCCGCGGCGGTCGAGGGTCAGGACGAGCGCCGTGTAGAGGTCGCGCACGGCGGCGTCAAAGTGGCCCTCGCCGGCGAGTCGCACGGCGCGGGCGCGGAAGTCCTCGGGCGGCGTACGTCGCACGTCGAGCGCCGGCAACTCGTCCGCGCTCGGCAGGTACCGCGCGCGGCGGGCGACGACGACGGTCCACACGATGTGCGCGACGAGGATCACGAGCGTCAAGGCCATGAATCCCACGATCACCATGAACGCGACCGGGTGCTCGTCGCGGAAGCCCACCACGTACTTGGCGAAGGTTCTGAGCGCGGCGACGACCACCGACTCGCCGTCGCGGGCGCGCTGCCGGAACTCGGGGCGCGCGAAGACCTCGTCGCGGGCCTCCACGATGATGCGGCGGCCGGGCGGGTCGCGCGCCGCCGCGGCCGTGGTGGTGAGCAGGATCGTGGCGGCGGCGGCGAGCAGGCGTCTCATGCCAGGTCGATCGCGTCCTTCGCGAGGTCGGCGGCCTCGCGCCGTACCCGCAGGTCGATGTACCAGAGCGTCACCGAGATGCCGACGATGGGCAGCAGCAGCACCTCGCAGTAGTGGTTGAGCCAGAACCAGGCCGCGCTGGAGTCGAGCGCCGCGGCCACCGCCGACGTGACGGCGCCGACGAAGAACATCACGAAGAGACCGACGAAGAAGACGTACGCGGTGCCGCGCGCGATCGTGGCCGCGTGCCAACTGAGCAGGATGCTGCGCAGTGTGCCATCGACGACCTGCGCGGGCGGCAGCAGCAGCGCCTTCAGCAGGAGCCCGAGCGGACCCTGCGGCAGCATCCTGCGGATGGCGCGCTCCGTGCCGCCGACCTCGAACATGATGATCGCCGGGACGGGCGTGACCAGAACGAGCGCCACGATGCCGAGCGGCATGCAGCACGCGAGGAGGATGCCGAGGGTGGCCTGCGAGGCGTACGCGAGGATGGCGGCGGGGATGCGCGGCGCCGCCCGGCGCAGGGCGTCGCGCACGCCCGGAATGGGGCGCCGCTGCACCGCGGCGCAGGTGACGACGGCCATGACGGCGATGGCGCCGCCGCGCGAGACGGCCTGCAGCAGCGTGCCGATCAGGCCGTACGTCTGGGCCCGCAGATTCAGTGCCAACTGCTCGCCGAGCACCTCGAGAGGATCCGCTTTCGGATGCCGAATCGAGTCGAGGGAGCTCTGGAGGGCGTCGCGCAGGACGTCCGCGGCATTCTCGGCCGTCACGCCCGCGAGCACGAGCGTCGGCAGGCTGACGATCGTGGCCAGCAGCAGGAATCGTCCGAAGTACCGACGGTAGAAGAAGAAAGAGCCGTCGAGCAGCTCACCGACGGTGCGCGGTCGGAGATCGGGGCCGGGGGCCATGCGCCCAGGATACGCGCAGCCTTGCGCCGAGCCTGCGGAACGCCCGGGAGGCTGCGACCAACGTCACGTCTCCGAGATCCGCACTCCTTGGACGCGGCCGCCCGATACCGGACAATGCCCGTTCGCTGTTCGGAGGAGCTCCCCCGGGCCGCGCACCCCCGAACGAGCGCCGCGCTGCCGGGCGCATCCAGCTAGCAACGCATAGGAAGGAGTCGCCTCGTATGGAGATCAAGCGGATTCCCACAGAGGGATACGAGGAGGTCTATTGCGCGACGGACGAGCGCACCGGACTGAAGGCTTTCGTCGCGGTCCACGACACGACGCTGGGCCCGGCCCTGGGCGGTTGCCGCATGTGGCACTACTCGCGTGACGAGGACGCGGTCACCGACGCGTTGCGGCTGGCGCGCGGCATGACGTACAAGTCGGCCGTGGCGCGCACGGGCCTCGGCGGCGGCAAGGCCGTCATCGTGGGCGATCCCAAGACGCAGAAGACCGAGGCGCTGTTCCGGGCCATGGGGCGTTTCGTCCACACGCTCGCCGGGCGCTACACGACAGCCGAGGATGTGGGCACCAACGAGGCCGACATGCTCATCCTGCGCGAGGTGACGCCGTACGTCAGCGGTCTGCCGCGCATCAAGGGCGGCTCCGGCGATCCCTCGCCGTTCACCGCGCTCGGCTGCTTCGTCGGCCTGCTGGGTGCCGTCGAGGAGGCCTTCGGCAGCGACGACCTGAACGGCAAGACAGTCGCCATTCAGGGCGTCGGCAACGTCGGCTACCACCTCGGCAAGCACCTGCGTGACGCCGGCGCGAAGCTCTACGTCACCGACGTCAACGAGCAGCGTCTCGAGGATGCTGCCGAAGAGCTCGGCGCCACGATCGTCGATCCGCGTGAGATCTACTCCGTGGACTGCGACGTCTTCTCGCCGAACGCGCTCGGCGCCGTCATCAACGACCGCACCATCGGGCAGCTCAAGTGCAAGGTCGTTGCCGGTGGTGCCAACAACCAGCTCGCCGAGGAGCGTCACGGCGATGCGCTGCTCGAGCGCGGCATCGTCTACGACCCCGACTTCGTCATCAACGCCGGCGGGATCATCAACGTCAGCGTCGAGTTCATGCCTGGCGGGTACGACGAAGAGGCGTCGCTCAAGCGTGTGCACAACATCCGTCAGGCGATGAAGGACATCTTCGCCACGGCCCGGGCGCAGCAGATCCCGACCAGCAAGGCCGCGATCGTGCTCGCCGAGAAGATCGTCGCCGAGGGCCGCCGCAAGGCCGCCAGCGAGGGCGCCGAACTGTAGCGCGTGGCCCCGCGTGGCCGGGCGCCGCATCTCCGATCCCGCCGTAGGGGGCGCCCTACGTGGCGCCCCCGAATGTCCCCGGCGGCAACGGTGCCCCTGGCGGCCTCGCGCCCGACTGCAAACCGCGGCGGCCATGCAAGATACGGGGACGACCACGGTAGGGTCGCCCCTACTTGCGGCCGTCCCTCTCGCGGATCTCTTCGCGCATGATGCGGCTCATCTCGCGGCTGAGTTCCTCGACCTTCCGTCGGAGCTCCTCGTTCTCCGCGCGGGCGCGCTCGAGCATCGCGCGGCCTTCTTCCATACGGTCACGCGCCGCTGCGGCGCCCGGCGGGGGCGCGTTGCTCCGGCCGCCGAAGGCGCCGCCACGGCCCGGACCACGGCCCGGACCGGGGCCACCGCGCGCATCGGGGCCACCTGCCGCGCCCGGTCCGCCGGGACCGTGCCGTTCGCCGGACATCCCGGGACCATGCCCCATGCCCGGGCCGCCCTCCATGCCCGGGCCGCCCTCCATGCCGCGTCCGCCGGGACCGCGCCCGCCCTGCGGGCCGTGCTGATGGGGTGCGCCGGACCCGCGGCCACGCCGCGCCCTGCGCTGCTGCATGCGCCGCTGCATCTCGGCCATGGCGCGCGCGCGCCGCGCCTGCGGCACGCCGTGCGTCTCGAGCATCCGCTCCAGATCAACCACGGCGCGTTCGAGACGAGCAATGCGCTCGTCCACGCCGGGGCCACCGCTCGCGGGGCCCGCACCGGGGCCACCGTGCGCACCGCGCATGCCGGGACCGCGCGGCCCACGCGTGCGCGGCCCGGGGCCGCGGCCGTCGAAGCGCGCACGGCGCCCCATCGCGAACCGCGCGTCGCCGCGCCGTCGGCCGCCGTTCGCCGCCAGCGCGAGTTCCTCGTACTCGCGCGCGGCCTGCTCCACGGTCATCTCGCGCTCGCGGATGGCGAGCTGCATCGGGCGCATCTCCTCGCGGTGCCGCGAGATGCCCTCGTGCACTTCGTCGCGCTCGCGCTCGAGGACCGCGATCTGCTCGCGCAACTCGACGACGCGTGGGTGGCCATCCCCGAGTCCCTTCGCGCGGGCGGCGTCCGCCTCGGCGACGAGCAGTGCCAGCTTGGCCTGCAACCTCATCATGCCGGCCGCCCTCTCGCGCCCCTCGGCCTGCAGCTGCGCCCTGCGCTCGGCGAACTCCGCGCGCGCGGCGGCGAGCGCGGCGCGGCGCGTGGCCAGTTCCTGCTCCGCGACGATGAGGCGCTCGCGCATCTCCTGCCGCGCGGCGTCGTCCTCCTGCACGACCTCCGGAGCCGGTTCCGGCACGTCGTTCTCTTGCGCCCGGGCTGTGCCGCAGCCGACCGTCAGTACTCCTGCCAGGAGCGTGGGCAACAGGACTCGCTTCTTCATGGCAACCTCCTCGTGGCCGTTGCGCCCACACTACGGGCACTCTCTGGGTGATGTGTGAGGGCGCTGTGAGATCGCGCGCTCAAGAGGTGTGGAAAAAGAAGCGCGCCGCAGTTCCGCTCGTCCGTGGAGCCCGCCGGACGGCGTTGCGCTCGCTCGATGACTCGGACAGGGGAGTCACGTTCGCGGCCCCGCCTTGTCCGCAGGCTCCACGAGCGAGCTGGCACTCGCATTCTTCATGGGAACACCCTCTCAGCCGCCGCCCGCGAAGCGATAGCCGACGCCGTGGTCGGTGCGGATCAGCGCGGGGCGCGCCGGATCGCGCTCCAGCTTGCGGCGCAGGTTCTTCACGTGGAAGTCGATCGTGCGGTCGGTGACGGCGGCGTAGGGGCCCCAGACGTTGCGCAGGATGTGCGCCCGGGAGGCGACCCGCCCGCGCCGCTCGACGAGGCAGCGCAGGATCGCGCACTCGAGCGCCGACAGCGTGCGTGCGACGCCGTCGCGCTCGACCGTGTGTCCGTCCAGGTCGATGCGCGCGCCGCCCGCCTCGATGATCGGCGTGTCGTCGTCGTCGTGCGCCGCGCCGCGCGTGGCGCGCCTGAGGACGGCGCGCACGCGGGCCACCAGCTCGTCCGTCGAGAACGGCTTCGTGACGTAGTCGTCGGCGCCCGCCACGAGATGCTTCACGCGGTCCGCCTCGGCCGTCCGGGCGGTCAGGCAGATGACCGGCACGTCGTTGCCGGAGTCGCGCAGGGAGCGCAGCACGCTCGTGCCGTCCAGCCCCGGCAGCATCAGGTCCAGGATGACTAGATCCACGTCCGGCGCGCGCGCCGCGGTCAGCCCGCGGACACCGTCGGCGGCGTGCGTCACGCGGAAACCCTCGCGCCGTAGGCGATCCGTCAGCGGGAGCGCGATGCCGGGCTCGTCCTCGACCACCACGACGCGCATGCCGTCGATCACGAGATCTCCTCTCGCGCGAGCGGCAGGCGCAACGTGAACGACGCGCCGCCGTCCGCGGCGTTCTCCGCGCCGACGCCACCGTCGTGCAGCGTCGCCACCTCGCGTACGAGCGCCAGCCCCAGCCCGACGCCCTTCGCGTCGTGGGTCGGGCTCGGCACGCGGTGGAAGCGCTCGAAGATGCGCGCGATGTGATCGGCCGGGATGCCGCCGCCGTGGTCGCGCACGGTCAGCCGCGCGTCGTCGCCGGCGATCTCCAACGTGATCTCGACCGGCTGCTGCGCTGCGCCGTGTCTCAGCGCGTTGTCGATCAGGTTGCGCACGGCACGACGCACCGCGGCGCGATCGATCCATACCCGCACCTCGCCCTCGGGGAGCGTGACGGTGACGCGTCCGTCATCCGGGCGGGCCGCCGCGACGGCCGCGCGCACGACGTCGCGAAGATCGACGGCCTCGCGCGCCGCCACCAGCCGACCGCCCTCGAGTCGCGTCAGGTCGAGCGTCTCCTCGACGAGGTCCGCAAGCCGCCGGGCCTCGGTGAGCAGATGCGCGTGGTACGTGGGCTGCCGCGCCGCGTCCACGTGCCCGCGCTCCAGTTCCTCGGAGAGCGCGAGCAGCGCCGCCGCGGGCGTGCGTACCTCGTGCGCCACGTGGTCGAGGAACGTGCGCCGCTCCTCCGCCAGCCGCGCCTGCCCGCGGGCGGCGCGGGACAGCGCCAGGGCGCCGAGGACGAGCGCCGCCGTGGCCAGCAGCACCGCGGCCGCGAGCGCCAGCGCCGCGGGGGGAACGCCGCCGATGGGTTGCGGCAGCCGCACGTCCACGCGCCATCCGGGCAACGCCGCGATCGACGCCGACTCCGCGATGTCGCCCCGCGCCGGCGCCGGAAGCCGCGCCCCGGAGAGAGGTCCGGTGGAGGTCTCGACGACGGTGCGGCGCGCGTGCTCGAGGGGGGCGAGACGTCCCGCGACGGCGCTCTCGGGGACCACGCCGACGACCCACGCGGGCGCCTCGCTGAGCTCGACGCGGCGGAAGATGACGAGCGCTCCGGGCGCCCCCGCGACGTCGTCGAGGGCGCACGCGTCGCTCTCGCGCCCCTCCCACTCGAGTTCGCGGACCTGGTCGCGGAGCCGCCGCGCGGCGCGGCCCGCGGCCGCCACGACATCACGCTCCGGCGGCTCCGGGAAGCGCGCGTCGAGCAGTGCCGCGAGCTCCACGCGACGCGCGTCGCCCAGCTCCCACTCGTCGAGATGGACGCGCCGCGCCACGTCGATCAGCCATTAGGGGGCGTCCCCCGGCCCCGTGGCTGCCAGCAGCAGCCGCAGCGCGGGCTCGGCGAGGGCGGCGGGGCCGGCGTCGCTGCTCGCGAGCGTCGCTGCGGGGGGCTCGAGCACCGCGCGCAGTTCCTCGAGCGCCTCGGCCCCGTCGCCGGCCTCGAGATCCGCCGCGGCGGCGTCGATGCGCAGCGCCGCGGCGGCCGAGGGTGCCTCCACGGCGTCGGCGGTCGCGGCGAACAGCGCTGCGGCGACCTCCGGGATCGCCTTCGCGGCACGCTCGCGCACGGCGCTCTGCAGTGTCGCGTCGCGCCGCCTCGCCGCCTCGTCGGGAGCGTCGTCCGCGGACGCGACGAGCAGCGTGCCACCGTCCGGGCGCAGCAGCCACACGGGATAGAGGTGCCGCGTGCCCTCCGCCACGTCCGCGACGGAGCGCATCTCCGCCAATGGGGCGCCGTACTCGTCCACGAGCGTCGCGATGGCGCGGCCCGCGGCCCGTGCGGCGTCACGGGCGTCCGCCTGCGCGCGATCCATCTCCGCGATGACCGCCCGTGCGCCGACGAGCGCCAGCAGCACGCCGGGCACGAGCACCCACCACGGTGACGGCGGCCGGGGCCTGGAGCGATCCATGTTCACCATCCTGACCTATGGGCCCGCGCAGGAATAGCTTCCGGGATTCGGTCGGCTGCGCCAGCGCCGGTCCGCCCCTCCCTCAGGCGTTCAGCGCTCGAGTACCTCGACGTCGATGTCGGGCAGCGCGCGCACGAACAGCCGGCCGTAGCGTTTCGTGACGATGCGCTCGTCGAGCACGACGACCGTGCCGCGGTCGCGCCGCGAACGGATCAAGCGGCCGAAGCCCTGCTTGAACTTCAGGATCGCCTGCGGGAGCGAGTACTCGCTGAACGCGTTGCCGCCGGCGCGCTCGATGGCCTGCGTGCGGGCTTCCTGCACCGGGTGCGTCGGTACCGCGAAGGGCAGGCGCGTGATGATGACCGTGGTGAGCGCGTCGCCCGGCACGTCCACGCCCTGCCAGAACGAGTCGGTTCCGAACAGGATCGCGCGGCCGGCCTCGCGGAACTGCGTGAGCATCGTCGCTCGGGGCAGCCCGTCACCCTGCTTGAACACCACGAAGCCGTCGCTGCGCAGCGACGCCACGCACGCCGCGTGGCAGCGGTCCATCGACTGGTAGCTCGTGAAGAGCACGAACACGCCGCCGCGCGAGGCGGCGACGTGGCGCAGCACGACGTCGGGCAACGCGTCCTCATAGGCGTCGCCTTCGCGGGGATCGGGCACGCGGCGATCCACGATGAGCCGCGCCTGCTCCCGGTAGTCGAACGGCGAGCCGCTGCAGAGCGTGCGCGTGGTCTCGATGCCGAGGCGGCCGGCGAGGTGCCGGAACCCGCCCTCGCCGCCGGCGGACAGCGTGGCGCTCGTCAACGTGACGCTCTCGAGCGGCTTCCAGAGATGCTCACCGAGTTCGGGGCCGACTTCGATGGGCGCCGAGCGCAGGAACACGTTGCCCTTGCTGTCCTCTTCGGCCCAGAAGACGTGGCCCTCGCGATCGAGCCCGATCAGCGCCCGCAGCTCGCCTGCGAGGGCGCCGGCGCGGCTCGCTCGTGCGGTCAGCTCCTGGCGCGTCTCGGCGGACTCGATCGCGTTCGCGAGACGCTGCACGGCGCTCGCGACGTCGTCGAGAGCCTGCGCCAGCGTGCGCGGGAACAGCTCGGCGTGGTGGATGCGGCCGTTGCGCGGCTTGCCGGCCCGGATCCAGGACGCGACCTCCATGAAGAAGCCGTCGGCGGCGTCACGGGCCGTGCGCACGGCCTCGACCGCCCGCTCGGAGCCCTGCAGCGTGTAGAGCACGCCCTTGCCCGTCTTGGACGCGAGCAGCCGCAGCAGGTAGCGCACCATGCCGCGCGAGACGCCGAGCCCCAGGTAGTCGCCGGCCACGTCCTCGATCCCGTGGGCCTCGTCGAGCACGAGATGCTGGAAGTCCGGGATCAGGTTCCAGCCGTTGCGGCGCAGCGCCATGTCGGCGAACAGGAAGTGATGGTTGGCGACGATGATGTCGGCGTTCGCGAGTCGCCGCCGGCCGGCCTGGTAGAAGCACTCCTCGTAGTGCTTGCACGCGCGGCCGAGGCAGTTGCCGGCCTCCGCGTTGACCTTGTTCCAGACCTCGCGCGCGGGCACGAACGGCAGCCCCTGCTGCGTCCCGTCGTCGGTCGTCTCGGCCCACTCCACGAGGCGCTCGAGCTGCTCGTCGTGGCCGCGGCCGTCGAACAGGTCCTTGCCGCCCCGCAGCGCCAGCCACATCCGCCGCCGGCACAGGAAGTTGCCCCGCCCCTTGGCGAGCACGACGCTGAACTCCGCCGGCAGGATGCCCGAGAGAAACGGCACGTCCTTTCCGAGGAGCTGCTCCTGGAGTGCGATCGTGTGCGTCGCGATGACCACGCGCTCGCGGCGCTCGGCCGCCGCGGCGATGGCCGGCACCAGGTACGCGAAGCTCTTGCCGACCCCCGTACCGGCCTCCGCCATGAGGCGTCCGCCACGTCGCATGACATCGTCCACCGCCGCCGCCAGCTCGCTCTGCTCGGGGCGCACCTCATAGTGCGACAGCCGCGCGGCGATCGGGCCGCCGGGTCCGAGGATCTCGAGGACGTCCATGGGGAGCGCCATGCTACCCGGCCTCACCGTCGCCCCCCGGTGCTCCCCGTGGCGGCGACCCGAGGTGGATGGTTCTCGCCGGAGCGCCGATTCGCTGGACGCGTGCTCGCGCGCGCCGCTAGGATCGTGCCCTTGCTCCGAGGGAGGATTCCATGCGTAGTCTGACCATCCTGGCCGTTCTTGCCGCCGCCGCGCTGGTGGCGCCCGCGTGCCAGTCGTCATCGACGACGCGCACGAACTGGTCCGACGTGAAGGAGGGCGATCTCATGCGCCGCTCCCTGCGCTCGTACCACGTCGTGAACTCCGCCTATCAGGGCCAGGTCGGGTTCCTGAAGGTCTACGACGTCACCGAGGCCGGCGGCCCGGTCTACCAGTGGAAGTACGTCTACGATCTCGACTACAACGAGCTCGGCTTCATCGACCAGTGGGGCAAGGCGTATCGCTACCACCGTCTGCCGCAGGCGGACGCGGCGGCGCAGAAAAAGCCCATGCGCATCGAGCACCTGCCGTCGGACTCGACGGAGGCCAACGTGATGCGCATGCTGGGGCTCGACCCGTCCGTGGACGAGGTCACGTTCCCCGTCGTCGCCTCCGACGGCCGCGACCAGGGCTGACGCAGGACCGGACCCCGGGGCCGACGCGGTATCGACCCGGGGCCAACTCAGGGCTGACGCGGGGCGCTACGCGTAGTCCGCGTCGCCGGTCGCGTCCGGCGCAGCGTCCGGTGCCGCGTCGTCCGAGGACTCTGCCTGCGGCGCCGTGCTGAACTCGGCGCGCTCGCAGTCGCCCCAGAGGTTCTCGAGGTCGTAGAACTCGCGGGCGACCGGGCTGAACACGTGCAGCACCACCGCGCCGAAGTCGAGCACGACCCAGTTGTCGTCCTTGAACGGGGTCCCCGCGAGGCGGTGGACGCCGTGCAGCTTCAGCTCCTTCGCGACGGTCTCGGCGATGACCGCGAGATGCCGCCGGTTGCGGCCGGACACGATCACGAACCAGTCGGTGACCTGGAGCGCGTCGCGCACGTTCAGGAGCACGATGTCGCGGGCCAGTTTGTCGTCGGCGAAGCCGGCGATGCGGCGCGCGAGCTCCGCGCTGTCCCAGCGCTCCTCGTTCGTCGTCGCCCCGGAGCCTGCGGTCTGCTCCGATCCGTTCGTCTCGATCTCCGCCGCCAAGTCGATCTCTCCGGTCTCAGCTCACCGCAGGTAGGAACAGCGGCAGGAAGATGACCGCCACCACGCTCATCAGCTTGATGAGGATGTTGATGGAGGGGCCTGCCGTGTCCTTGAACGGATCGCCGACGGTGTCGCCCGTGACGGCTGCCTTGTGGGCGTCCGAGCCCTTGCCGCCGTGCGCGCCACCTTCGATGTACTTCTTCGCGTTGTCCCACGCGCCGCCCGAGTTGGACTGGAAGATGGCCATCATGACGCCGGAACTGACAGCGCCCGCGAGCAGACCACCGAGGCCCTCCGGACCGAGCACGAAGCCCGTGATGATGGGCGCCGCGATGGCCAGGAGCCCCGGCATCACCATCTGCTGCAGCGCGCCCTTCGTGGCGATCGACACGCAGCGCTCGAAGTCCGGCTCACCCGTGCCGTCCATGATGCCCTTGACCTCGCGGAACTGACGCCGCACCTCCTCGACCATCGCGCCGGCGGCCTTGCCGACCGCGGTCATGGCGAAGGACGAGAACAGGAACGGCAGCATGCAGCCGAGCAGGATGCCCATTGTCACGTTGACGTCGCCGATATCGAGTACGAAGTCGTCGATGCTGGCCGCCGCCTGCTGCTTGAAGGTCGTGAACAGCGCGAGCGCCGTCAGCGCCGCCGAGCCGATGGCGAAGCCTTTGCCGATGGCCGCCGTCGTGTTGCCCGCGGCGTCCAGCGCGTCGGTCTTCTGGCGCACCTCCGGCGGGAGCTGGGCCATCTCGGCGATGCCGCCCGCGTTGTCGGCCACGGGGCCGTAGGCGTCCACGGCCAGAGAGATCCCGAGCGTCGAGAGCATGCCGACGGCGGCGATCGCGATGCCGTAGATGCCGGCCGTGAAGAACGCCACCCAGATCGCGCCGACGATCAGGAGCGTCGGCCAGGCGCACGACTGCATTCCGACCGCGAGCCCGTGGATGATGTTCGTGGCCGCGCCGGTCTCGGACTGCGCCGCGATGGCCCTGGCATGTGGCTTCTGCTCCGACGTGTAGTACTCGGTGACGCGGCCCACGGCCACGCCCATGACGAGCCCGGCGAGGATCGCCCAGAGGACGCCTCCGGGGCCGTCGAACCCGTCGGGTCCCGCGAGCGCCGCGGTGACGGACTTGTCGAACAGCCCGAGCATGAAGGTCAGCGCGAGGGCGCCTCCGGCGAAGAGCACCGAGGCGATCGTCAGGCCGCGGAAGAGGGCGCTGATGATCTTGCGCTCGTTGTCGGTCTTGACGGTGAAGAAGCCGATCATCGAGGCCAGGATGCCGAGCGCGCAGAGCGCCAGCGGGAACACGATCAGCGTGTCCTTGCCGAGCGCGAGGCCCTTGATGGCCTCGAGACCCGGGCCCGTTGCCGCCTCGATCGTGACCCAGCCGAGGGCCATGGTGGCGAGCGTCGCGCCGACGTAGCTCTCGAAGAGGTCGGCGCCCATGCCCGCGACGTCGCCGACGTTGTCACCGACGTTGTCGGCGATCACGGCGGGGTTGCGCGGATCGTCCTCGGGGATGCCCGCCTCGACCTTGCCCACCAGGTCGGCACCGACGTCGGCGGCCTTCGTGTAGATGCCGCCGCCCACGCGGGCGAACAGCGCGATCGACGACGCGCCGAGGGAGAAGCCGAAGATCGTGTTCGGATCGCCGCCGCGCCAGAGGTAGAGCGCCGTGATGCCGATGACGCCGAAGCCGACGACCATGAAGCCCATCACCGCGCCCGACGAGAACGCGGCGCGCAGCGCGGCACCGAGGCCGTCGGTGGCCGCGGCCTGCGTCGTGCGGACGTTGGCCGTCGTGGCCGTGCGCATGCCGAGGAAGCCGGCAAGACCCGAGCACGCGCAGCCGACGAGGAAGCAGACCGCGGTGACGAGGCCCTCGTTGACGTCGGGCGTGGCGCTCTTGTCCAGGAACACGAAGAGCACGATCGCCATCACCGCCGCGAATCCGGCCAGGATCGTGTACTCCGTCCGCATGAACGCCATCGCGCCGTCCTGGATGTCCTTGGCGATCTTCTGCATGCGCTCGCTGCCCGGGTCCATGCGCGCGACCTTGGCATGCAGCACGAAGCTGAAGACCAGCGCCAGCACGCCGACACCCATCACGCCAAGCAACCACTCGCTCATGTCTTCCTCCAGCATCTCGGTCAGCGCATCGACGAACGGATCCATCCGGCCGGTGACCTCCCAGGGTGGAATCCCGGGAACCTAGCGTCTGTGCGGGCTCCGTGCGTGGAATAACGCGGCGCTCCGCGGCGTCCGGGGCGGGCCTCCGAGGCCCTCGCCATCTCGATCGCCGCGTCGCCCCACGGTTGGATCACAGCGCTCATCGCTCGGCCGGCGCGGGGAGCCCCGGGAGTCCCTGCGGCCCCCCGAACGTGGCGTAGAACGCCCGGTAGCGGTCGGCGCGCCCCTGGGCCGGTCCCGCGACCACGGCGAGCAGTTCCTTCGTGAGCGCCGACGCCCATTCCTCGGCTTCGACGCGCACGCCCCCGGCGCGGTAGCGCGCGAGCGACTCCCGAAACGC
>JAJRVY010000223.1 GCA_024277065.1 Planctomycetota bacterium
CGATTGCGTCCGGCGGGTTCGCTGCAAGGCGGCGCGACGAACCCGACTCAATGGAGCGAGTCATGGAGGAGCGCCAACGCCGCAGCGCGCCCT
Organism: Planctomycetota bacterium; assembly: GCA_024277065.1. Lineage (GTDB taxonomy): Bacteria > Planctomycetota > JAJSAM01 > JAJSAM01 > JAJVHW01 > JAJRPF01. The sequence goes on from JAJRVY010000223.1 coordinate 94, forward strand.
CCGGGCGTAACAGTTTGCTGGCGCGTGGTTTGCGCTCGTCGCTCGGAGGCGGTTGGCCTGCGCGCGGTGCCCGTCGCCGCGAGACGCTCGTCCTGCGACACACACGCGCAAACCGCGTGCTCGGCGCCGCGTGGGATTCCTGCTCACGCTCTGAGGGCCGAGATCGAGATGGGCCTCGATCAACTGCGCCGGGGCGAGGCGGTCGATGGAGACGCGTTCTTCGACATCCAGGTGCCTGGCTCAATTCGGCGCTTCTGACGCGCCACTTACGACCAGGCTCCGACATCCAGGTGCCTGGCTCAATTCGGCGCTTCTGACGCGCCACTTACGACCAGGCTCCGCGGACAGGGGCCACGGGTCCCGAACCTCGATCTCCAAGGGGCTTCCAGGCTCGCGAGCCCGGTCAGATGTGGGGCGCGACAACCGGCAGATTGAGCCGGGCATTGCATCCAGGATCCTGGTGCGCGCGACTGGCGCGGGGATGTCAGGCTCCTACCCACTGAAGACGTCGAGGAGCCACAGCATGCGATCGAGGGCGCCCTTGGGGACGGTCTCGAAGTAGTTCGTGCGATCGTTGTCGGTCGTGCCGTTGACGCCGGTGGCGCCGATGGCGGCCGTCGCCCGGAACCAGTCGTCGTTCGCGTTCTCGCTGCCGTTGAACATCAGGTGTTCGAAGAGGTGCGCGAAGCCGGTGCGCCCGGGCTTCTCGTTCTTCGATCCGACGTGATACCAGATGCTCAGGGCGACGATCGGCGCCTTGTGATCCTCGTGCACGATCACGGTCAGGCCGTTGCCGAGCACGCGCTTGGTGTAGGGAACGTCGGGCAGTTCGCCCTCCGCCGCCCGGGCGGACAGGGCGCCGGTGGTCGCGACGGCGACCGCCAGCGCGAGGCTCGTGGCGGTGCGGATGAGATGGAGTCTGGACATGGCGCGGGCCCCCGGGGAGTGGCGTGAGCGTCGCAGCGTACCGTCCGCGCCGCCCGATGACACGTGGCCCCGGCCCGGGCGGGCGGCCGGATCACACGCTCGGGCGACCCGCCCGGACTACTCCAGGAGCGCCGCGACGGCCTCCGCCAGCCCCTCGAACGGCTGGCCGCGCCAGCGGATGACGCCCCCTCCATCGACGAGGATCGCGAACGGCGCGTTGACCTCGATGCCGAGCTCGCGGACGAGCACGTTCCGCGTCCACTTCCCGTCCCAGTACCACGGCCAGTCCACGCCGCGCAGCTCCGCCCACTCGCGCACCGACACGAGGCGACCGTCGTGGAGGGTCTCCTGCTTGCCCCACTCCTTCCAGTTCGCCCGCGTGCGCTCGATCTCCTCGTCGCTCATCGCGCGATCCATGGAGCAGCCCAGCAGCCGCAGCCCCTTGGCGCGAAAGCGGTCGCGCAGGGGAACGAGGATGGTCTCGACCTCGCGCACGGTGGAGCTGACGGTCGTACTGAAGAAGTGCAGGACGTAGGGCTTGCCCTTCACGGCGTCCCAGGGCATCGGCGCAGCGGTGTACGACGCCACGTCCGGCAGCGCTGGGAGGCGCTCGCCGACGCGGATGCGGGCACGTCGCACGAGCGCGCGGACGCCGTCCGTGGAGCGGCCGAAGTCGGCGGCGCCCGCGTCCCAGCCCGTGGCGAGGGCCGCGGCCTGCGCCTCGCGCTCGGCGAAGATGAGGCTCTTCATCATCGTGTACGCCAGCGCGCCGGCCTCGTCGGCACGGCCCGCGGCCAGGAGCGCCCGGACGGCGACGTCGGCATGGGGCGCGACGGCGGCGATGGCGTCGGCGTCGCCGCCGGCGAGACGCAGCTCGGCGTGGGCGAGCAGGCGTCCGGCGTCGGTGCGGAACGCGGCGTCCCGCGGGGCGCGGTCCAGATAGGTGCGCAACTCCTCGGTACCGCTCGAGAGCAGTTCCCGCCCGTGCTCGGCGCCCGTCTTCTCGGCTCGCCGAACGCGCGCGAAGCCCGCGTAGTACCAGGCCTTCGGGATGGCGGCCTCACCGGCGGCCTCGCGGTAGTCCAGCGACAGCTCGGGGATGCGGTCGAGCAAGGACAGCCACACCTTCATCTCGCGCTGGTAGCGACCGCGCTCCTTCGCCAGCATCTTGGGATCGCCGACTAGCGCCGTGTTCACGGGGGCCGGGGCCTCGAGCGCGCGCGGGTAGAGGCGATCGAGCTGCATCAGGAGCCTGTCGGCGCGGGCCGCGTCGGTGGCTCCGGCCTGTGGTGCATCCTGCGGCGCGTCCTGCGGCGTGTCCTCTTGGGCCCACGCGGGGGAGGGCAGGGCGCAGCACGCCGCTGCGGCGCTGACGAGAAGCGAAGGGATGAGGCGGGTGCGCATGCGGGAATCTCCAACCGAACACGATAAGGGCCCGCGCAGGAATGATTTCTGGATTCGGTCGGCTGCGACGACGCGGGGCGGCGTTGCCTCCCTCGCCGCGGACTACGTCCACGACTCGCGTGCTCAGCGAACACAGCCTCCAGAGGAGGCTGCTCCCGCGGCAAGCCGCGGAGCTTCGCACCCTCCC
>JAJRVY010000008.1 GCA_024277065.1 Planctomycetota bacterium
CCGGTGGCGTCGTCGAACGCCGCGATCGCGATGTGGATCTGGGCGCGTTTCGTCACGGCATCCACGGCGGGCGTCGCGATCGCCACGCCGAGCCGCAGACACTCGGTCTCGAGCAGCGCAGCGACGGCGGGCCGGTTCGCTTCGAGCAGCCGCCCGGCCTCGGCCGTGAGAGCGGCGACGAGGCGGTCGCGGATCGTGCGCACGGCCGACGACGACAGCGATGACTCGATCGAGATGACGCGCGCCCGGCGCAGCGTGTCGAGGTCGCCGTCGAGCGTCTCGCGCAGGAGGTCGTCCTCGATGAGTGCGCGCACGGCGAGCGCGCGCCCGACCGGCCGTCCGGCGAACCGCGCGGTCTCGAGCTCGCGCAGCGCGACCGTGCGCAGTCCGTCCGCCCACGCCTTCTCGGCCCGCGCGGCGGCACGCGCCGCCGCGGTTCGCAGCGTGGCTTCGCGCAATGCCGTGACGATCTGCGCGTTGCGCGGGTCCAGACTCCGGGCCTCGGCGAGGAGGTCCCGGGCGCGTTCGGGCTCGCGCTCCATGAGCACGTCGGCCTGGGCCACCAGTTCCCGCGCGCGCACGGCGGCGCTGAGCAGGTCGCCGAGCTGCGCGCGCGTGCGGCGCACGAGGGAGGCGCCGGGGGCGTAGGTCTCCGCGGCTGCGAGGTGGCGCGCGGCGGCGTCCGCGTTGCCGCGGGCCGCGGCGTCCAGGGCCTTCGCCGCGCGCATCTGTGCTGCGCGGCGGCGGGCGTTCGCGAACTTCTCGCGCAGCACGGCGGAGTCGTCGCCGGCCTCGATGGCGTCCTGGTAGAGGCGCGCGGCGGCCTCGAAGTCGCCGACGGCGAGCAGGCGGTCGGCCGCCGAGCCGTCGTCCAGCTCGTAGTCCGCGTACTCCGTCGCGGTGGGCGCGCCGCTCCCGCCCGTTCCCGCGCAGGCGGCGGCGAACACCGCGACCGCGCCGAGGAGCGCGGCGCCGAGAAGCACGCCGCCGAGGCGCGCGGAGAGTGCCGCGGAGGGCGGGGCGGCCGGCGTGGGCGTGGGCGTCACTTGAGGCGGTGCTTCTCGATCTTCTTGTAGAGGTTGGAGCGCATCATCCCGAGCCGCTCCGCGGTGCGTTTGATGTTCCAGTTGTTCTCGATGAGCTTCTGCTCCAGGAACATCCTCTCCGACGTGTCCTTGAACTCGTTGAACGTTTGGCAGGTGGCGAACGGGTCGCCGCCGGCCGTGCCGTGCCGCGGTCGCATGAGTCGCTCGGCTTCGGACGCCGCGATGGGATCCCCATCGGCCAGGATCGCGACGCGCTCCATGAGGTTGCGCAGTTGTCGCACGTTGCCGGGGTACGTCTGCCCGGAGAGCCAGGCCTCGCACTCCTCGTGCAGCCGCCGCGGCTTCATGTCGTTCTTGGCGCAGGCCTGGGCGAGGAAGTGGCGGGCGAGCAGCGGCACGTCCTCGCGACGTCGGTGCAGTGGGGACAGGTGGATCTCGACGACGTTCAGGCGGTAGAGCAGGTCCTCGCGGAAGTTGCCTTCCTCGACCTCGGCGGCGAGGTCCTTGTTCGTGGCGGCGATCACCCGCACATCGACCGTGCGCGAGCGCTCGGCCCCGACCGGTGTGACGTCGCCCGTCTCGAGCGCACGCAGCACCTTGGCCTGCGCCGAGGGGTCCATGTCGCCGATCTCGTCGAGGAACAGCGTGCCTCCGTGGGCGGCCTCGAAGCGCCCCTTGCGCGCCGTGGCCGCGCCGGTGAACGCGCCCTTCTCGTGGCCGAAGAGCTCGCTCTCGATCAACTCGCGCGGGATCGCGGCGCAGTTGACCTCGACGAACGCCTCCTTCCAGCGCGAGCTGCGCTCGTGGAGGTTGCGCGCCACGAGCTCCTTGCCGGTGCCGTTCTCGCCCGTGATGAGGACGCGCGCCTGCGTCGGTGCGACGCGGGCGATCATCTTCTGTACGGCCTGCACGCGCGCGCTCTCGCCGAGGATCTCCCAGCGGCTGGCCACCTTGCGCTTGAGCGCGGTGTTCTCCTGCTGCAGCTAGACGCGCAGTGCGGCGTTGCGCACGGTCAGCAGGACGCGCTCCTCGCCGATGGGTTTCTCGATGAACTCGTACGCGCCGCGGCGCGCCGCCTCGAAGCCCATCTGGGCGTCGCCGTGTCCGGAGACCATGACCACCGCCACCGGCGGCCAGCGGTCGCGGATCTCGGCCAACAGGTCGAGCCCGTCGCGGCCCGGCATCTTGACGTCGAGGATGCAGACCTCGGGCAGCGGCCCCGCTTCGAGGGCGGCGATGGCCTCCGACGCGCCCGCTGCGAGCGTCGTGTAGTAGCCTTGGTAGGAGAGGACCATGTCCAGCGTTTCCCGGATGTCCTTCTCGTCGTCCACGATGAGCACGCGCATGCCCGTCAGGCTAGCATGTCGCATGCCGTGTAACTCTCACCCGCCGAGGGGCGTTCATACTTGCGCGCAGGGAGGAACCGAAACCCGGTGCAGCACAGTGACGAGAGCCTGATGGGACAGGTCGCCCAGGGCGACCTGGACGCGTTCCGACTGCTCATGGAGCGGTGGGAAGGTGCGGCCAAGCGCTATGCCTACCGGGTGTTCGGGGACTACCAGGCGGCCGAGGACGCCGCCCAGGAGACCTTCGTGCGCCTCTACCGGGCCGCCGGGCGGTACGAGCCGACGGCCAAGTTCAGCACCTATTTCTACACCGTGCTCGGCAACCTCTGCCGCGACCGCCTGCGGGTCACGCGGAGGCGCGCTGCGCGCGGCGAGGTCACCGCAGATGCCTTCGTCCTGGACGAGTTGGTCGCCGGCCCCCCGGGCGACGATCCACTGCGGCGCGCCGAGGCGCGCGAGGATCGACTGCTCGTCCGGCGCGTCGTCGCCGAGCTTCCGGAGAACCTGATGCGCGCTGTCTCGCTGCGAGAGTTCGAGGGCCTCTCCTACCAGGAGATAGCTGCCGTCATGGACGCCAACCTCGGTGAGGTGAAGACCTGGATCCACCGTGGCCGCAAGAAGCTGGCGGAACGGCTGCGTGCCTCCGTCGCGCGGGAGGCCACGTCGTGAGGCCCTGCGAGCACTTCGAGCCCGAGCTGTCGGCGTTCCTCGACGGGGAACTGCCTGCGCGCGAACACGCCGCCGTGGGTGCGCACGCCCAGGCCTGTCCGTCCTGCGCCGCGGAGTTGCAGCGCCTGCGCGCGGTGGGCGCCGTCCTGCGGCGCTGGGACGCGGCGGAGACCCGCTACGCCACGACGCACGCGTTCCGCGTGCGTGTGCTGTCACGGCTGGAACGCGCGGAACTGGAACGCGTGGACTCGGGACGCGCGGGCGTGGAGCGCGCGGAGACGGCCGCGGCCGGTGCCGTCGCCGCCTCAGAGGCACCGCGGCCCGCGAGCGGGCGCCTGCTTCTGGCGCGTGCCGCCGCTGCCGCGATCGTGCTCGTGGCGGCCGGCGCGGCCGTGTCACTGGCGCTGCGGCCCGGCGAGAGCGGCGACCTCGCGCGGCTCGAGGCCCGCATCGAGGAGCTGCGCGCGGCAGCCACGCCCGGTGCTGTGACGCGTGCTGGGGCCGTGGCGGATGCGGGCACGTCCGAACGCGTCGCGCAGCCGCTTTCTCTGCGCGTCCCGCGGCTCGGCGACTGGAGCGCGGTGGTGACTCCGGCAGAGGACACGGTGGGCACTCCCGGAGAGACGCCGGCCGCACCCGGCACGTGGCAGGAGCACGCCGACGTCTGGGAGGAACACGGGCGCGACCGCATCGTGCAGGACGCGTTCCCCGCGTACGACAGCTTCCATCGCGAGCGCCGCGAACTCGAACTCCGCGAGGAACTGCGGCGGATTCAGGCGACGGCGTCCGCGGCGCCGGAGCGTCCGACGCGCGACGACGCGCCCGTCACGCCCCTCGGGCGCTACCTCGGGTCGTTGCAGGTGGACGAGGGGCCGTACGCGCCGTACCAGCAGGTGCAGATCTGGCCGATCGTGCGGGGTGACGGCGGCGTCGCGACGTCGGGCCGCGCCGCGCCGCTGACCGTCGATGACGCGCTCGCCGTCAAGGCGCTGCGCGTGCGCGAGGGCGACGGCTCGCTCGTGATCGAGAATCGCGACCGCCGGGGACGTTCGGTGCTCGTCCTGGCGGGCGACGTCTTCCAGGGCGGCCGTCGCGACCTCGTCGCCGCCGAGGATCTTCTGCTCGAACCCGGGCAGACGCGCTCGGTGCGCGCGTTCGGCACGGGCTACAGCCGGCGCACCGCACGCCGCACGTTCACGCGCAGCGACGGTCTCGCGCTGCATCGCGTGCGCGCGCTGCTGGCCGCCGGTGCGGGACAGGCCGCCCTCGACCGCACCGTGGCCACCAGTCTGCCGCTGCTCGGCGCCGCCGGCGGCGACGGCAGCCTGGCGAGCATCTTCGACAACGATCAGCTCTTCTCACGTGCCGACAGCTACGTGCGCGCGCTCCTGCCGCGGCTCGATCGCGATCGGGTGGTGGGCTTCGCCGTCGCCGTGGGCGGCGATCTGCTCGGCGTCGAGGTCTTCTCCGACCACGAGACGCTGGCCGCGCTGCGCACGCGCGTCCTGCGCTCGTACGTGCTCGAGGCACTGGCGCGTCCGCGGCTGGTGGGGGAGTCCCCCGCGCGCGGTGAGATCGTGGCGGCGTTGCGGCTTGCCGGTCGCGCGGCCAACTCCGGCACCTCGGGCGAGGTGGCGGCCTTCCTCGAGCCCGAGGCCGGACTCGGCGGATTCGGGCTGGTGACGGGCGGACTCGTGCGCCACGCCGTCGTGTTCGCCGGGCCCACGGTGGGTGCCGATGCCATCGCCGCCGCGCGCCTGCGCGGAGGCTTCGGCGAAGCGCCCCCGGTACCGGGCGAGTTCGGCGGCGGCGAGGAGCCGGGCACCGGCCCGGGCCGCGGCGCCGGCGACACGGGCGGAGGCCTCGGAACCGGCGGCCGATAGCAACAGGGACGGCCGCAACTAATAGGCTCGAGCGCAACTAACAGGCTCGAGGCGACTCTCGTGGTGGTGGCGCAGTCCGGCGCCGTCGACGGCGGGGGGAGCTGGTCAGCGCCGACCGTAGACTCTGATGCGCAGGAACCGCGCGTCGGGCGGTCGCACTTCCTCGCGGGGAATGATCCCGGCGCCCGCCCCGAAGTCGCCGATCACCAGCACCACGTCGTCGCCGTTCGCGATCCGTCGCCAGGTGGCGGCGATGCGTGTGTCGCGGGCATGCACCTCTTCGATCACGGAGCCCGCCGTGGCCCGCAGCAGCGGCCCGCGGCCGAGTACCGTGACCACGCGGCCGGGTGAGCGCGTGGCGATGAAACGGTCCAACAGCCAGTCCTCGTCCTGCGTCATGCGGGGCTGCGCCGCGGCGGCCGTTGGGACCGGCGGGGGCGCCCAGGGGGCCACCGTCGTCCATCCGAGGGCGAGTCCGGCGAGCAGGAGCACGGCCGCCGCAGCGCCGACCACGCGCGCGTGGCGCGCGAGGCGCACGAACCAGGCGCCCGCGAGTATCGCGAAGGGCGGGAGCGCGGCGGCCAGCGCCACGGGAACGTGGCGCGGCGCGACCAGGAGGGCTGCGGCGACGGCGGAGAGGCCGATCGTCAGCAGCAGCGACGGCGTGTCGGCGCGGTCCCGGCGCAGGCTGGGCCAGGCGAACAGCCCGAGCGCGCCCACCGCGACCAGCGTGGGGCCGCCGACGGACCACGGCGCGGCCAGGCGCTCGGCGAAGGACACCGCCACCGCGTCGCGCACGGCGTCGAGCGCCCCGGCCCACCACAGAGGGGCCGGAAGCGTCATGTCGGCGACGTCCAGACGGGCCACATCTCCCGCGTACAGCCCCCACACGACGACGGCCGCCACCGCGCACCCGATGACGCGTCGCACGATCGATGGCGGTTGACAGCGCTCTTCCCGCCGCTCGAGCGCGCCGCGCCGGCCCGCGAGCCAGACGACTCCCGCGCCGACGACCGGCAGGAGCGCGTAGGAGACGCCCGCGCAGAGCCCCGCTGCGCCGCCGAGCGCCAGCGTGCGCCCGCGCAACAGCGACGGCGGCGGCCTCCCGTCGTAGCCCGCCGCGCGCACGAAGTCGTCGAGCGCGACGAGAAGGAGCACCGTGGCCGGGAGCGCCAGCGCCGTCGGCGTCGCCGTGGCGCCCGCGAGCGCGGGGGCGGCGGCGGTGGCCACGATGCCGGCCGCCACGGCGCCCGCCGCGCACCCGTAGAAGCGCTCCGCTAGGCGGAACAGCAGGTAGACGGCGACCAGGTGGAGCAGCACGAACGGCAGGCGCATCAGAGCGCTCACGATCCACGGCGCCACGAACTCACCCGTCGGCAGCGACGTGTCGCGCAGCGCGATCCAGCCCAGCTGGTCGGGCGGACCGCGGTCGTCGTACTCGGGCGCCGGCGCGCGCAGCGACCACAGCACGGGGCTGCCGAGGTGCGAGGCGGCCGGGGGATCGAGCCGCAGAGGCGGCGGCGCCTGCTCGCGCCGGATCACGAACTGATGCGCGGCCCCGGCGTGCGCGCGCTCCTCGCCCGACACGTCGCCCAGCATCCACGGCGCGCGCGTGAGCAGCGTCAACGCCAGGATCGCGATCAGCGTCAGCGTGCGCATCAGGCGTGGCCCACCCTATAATCGCGGGTGATGAACCTCTCACGCGAGCCGCTGCGCGCCAACGTCGAGCTGAAGGCGCGAATCGACGACCGCGACGCGGCGATCGCCGTCGCGCGCGCGCTCGGCGCCGAGGACCAGGGCGAGGAAGAGCAGGAGGACACGTACTTCTCCCTCGGCCGTTATCGGCTGAAGTTGAGGGAGTCATCCACCGGAAAGCACTGGCTGATCGGCTATTCGAGGCCGGACGGGGCCGAGGCGCGCAAGAGTCAGTACCGCCTGACGCCCGTGGAAGACCCCGCAGGGATGCGGTTCCTGATGAGCAAGCAGTGGGGCGTCAAGGTCGTCGTCCGCAAGTGGCGGCGCATCTTCCTGTGGCAGGGCCGTGTTCGCATCCACCTCGACCGCGTCGAGACTCTGGGAGACTTCCTGGAGTTCGAGGCCGTGCTGCCGGCCGCCGCCGGGGATGCCGACGGCCCCTCCGACGGCGGGGCCCACGACCACGCCGCCTACGACGAGTGCGCCGCCCTGCTCGACGTCGCGCGCCTGCGCCACGACTTCGGCATCGAGGAGCGCGACCTCGTCGCGACGAGCTACTCGACCCTCGTCCAGCAGAGCCGCGAGATCCCCTCCGGCACATAGGACCCGTCCGGGAACAACGGCTCCATTCGGCCAGCTACGACGGTCCAGGGCTGCGTTGCGTCTCCTCCGCGACTCGGCTCCGCAATGAGTCACCGGCGCCGGCGCGCCTCACTCGTCCTCCACGACGGAAACGCGGCCCTCGTCGTCGATGACGAAGCGCTTGCCCTGCGGGATGTCCAGGCGGCGCAGCACGAGTAGGCTGTTGCCGGCGCCCTCGAAGAACCAGTCGATGGTCGGCCACCGGCCGTTGTCGCGGCGGTAGATCTGCGCCGCCACCTCCATCGAACGCATCGTGGACTGCACCCGCAGCTCGTCGTGGCGCCACGACGTGAGCTTGCCGTCCGCGCTCATCTCGACGGTCTCGAACACCATCGCCGCCAGCTCGGGTTCGAGTCCGCAGCCGGCGCGCAGCTCGTCCAGCGATGCCGCGTCGCGGCCCTGCTCCGCGGCGAACTCGCGCTGCACGCGTCGCGCGATGCGCAGCTTCGTGTACTCGAGATCTTCGGCCGCCTTCGCGCGAACCTGCGGATTCTGGTGGTCGAGGAGCTGTGCCGAGTACGAGAGCGCGATGAGATCGTCGCGGTCCTCGAGTTTGAGCCCGACGAGCATGTTGCGTGTCAGGAAGTCGCAGTCCGGACGCTCCACCGCGATCTCGAGATGGCGGATGGTCGCGGCGCGATCCCGCTTGTGCATCCAGTAGGCCATCGCGAGATCGATGCGCAGGCGCGTTCCCGCCGCGTACCGACGGCCGTCCTCGGCCTCCATCGCCTGGTACCGCGCGATGCCGCGTTCGAGCAGCGCGATGGCGCTGTCCGCCTGCTTGTTGATCAGCGCCAGGTACGTCGAGCCGTAGGAGTACGCCGTGTAGAAGGTCGGGTCGAGATCGGTGACCACGTCGAATACGCCGTTAAGCCAGCGCTCCTTGAGCGCGCGGTCGTCGAACTCCCGCGCGAAGTCGGGGAGCGCGCGCAGCCACAGCGCGTCGGCCAGGCTCGAGCGGTGGCCGAACGACAGCACGCGCGCCACCTCGCGGTCGGGCGTGTAGCGGAAGTCGTTGCGGCGCCGCGCGGCGTTCGCTTCGCCCAGTCCGCCCTGCAGGACCGCCGCTGCCGCGACCGCTCCGACCATCACCAGGAGCCTCGGATCGGCCATCAGCGCGCCACCATCACGGCGTCACCATCACGGCGTCACCATCAGAATTGCCGCCGGCGGAACATCACCACCGCTCCCGCGAGCAGCGCCGCCGTCCAGAGCAGGACGTAGAGGGCCCCGAGACCGAGGCTCTCCCAGTCCACCGGCCGGCCGGACGTCGTGGCGTTGATGAAGTTGACGTTCTCGAGGTTCGGGAGCACGCGGTACAGCACGGAGTAGACCGCGGCGAAGTCGGGGCTGCGGCCCTGGGCCGTCAGCTCTCGCAGCGCTTCCGTGCCGTGGCCGACGAGATAGAACGCGAACGTGCCGACCGAGGCGATGGCCGGAGCGGACAGCGCCCCCAGGAACAGCGCGACGGCCGTCAGCACGACGGTCTCGAGCAGCAGCCCGATCATCGCAGCGACCAGCGGCGCGCCGATGCTGCCGCCCCACGTCAGCACCCAGAGCGCCAGGACGGCGCCGGCGCCGAGCAGGCACAGCCAGAACACCCAGACGAGCCCGACGAACTTGCCGAGGATGAACTCCGTGCGCGTCGCCGTGCGTGTCAGGACCGTGTACACGGTGTGGCGCTCGACCTCGCGAGCGAGGCTCCCGGCGCCCACCAGCATGGCCAGGAACAGCGCCAGGAGGCTCATCCCGGAGAGCGAGAAGTCCTGCACCATCTTGAGCTCGTCCTCGACGGACAGCCATCCGAGCACGCGCGAGAAGAGCACCATGCCGACGCCGAACACGACGACGAGGAGCAGCAGCTTGTCGCGCACGGCCTCACGGAACGTGGCGAGGGCGATGGCCGTGGCGCGGCGGTTCATGCGTCGCCTCCGCGCTCGGTCTCGCGCTGGATCACGCGCACGAACCAGGCTTCGAGGTTCTCGCGTTCGGGGCGCAGCGACAGCACGCGGCCTCCGGCGGCGTGCACCGCCGCGGCGAGCTCGGGGGCGGCCTCCGCCCCGCCGATGTGCGCGGTGACCGTGTCGCCGGCCTCGCGGTAGAGGCGCGCCGCCTCGCGGATGCGAGCCTTCACCTCGTCGGGCACGTGCGAGGCCACGAGCTCGAACGACCGCGGGCCGGACTCCAGCAGGTACTGGATGGTGCCCTCGCGCGCGATCTGGCCCTCGTGCACGATGACCACACGGTCGCAGAGTTCCTGGACGTCGGCCAGGACGTGCGAGCAGAGGAACACTGTGCGGCCGGCGGCGCGCTCCTCCAGGATGATCTCCTTGACGAGCCGGCGCCCGGCAGGATCGAGGCCCGAGAGTGGCTCGTCGAGCATGAGCAGCGCGGGCTCGTGGATGAGTGCCGCAGCGAGTCCGAAGCGCTGGCGCATGCCCTTCGAGAAGCCCCGGATGCGGCGCGTGGCGGCGTCCGCGAGGCGCACGCGCTCGAGCAGGCGGGGGGCGCGCTCGCGCACCGTCGCCGCGGAGACACCGGACAACGCGCCGTAGAAGTCGAGCGCCTCGAGCGGCGTCAGGTGCTCGTAGAAGTAGGGATTCTCGGGCAGGTAGCCGAGGCCCGCGCGCGCCGAGGCGTCGCTGGGGGCGACGCCGAGCAGCAGGGCGTCACCGGACGTCGGCGTCATGAGGCCCGTCAGCACCTTCATGGTCGTCGTCTTGCCAGCGCCGTTGGGGCCGAGATAGCCTAAGCACTCGCCCTCGGTGACGTCGAACGATACCCCGCGCAGCGCCTGCACCGGCCGGCCGAACGCCGATGGCCGGAAGGTCTTGTGGAGGTCGCGGACGCGGATGACTGTGTTCATGGTGGAGCAGGGAAGGCCGTGCGAGCGGGAGCGCACGGCTCATGCTTCTCATCGGCCTGCGCGCGCCGTGGCTTCAGCACTCCGTCCGTCCTCGTGTGGCATCCGCGCTGTCCCCGGGCGGGGACGCCCGGTGAGGCTGCTCGGAGATCGCCCGGCACGCCCGGCGCATGGCACCGCACGTGCGGCCGACGAGGCGCGGCCCGCACGTGCGGCGCCCCTGGAGGAGACCATGAACGCAACGACGCGGATCCTCGGCGCGGCTCTCCTGGCAGTGCTCCTGGCACCCGGGTGCCGCTCTCTCGGCACCGGCGGCGGTACGGGGGCGGTCATCGGCTCGGCGGTGGGCGCCGGGGGTGGCTACGCCATCGGCCGCCACAACGGCAACAAGTGGGCGGGCACGGCCATCGGGGCGCTCGCCGGCGGCGTCGCGGGCTGGTTCATCGGCGACGCGGTAGAGCCCGCGACGCACGAGCGTCCGCTCACCCGACCGGCGGTGTACCGCGTGGACGGCACACGGGCGCCGGCGCTGCCCCGCGTGGCCACGCGGACCATGGCCACGGCGCCCCTGCGCGCCGCCGCGGCGCCGCCACTGCGGGCGCCGCGGGTGACCGAGCGCGTGATCATCCGCGACATCTACCCCGACGGCACGGTCCGCGAGCGCACCGTGCCGCTCGACTGATGCGGGGGATCGCGGCGCGATCTTCGGCGCACTGGTAGATTCGGACGATGCGCACGGACGAGGCGGTCGCCCCGGGTCCGGCGGCGGCGCTCGACGACGTGCCCCCGCCGCCGGCTGCGCCACGCGTCGATGCCGACGATCACGGGGCGTTTCGTGCCGTCGATCCCCACGCCGGAACGGCTGTCGTCGTCCGTCCGATCGCTGCGGGCCTCGAGATTCACGGCAGCGGCGGCGTGCGCACGTTGGGCTGGGGCGAGATCGAGGAGGTGCGGCTCTTTCGCGTGAAGGCGCACACGATGCAGGTCGCGGCCGCGCGGCTGACGCTCGCGGGCGGCGAGCACATCGCCATCGCGCGCATGCACACCGCCGGGGCCGGCTACCTCCCCCTCACTCTCGAGCCCGACGGCATCCCGCTGATCCGCGTGGAGCGCATGCGTCTGCTGTGCGCTGCGATCATCGCCCGCGCCGGACTGTCCGAGGTGGACGACGGCGTCTTCCGCAGCGGCGCGCGGATGACGCCGGAGCGCGACATCACGCCGCGCCCGCGCGTGCTTCCCGAGTGGGCACCACCGCTCCTGCTGCTGCTGTCCGTCGTCGGGCTCGTGCTGGTGTTCGAGCTGACGCTCGCCGGGGCCGCCGTCGTGACGCTCGTGCTGCTCGTCCACGAGTACGGTCACGTGCTGGCGATGCGCTCGCTCGGGCTGCGCGTGCGCGGTGTGCTGTTCCTGCCGCTGCTGGGCGCCGCCACGGTGCCCGAGCAGGCGTTTCCCGGACGCCACGACGAGGCGCGCGTCGCGCTCTCCGGGCCGATGACGGCGCTCCCCATGGCGCTCGCGTCCATGCTCCTCTGGCGGCTGGGCGTGATCTCGGACCAGACCGGGCGCGATGCGTTCGTGTGGTCGCTGGCGCTCAACGCGTTGAACCTCCTGCCGCTGATGCCGCTCGACGGCGGCCGCGCCCTGCTCACGCTCACCGCGAGCCTGCGCCCGCTGACACGCCGCGTCATCCAGTACGTGCCGGTCGTCCTCTCGGCGGCGCTGCTCGTGGCCTTCCTGCGCGAGCCGGTGGGGCTCGCCGTGGGCGCCTTCATCGTCTTCTCGGGTGTCGTGTCGCACCTCGCGTTCCGGCGCCAGTCCGTTCATGCCTGGATGGAGGAGTCGGGGATCGCTCTCGGCGCGCTGCGCGCCGCGCTCCGGGACGTGACGCACGCGAGCAGCGGCGCCGTGCGCGAGGACGTGGACGGTGGCGTGCCGCCGGCGCCCATGACCGGACGGCAGGCGGCGGGCGTCATCGTCGTCTACTGCGTCACGGCGGCGTCCATCGTCGGCATCGTCGCCGCCGCGGCGCGCTGGCCCGGGCTGTTCGGGGTCTCGTGACGACGCTCCTCCTCGGCGGACCCGTTCCCGGCGTCCCGGGTGCCGTCATCGAGGCCATCCTCAAGACCGATCGCTACGCCGAGACATTGCGCGTGCGACTCGCCGACGGGGATCTCGCCGTGTGGAAGCGGTAGATCGTGCGCGTGCCGCCGGGACTGCGGCTGGGCGTCGCCGCGCGGCGGCTGGCCGGGCGCGAGGCCGACCACCTCGAGCGCCTGGCCGGCATCGTGGGCATCCCCGCCCTCCTCGACCGCCCCGCACCGGACGCGTTCCTGCGGCGCTGGACCCCGGGCCACGACCTGCGCCAGGTCGCGCGCGTTCCGGATCGGCTCTTCCCCGACCTGCACGAACTGCTGGCGGCCGTCCACGCGCGCGGCGTGGCCTACGCCGATCTCGCGAAGGAAGAGAACGTGATCGTCGAGGACCGCGGGCCCGGCCATGCCGACACGGATCGCGCGGGGCTCGTGGACTTCCAGATCTCGGTCGCCACCGGCACCTGGCTCGGCGGGCTCGTCCCGCTCCTGCAGCGCGCCGACCGCGTCCATCTCGCGCGCCACGTCAAGCGGCGCCGCCCCGACCAGCTCACCGTCGCGGATCGCGAGGCGCTCGCGAAGGGCAAGGGCTGGCTCGCGCAACTCCACCGCACCGTGGTGAAGCGGCCGTACAACCTCGTCACGCGCCGCCTGATCCGCCGCTGGTCCGGCGCCGGCGAGGGCCGCCGCAAGGACGAGCCCCGCGGCCTGCGCGACGTGCGTTGAGAGGGATAGCAGGAATCCCGGGCGCGACAGCCTCTCCCGCCGCGACCCCGGCAGCGGGTACAAAGGGCGCGATGGACGTCACCGGGCTCTAGATCGTCGAGGATCGCACCGCCGGGAGCCTCGCCGACGAGGGGTTCCTGCGCGTGCGCCGCTACACGCTGCGCCACGTGCACGCCGACGGCTCGCGGGGCGCCCCCTACGCCTGCGACGTGATGTCGCGCAGGGACGTCGATGCCGTCGCGGTCGTACTTCACGAGCGCGCGGGGCGCCGCGTGCAGGTCGTGCTCAAGGAGGGCGTGCGCCCGCCCCTCTGGCTGCGGCGCGCGAAGGATCTGGTGCAGCCCGACGAGCGCGAGCGGCTGACGATCATCGAGATCGCCGCGGGCGTGCTGGAGCCCGGCGACCGCGGGCCGCGTGCGATCGAGCGGCGGGCCGCAGCCGAGGCCGAGGAGGAGTGCGGCACGACGCTCGATCCGGACGCCGTGCGGCGCCTCGGCGGGGCGTCCTTTCCGTCCCCCGGCGTTACCGACGAGAAGGTCTTCTTCGCCTCGGCCGCGGTACGCATCGCCGACGCGACGGAGATCCGCGGAGACGGCTCCGGCATGGAGGAGGGCACGCGGCGCGTCGTGATGGACCTGCGCGACGCCGTCGTGGCCTGCCGTGACGGCCGCATCCCGGACATGAAGACCGAACTCGCGCTCCTGCGGCTCTGTGATCAGCTCGGCTACCTCCCGCAGCTCGATGCGTTCGTCGATGAACTGCCGGAGGACCTGCGCGCCCGCTACGCCCCGCCGGGGATCGACGGGCCGTGAGCGCTTCGGACGCGCCACGCGTGGCGGTCGCCGGTGTCGTGCGCCGCCGGCAGGGGATCGGCGAGTACCTGGCGCGCTACGTCGTGCGCCACGGCGGCTCCGTGCCGGCGTTCCTGGGCTCGCGGCCGGAGTCGCTGGAGGACGGCCGCGCCGTACTCGCCGGCCACGGCATCGGCGCGCGGGGCTTCACCGATCTGGCGTCGCTGCTGGCGCAGTGTCCCGTCGATGCGCTGATCATCGCGTCTCCGGCGGCGACCCACGTGGCGTACCTGGACGCCGCGCGTGACGCGGGGCTGCACGTGCTCTGCTAGAAGCCGCTCGTCTGGGACGTGCCCGACGCGCCCCGCGTGGCGCAGCGCGTGGTGGAGGACTACGAGGCGCGCGGCCTGCTGCTCTGGGAGAACGTCCAGTGGCCGTTCACCCTGGAGTCCTACCGGGCGCTCCACGCGTCGTCCGCCGGCGCCACTCTGCGTCACTTCACGATGCGTCTGTCGCCCGTGCGCGGCGGGCCCGCGCAGATGCTGCGGGAGTGCATGAGCCATCCGCTCAGCCTGTTGCAGGCGCTGGCGCCGCCGCATGCCGACGGGCTCGCCGGCCTCATGTTCTCGACCACCGACGAGGACGCTGCGCGCCTCGACGTCTCGTTGCGCTACCCGGGTGGCGACGGCATCGCCGTGCGCGTGACGCTCGCGGCCGTCGCCGAGCAGCCGCGACCCGCGGGCTACGCGCTCAACGGCCTCGCCGTCGATCGACGCGTCCGCCTGCCGGAGTACGCGCTGACGTTCGAGCACGGGGGCCGCGCGGTGGACGTGCCCGACCCCACGGACGCCATCGTCGCGGCGTTCGTCGGTGCCCTGCGCGGGGAGGCGGCTCCGGCGCTGCCCCTGTCCGGCCCCGCCGTTTCCTGGCGCGCGCGGGCTCTCGCGGAGATCGTGGCCGGCTTCGAGCGCGTTCGCACGCGCAGCTGACGAGGAGTACGTACGAGATGGGCCACGCGATTCACGACTTCACCGCCAAGCTGCTCCAGCCGGCCGTCCTGCCGCTCGTGATGGACTACGTGAAATGGCGGCGTGCCGTGCGCGCGGCGGAGGCACGCGGTGAGCCCGCCCCCGCGGCGCCCGCCATCGCCCCGATCTCCATCAACCTGGACCTGACGACGGCGTGCAACTTCCGCTGCGATCACTGCATCGACTGGGACATCCTCAATACGCCGCACAAGCACGACGTGGACGTGTTGCGCGCGTCCCTGCGCGAGATGCGCGATCGCGGGCTGCGCAGCGTCATCCTGATCGGCGGCGGCGAGCCTACGCTGCACCCCGAGTTCTGCGACATGGTGCGGTACATGAAGACCGAGCTGAGCTTGCAGATCGCGGTGGTCACGAACGGCACCGGCAACCACAAGATCATGGAGGTGGCGGACTGCCTGGACGAGCGCGACTGGGTGCGGCTCTCGCTCGACTCGGGCAGCAACGACACGTTCCGCGCCATGCACAAGCCCGTCGGCCGCGACGTCACGCTGCGGGGGATCTGCGAGTGGGTGCCGAAGATCAAGGCCGTGAACCCGCGCTTCAAGTACGGCTTCAGCTTCATCATCGTGTGGAAGGGCGCGACGCGCGACGACGTCTCCATCATCGAGAACTTCCAGGAGATGAAGCTCGCCACCGAACTCGCCCGCGAGCACCAGTTCGACTACATCTCGCTCAAGCCGTTCCTCGTGCGCAGCGAGACCGGCTCCGAGGTCATGGACCCCGAGAAGGCCGAGTACGAGTTGCAGGCGATGACGAAGCGCATCCGGGCCCTCGTGGACGAGTGCAAGGAACTTGGCACCGACACCTTCAAGGTGCTCGAGTCCACGAACCTGCGCATGCTCGAGCAGGGCAGCTGGGAGGACTACACCAAGCAGCCGCACGTCTGTCACATGCAGGCGCTGCGCCAGGTGTTGACCCCGACCGGCCTCTTCAACTGCCCGGCGTACCGCGGCGTCGATCGCGCGCGCATCGCCGGCAAGGAAGCGTTCCAGGACGCGGCGACGGCCGACGCCACCAACGAGGGGCTTGCGAACCAACTCACCGCGTTCGATGCTCACGCCGAGTGCGCCGCCGTGACGTGTCTCTACAACGACGTCAACTGGTGGCTCGACGGCATCGTGAAGAGCGACGAGGACCTCGATGCTCTGCTCGTCGCCGGCGAGGAGCGCTGCGACTACTTCCTCTGACGGGCGGAGCGCCGATCGCCGCTCCGCTCTCTACGTTGGCGCGTGCTCGGGCGCGGATAGCTCGCATCCGAGCGCTGGCCCCTTGCCCGCGTCCCTCCGGGGACGACCACGTAGGATCGCCCCTACGCCGGCTGCTGCGAGACCGGGCCCGCCGGGGAGGCCGCGGGGTTCCGACGGTCGCAGCGGCGCATCTCTCGTGGCCCGCGTGCTCGCGGGGCTTACCGCCTCTTGGCCTCGACGGGGTTGTCCGCCGTGCGTCAGCCGCGTGTGGCGACCGATCTTGCGTAGCTCGTCAGTCAGGTCGTGCCGCACCCCCGGAGGGGTAACCGTACGACGCCCACCGCGAGGGCGAACCCGGCGGGGGCAGTGCGTGACCGCCTCCTCGAGCGTGTTAGTTGCGCTCGAGCGTGTTAGTTGCGGCCGTCCCTCCGGGGCTGGCGGTGCTGCGTGGTAGGCTCTGCGGCTTGCTCGGGGCAGGCTCAGGCAGGAGGCGACCTTGAAGAAGTTTCTCAAGTGGACTGCGATCGGGTTCGGCGCGCTGCTGTTGATCTGCTGCGGTGGGATCGTGCTGATGCCGTCCGACTGGGCCGTCGAGACCTCCGTCGTCATCGACGCACCGGCGGCAAAGATCTATCCCTATTTCGCGCAGCCGCGGAAGTGGGTCAAGATCATCGAACTGTACGCGGCGAAGCAGCCCGATTACGAGAGCGCGACGTTCACGTACACGTTCAGCGAGACGAAAGAGGGCCCCGGTGCCTGGTGGATCTCCGAGACCGAGTCAGGCGGCGTGAAGTCGAAGGTGCGGATCGAGTACACCAAGGGCGGCCCGGAAGAGGGGCTCTGGTACGACGGCGCCATCGACCAGGATGAGGTCAACGACCACGGTTCGGTGCTGTTCGAGGCCGTGGACGGTGGCACGAAGGTGACCTGGTCGGACTCCGGCACGGTGCCGCTCTCGAGAGGCGGCGGACTCACCGCGATGGCCATCGGCCCGATGCTGGAGCCGTTCTTCCAAGGTGCGCTCCTCGAACTCGAGACGGTAGTCGAGAGCGGTGTCCAGATCGAGGACGCCGAGTAGTGGCCTGTCCGGATGCGACGGAACTCGCGGCTCGTGGCGTGCGTCTCTCTCGCAGGAAGGCGCCGATTGCGCTACCCTTGAGTATTGGGCTCGAGGCGGGGATCGGCATATTGAGAGCGTTCTGAGGCAGCGGCGGCGAGCGTCGCCGCGTCCCGAGGGAGATTCCGATGCTGACACGTAGTCTGCTGGCGATCGCCGCCGCCGTGGTGGTCGCCTTCACCTGTACCGTCGCGACCGCGAAGAACAAGAAGCCCAAGATCAAGCCCGGCGTCAACTACGCCCGGACCTGGGACGCCGCCGTCGAGGAGGCCAAGAAGCTCAACGTACCGATCGTCGTCCACAGCCACGGCTTCTACTGACCCTCCTGCTGGGGTGAGCACGGGTCCGTGCTCCAGAACGAGGACTACATCGAGTTCGCCGAGAAGAACTCCGTCGAGGTGATCTCGATGTCGCGGCTGAACGAGGGCGTCGAGAAGGAGGACCGTAAGGCCGCCCAGTACGACGCTGTCGATGCCGACGGCAAGCCCGTCAAGTACATGGTCATGTTCCCGGGCCTCACGCTGGAGGAGATGTACGCGCTCAACCGCTCCCCCGCGGGCAGGTACAACCAGACCGGCAAGATCCCCTACACGGCCATCGTCGATCCGCACACCCTCGAGGAGATGGAGGGACTGTCGGGCAGCCGCTCCGCCGGCCAGCTGATGGAGGTCGTCGAGACGCACCAGAAGGCGCTCATCGAGAAGTACGGCCCCAAGCTCTCGCGCAAGGACATCCGCGCCGTCGAGGACAGCAAGGCCGCGTGCAACGAATTGCTCGAGAAGAAGGGCGTCGGCAAGGCGCTTGCGCAGCTCAACAAGGACGCCAAGAAACTCAAGAAGAAGGGCGAGCGCATCGAGGCCATGGTCGAGGAGTTCCGCGCCGAG
Source organism: Planctomycetota bacterium (assembly GCA_024277065.1). Classification (GTDB taxonomy): domain Bacteria; phylum Planctomycetota; class JAJSAM01; order JAJSAM01; family JAJVHW01; genus JAJRPF01. The sequence continues at coordinate 17,989 of JAJRVY010000008.1, forward strand.
CTCATGGAGAAGGCCGGTGAGGAACTCGACGCGGTCGAGGAACTGATCGCCGACGATCTCCCGCAGGCCAAGAAGCGCCTCGCCAAGATGAAGAGCGTCCTGCGCAAGACGCCCCTCGAAGAACGCGTCACCACGCTCTACACCAAGATCAAGGCCGCAGCGGCCCAGTAGGGGAGGGCCTACGTGCCCTCCCCCTCCGAGGAGGGCCTACGCCGTGCCTTTCCCAATCCCTCGACGTCTCGTGACGTCCCACGCCCATCGTCCCCTGCCGCGGACTACTGCTTGCGCAGTGAGTCGAGAGGGATGACCGGCGGCGGGCGCACCGAGCCGGCGGCGATGTCGGCCAGGGTGACGCCGTCGAGGAATCCGTAGACGCGGCGGGAGAGCTCTTCCCAGACGGGCGCGAGGTCGCAGTCACCGGCGTTGGCGCAGGTCTCGAGGCGCCCCGTGAAGCTGTCGCAGATGGCGTCGGCGAAGGGGCCGTCGAGGGCGCGGAACATCTCGCCGACCGAGATCTCGGCCGCGGGGCGCGCGAGGTGGAAGCCGCCGTTGACGCCGCGCACCGAGGCGGCGAGCCCCGCGCGGCGCAGAGCCGAGAGGATCTGGGCGGCGTACTCGATGCCGAGGCCCTCGCGCTCGGCGATCTGGCGCGTCGAGAGCGTCGTCGCGCGACCCGGTTCCGCGCCGCCGCGGGCCAGTCGCACGAGACAGCGCAGGCCGTACTCCTCGAGGGCCGAGACCTTCACCTACCAGATCCCCAGCAGGTCCTTGGCGTCGTCGCTCGCGTGCACGACGGGGTTCCAGGGCGGATCCCAGACCAGTTGCACGTCGGGCGTCTCGACCCCGGGCTGCTTGGCCACGGTGCCGTGCACGGCGGCGAGGATCTGCGGTCCGACCGGACAACCGGGGCCGGTCAGGGTCATGCGCACCACGACCTTCTTGCCGTCCTCGGAGACGTCCACGCCGTAGATGAGCCCCAGGTCCACGATCGAGATGTGGATCTCGGGGTCGCTGATGGGCCGCAGGGCGTCGAGCACGAGTTCCGGTGTGAGCACCGCTCCTTCGGCCACCTCGACGACCTTGCCTTCGCTCACGGTCATTCCGGAGTGCGGATCGGAGAAGCCTCCCGGGGCGCCGCCGGGGATCGCGTCGGTCGGGTCTGTCATCGCGTGTCTCCTTCCGTCGGCGCGATCTCGTCGTGCGCCGTCAGCCGCTTCTCGGCGTCATCGAGCGCCGCGGTCAGGGTGGTCCAGGGCAGGAGCGCGCACTTGATGCGCACGGGGTAGGCCTTGACGCCCTCGAGTGCGTCGAAGTCGCCGAGGTCGATATCGCGCGGCATGTCGCCTCCGTGCATGACGGCGCGCACGGCGTCGATGAGCCGCCGCGCCTGCGCCGGCGACTTGCCCTCGACCAGATCGTGCAGGATCGAACCGCTGGCCACCGAGATCGCGCAGCCGCGCCCGTCCACCTGCAGTCCCGCGATGCTGCCGTCGTCACCGAGCTGGATGTAGAGGTCCAACTCGTCGCCGCAGAGCGGGTTCATGCCCTCTGCGGAGACGTCCGTGTGGGCGAGCGGCCGCTTGCCGTGCGGCTCGTGGTAGTGCTCGAGGATGACCTCGCGGTAGAGGTCGTCGAACGACGGTTCCGGGGCTCCCTGCTTGTTCGTCATCGGCGTCGGAAGTACTCCTGCACGTGGCGCACGCCGTCAGCGAAGCGGCGCACCTCGTCCTCGGTGTTGTAGAGGTAGAAGCTGGCGCGCGACGTGGCGATCACGCCGAGCCGGCGCATCAGCGGTTGGCAGCAGTGATGGCCGGCCCGCACGGCGATGCCGCGCCCGTCGAGCAGCGTCGATACGTCGTGCGGGTGTACGCCGGGGACGTCGAAGCTGACGATGCCCGCGCGCTGTGCCGCATCGGCCGGTCCGAACGTGCGGACACCCAGCTCCGCGAGGAGATCGAGCGCCAGCCGCGTGAGGCGCGTCTCGTGCTCGTGGACCGCCGCGAGGTCGCAGCCCGCGAGATAGTCGAGCGCCGTGTGGAACGCGATCACGTCGCCGGCGGACGGCGTGCCCGCCTCGAAGCGCAGCGGCGGGTCCATGTAGGTGCTCGTGGCGAGCTTGACGCGCATGATCATCTCGCCGCCGCCCTGGTAGGGGTCCATCTCGGCGTAGCGGTCGGCGTTCACGACGAGCGCCCCGGCGCCCATCGGGCCGAGCGCCTTGTGGGCCGAGAAGGCCAGGAAGTCGCAGCCGAGCGCCGCGAAGTCCACGGCGCCGTGGGGTACCGACTGCGCGCCGTCCACGAGCGTCACGACGCCGTGCTCACGCGCCGTGGCGCACAACCGCACGACGTCGTTCTCCGTCCCGAGGACGTTGGACTTGGCGGTGAAGCCGAACAGCCGGGGACCGGCCGCGAGCTTCTCCGCGGCGACGTCCATGTCGAGCTGCCCGTCGTCCGTCAGCGGCACGAAGTCGAGCGCGATGCCCAGGCCGCCCTCGTCCGGGCTCTTCGCCAGCATGTGCCAGGGCACGAGGTTGCTGTGGTGCTCCATCTCGGTCAGCAGGACCGTGTCGCCGGCCGCCAGGTTGCGGCGGCCCCAGGACGTCGCGACGAGATTGACGGCCTCGGTCGTACCCCGCACCCAGACGACGTTCTCGGCCGCCGGTGCGTTCACGAACGCGGCGACGCGCGCGCGGGCCTCTTCGAAGGCCATCGTCGCGCGCTCGGCCAGGTAGTGCACGGAGCGGTGGACGTTGGCGTTGGACGTCGTGTAGTAGGACGTCAGCGCATCGATCACGCACTGCGGCTTCTGCGACGTCGCGGCGCTGTCCAGATAGACGAGCGGCGCGCCCCGCGCTGTGGTGGCCAGGATCGGGAAGTCGGCGCGGATCGCCGCGACGTCGAGCGTCGCGGCGGCGGCGGAGGCGCTTCTCACGGGGCGAGGTCCTGCGGCAGGTCCACGAGCACGTCGTCGCCGTCGAGGCGCGCAGCGAAGGTCTCGATCGGCGCCACGGCCGGCATGCGCGTCGCGCGGCCGCTGGCCATGTCGAAGCGCGCGCCGTGGCGCGGGCACTCGACCTCGGTGCCGCGCAACCGGCCCTCGCCGAGCTCGCCGTCGTCATGGCTGCAGCGGTCCTCGACGACGAACACGGCGTCGCCCGAGCGGGCCGCGGCGAGCCGCAGTCCGGCGATCTCGAAGACGCGCACTCCGCCCTCGGGCAGGTCGGCGAGCGCGCAGAGCCGGGTGTCCGCCATCACGTCACCGCCGCGAGGCGTGTTGCGAGCGCCGTGCGCACGCGATCCTGCAGGTCGTCGCCCGGAATGCGCGTGATGACCGGCTCGAGGAAGCCGGAGATGATCACCCGCCGCGCCTGCTCCTCGCTGAGCCCGCGGCTGGTGCAGAAGAAGATCATCTCCTCGTCCAGCGGCCCGACGGCGGCGGCGTGCGAGCACGAGACATCGTTCGTCAGGATCTCGAGCTCCGGGATCGTGTCGGCGCGGGCCGTGTCGTGCAGCAACAGGTTGTGGTTGCGTTGATGGGCGTCGGCGCCTGCGCCCTCGAGCCCGATGCGCAGGTTGCCGGTGTACGACGAGCGCGCGCGCTCGGCGACGACGGCGCGGTAGTCCAGGTCGCTGCTGTTCTGACCGACGAGGTGATCCTGCAGCGTGTGATGGTCGAAGTGCTGGCGCCCGTCGGCGAACACGATGCCGAGGGCTTTGACGGTGGCCCCCTTGCCGACGATCTCCGTCGTCTGCAGGCTCTTGACGAGCGCGCCGCCGAGGGCCACCGTCACGGTCTCGAGCGAAGCGTCGCCCTCGACGCGGCAGCGGATCACGGGCGCGTGCACGAACCTGCGGCCGGCCGTCTGGATGAAGACGAGCCGGCAGCGGGCGCCCGGTGCGACGTGGACCTCGAGGCCCGCGTGCAGCATCGCGGCATCGTCCGCGCCGACCGTGGACAGGTCGAAGACCACTTCCGCCTCGGCGTTCTCGCCGATCACGACGAGGGAGCGCTCGGCGAACACGCCGTCGCCGTGGACGCGGTGTGCCACGCGCAGCGCGCGATCCAGCACGACGCCGGCGGGGACGTGGACGAACGCGCCGCCGGCGAAGAGCGCCGCTCCGAGCGCCTCGAACTTGTCGAACTCGACCTGCGCCAGCGACAGGAGGTGGGCACGGACGACGTCTTCGTGCGTGCGCGCCGCTTCGCGCAGGTCGGCGACGACGACGCCGTGGTCGCTGACGGCGGGGTCGATGGCGGTGCGCAGGACGCGGCCGTCGCAGGCGATGGCCAGCCCGGCGGCATGCTCGAACGTGCCGTCATGGTAGTCGGCGGGGAGCTCGCCGAACGCATCGTCCGGAACGCCCGGAGTCCGCGCGCCCGGGAGCAGCTTCGAGGGGTCGGTGTAGCGCCAGAGGTGCCGGGCGCGGTCCGGCAGGGAGGCGCCCTCGTAGGCGGCGAACGCCGCGCGGCGCGCGGCGGCGAGCCAGGCCGGATCGTCGGCGGCCAGCCGCTCCGCCGTCGCGGCGAACGCGGAGTCGGTGGTGGCGTTGCTCATTCTCGTGTCTCCGCGTACGTATCGGTGGGCGTGGGCGGGTTCGGTGGTGGGCGGGCCGGGGGCGGGCGGGTTCTGGGGCGGGCGGCGCGTCGGGATCAGCCGACGGAGCCTTCCATCTCGAGCTGGATCAAGCGGTTCAGTTCCACGGCGTACTCCATCGGCAACTCCTTCGTGAACGGCTCGATGAAGCCGTTCACGATCAGCACGGTGGCCTCCTCCTCGGACAGCCCGCGGCTCATCAGGTAGAAGAGCTGCTCCTCGCCGACCTTGGACACCGTGGCCTCGTGCTCGATCGCGACGGCGTCCTCGTCCACCTCCATCGTGGGGTACGTGTCGGAGCGTGACGTGGCGTCGAGCAGGAGGGCGTCGCACTTGACGTTGACCTTCGAGCCCTTGGCGCCGCGGTGCACCTTGACGAGCCCGCGATAGCTGCCCCGGCCACCGTCCTTGCAGATCGACTTCGACGTCACGACCGACGTCGTGCGCGGCGCGGCGTGGATGATCTTGGAGCCCGCGTACTGGTGCTGGCCGGCGCCTGAGAACGCCACGGACAGGACCTCGGCGTGGGCGCCCTCGCCGACGAGATAGACGGCGGGGTACTTCATGGTGAGCTTCGAACCGAGGTTGCCGTCGATCCACTCGACGCATGCGCCAGCCTTGGCGACGGCGCGCTTCGTGACGAGGTTGTAGACGTTCTTCGACCAGTTCTGGATGGTCGAGTAGCGGATCGTCGAACCCTCCATCGCGAGCAGTTCCACGACGGCGGAGTGCAGCGAGTCGCTGCTGTAGGTCGGGGCGGTGCAACCCTCGATGTAGTGCACCTTGCTGCCCTCGTCGGCGATGATCAGCGTGCGCTCGAACTGGCCCATGTTCTCGGTGTTGATGCGGAAGTAGGCCTGGAGGGGGATCGACACCTCGGTGTTCTTGGGCACGTAGACGAACGACCCGCCGGACCACACCGACGTGTTCAGCGCGGCGAACTTGTTGTCCTCGGAGGGGATCACGGTGCCGAAGTACTTCTGCACGACGTCCGGGTACTCGCGCAGGGCCGTGTCCATGTCCGTGAAGATGACGCCGAGCTTCGTCAAGTCCTCGCGGATCGAGTGGTAGACGACCTCGCTCTCGTACTGCGCCGTGACGCCCGCGAGGAACTTGCGCTCGGCCTCGGGGATGCCGAGCCTCTCGAACGTGTTCTTGACCGACTCGGGGACGTCGTCCCAGTTCGTGCTCTGGCGCTCGCTGGCGCGCACGTAGTAGTGGATGTTCTCGAAGTCGATGTCGGCCAGGAGCTGCGTGTTGCCCCACGTGGGCATGGGCTTGCTGCGGTAGATGTCGAGCGCCTCGTGGCGGATCTCGCGCATCCACGTGGGCTCCTTCTTGTAGCGCGAGATCATCTCCACGATCTCGTGGTCGAGGCCCTTCTTGGACTTGAAGTCGTACGCGCTCTCGTCGTCGTGGAATCCGTACTTGGTGTCGTAGTCTTCGTTGAAGCCGCCCGCGCTCGCAGTCTTGCTCGGAATCTTGCTCGGAATGGTGTCGGACATCGTCGTGCTCCGGTGGGAAACGGCTATGCGGCCTCGGACTCGATCCACTCGTAGCCGCGCTGCTCGAGTTCCTCGGCGAGTTCGGGGCCGCCCTGCTTGACGATGCGCCCCTGCAGGAGCACGTGGACCTTGTCCGGCTTCACGTAGTGCAGGATGCGCTGGTAGTGGGTGATCAGGAGTTGCGCCCGGCCCTCGCCCCGCAGCAGGTTGATGGCGCCGGAGACGATCTTCAGCGCATCGATGTCGAGACCCGAGTCGGTCTCGTCGAGGATCGCGAGCGGGGGTTGCAGCATCAGCATCTGCAGCATCTCGAGGCGCTTCTTCTCGCCGCCCGAGAACCCGTCGTTCACGTAGCGCGTCATGAACGACTGCGGGATGTCGAGCCGTTGCAGGTTCTCCTTGACGAGCGGGCGGAAGGCCTTCGTGGGGACCTCGTCGGCGCGGACCGCCTTGACGGCCTGGCGCAGGAAGTTCGAGACGCTGACGCCGGGAAGTGCGACGGGGTACTGGAACGAGAGGAAGATGCCCGCGCGCGCGCGCTCGTGGACCGGCATGTCGAGCACGTCCTCGCCGCGGAAGCGGATGGCGCCCGACGTCACCTCGTAGCGCGGGTCGCCCATGATGGCCGCCGACAGCGTGCTCTTGCCGCTGCCGTTGCGGCCCATGATCGCGTGCGTCTCGCCGTCCTCGACGGTCAGGTCGAGACCACGCAGGATCTCCTTGCCGTCGATGGCCACGTGGAGGCCTTCGACCTCGAGGATCGGCGTTAGGGTTTCTTCGCTCATCGCGGGTGGCTGACTCCGTGGACCCCTCGGCGTGCGGCGCGGCCATGGGGCGGGTCCGTGGGCCCCGGGCCGTTGCGGGCGATCACCGCCCGGACGATAGTTGAAAACCGTACAATGTCTTCATGATTTCCGGAATCCTCATGCAGCATTGTCGTCAATACGCACAAGCAATTACGGCGAAGCAACTTGCGGCGTGACTACTCGATCTCGTACTCGCGCAGCGTGTCGAGCAGGTCCACCTGGCCGAGCAGCGCCAGGCTACCGCGGCAGAACTCCAGCAGGCGCCGATCGATGAGTCGCGCCGCGCCCTCGGGCAGGCGGCGCCGGCGCAGCAGCGCGCCGGGCTCGTCCTCGAAGAACTCGAATGGCTCGGGGCTCGCCAGCGGCATCAACGTCTCGTGCGCCGTCTGGAAGATGCCGTCCTCGTCGTCCACGAGTTCGTCGCGCGCCGAGCCGTCCAGCGGCGTGACGTAGGCCATCACGAAGGCCTCCGGCGTCGCGACGCGCGTGAGGTGCGGGTACGGCGCTTCGTCGATCAGAAGCCCGGCGAAGACGCCGATCTCCTGGTCGCCGGCGTTGCGGTGCAAGTACACGCCGGACAGGTGTCCGTCGTTTCCGCTTCGCACGGAGAACCCCTCGGCGAACGGGGCGATGGCCCGCTCGAGAGCGAGAAACTCGTTTGCGTCATCCATGCGGCAGCCTCCGAATGCGACCAGATCGCCGCAGACGACGACCGACCGGGAATTGTACGGGCGGAGTGTGCCGCTCGCCGTTGAAAAGAGACCTCGGCCCGGCTGCGCGCAGCGCGGATCCGGGGACGCCGCGGGGTAGTCTCGCGACGTGCGATCACGCCTCGCCGAAGCCTCGCTGCTGGCCGCAACGGTGGCCTGGGGACTGTCGTTCGTCGTCGTCAAGTGGGCGCTCGAGGACGCCGGGTTCGTCGGGTTGACGGCGTTGCGCATGGGCGCCGGCTGCGCCGTTCTCGTCGTCGTCGGGGGCGTGCGCCCGCGCGACGCGACGCCGCTCGAGTGGCGTGCCGGCGTGCTCGCGGGGCTGGTGCTGTCGGGTGGCTATCTCTTGCAGACCGCGGGGCTCGAGACGGCCTCGGCGGCCGCGGGCGGCTTCCTGACAGCGTTCTACATCGCGCTGACGCCGGCCTTCGAGGGCGTGGCCTTTCGCCGCCGCC
>JAJRVY010000224.1 GCA_024277065.1 Planctomycetota bacterium
GATCGGCGCGGGCGCCCTCCGTATCGGCCGCTCCCATCAGCTCGAGCGCCGCGAGGCGCGCGGCCTTGCCTCCGATGTCGAAGATCTCGCGCAGGGCGTCGAGATCGCTCGGGCCGACGCGCGACTCCAGCAGGTCGCGAGCGGCGCGCACGACCCCGGACGCGGGGTGCAGGAGCTGCGCGAGGAAGCGCGGCTTGGCGCCGATCGGATCGATGCGCGCGATGGCGTCGAGCAGATCGCCAGCGTGCTGGAACATCTTGCGGTCCTGGAGCTTGGCCTGGATGGCCTCGAGGGCGCGCAGGTCGCCCATGCGCCCCAGTGTCGCCGCCGCGCCCGCGATCGCGCGCCAGTCGGCGTCGGCGTCATTCAGGACGCCCGTGAGCCGCGCGAACGCGGAGCCGGGCTGCGCGGCGAGGCGGATGCTGGCCTGCCGCGCGTCGGTCGATGGCCACGTCGCAAGCGTGTCGATCAGGATCTCGATCTCGCTCTTCTTCGCGGGCGCCTTGCCCGCCTTCTCACCGCCGCTCTCCTTCGCGGGCTCCGGATCACCCGAGATCCGAATCCGCGGGCCGTCGCCGTCGGCCCCCTTCTCGCCGCCGAGCCCCGGCACGGGCGGACGGCTCTGCGCCACCGCCGGCGAGGCGGCGGCGAGAACGACGAGGGCGACGCGGAACACGTTCCAGCGGGTCATGCGGCGGACTCCAGGGGCGATCTCGGGGCCAAGCACGTCACGATACCGTCCGGGCGCGGCGCGTCCCACCTCGGACGGAGGTTCGAACCCGTCATCGTCCCCGCCCCCGTCACCCGGGCGTCACCCGGGCGTTCGCCGGGTCTCCACCCTCGCCTCACCGCTCGCGGCGGCGGCGCAGGTCCGCGTCGTCGATCACGCACCGGAATCCGACGTCGGGCTCCTGCGCGCCGGCCTCGATGAACCAACGCGACGTCGTGCTGCATTCGTCGGCCCGCGTGCGGAATCCCCCGCCCCGCACGATCACGCGCTCAGCGGCCTTCAGGACGCCCTTCACCGGCTTGCGATCGGGATGCGTGGCGACGAGCTCCTTCACGTTGCCGGCGAGATCGAGCACGCCCTCGGGCGTGGTGTCGTCGGGGCTGGCGAGTACGGGCCGCGTGCTGAGCTAGCCGGCGCCGCGATGCGCGAAGAGCCGGCCGTCCGTCGTGGCGCCCCACTGGAAGACGCGCGCGATGTCGCCCCCGGTCGCGATCCGTTCCCACTCGTCCTCGGTGGGCAGACGCATGCCACGCCACGCCGCGTAGGCCTGCGCCTGCAGGAAGCTGACGCCCGTCACCGGGTGATCCTCCCTGCCGTACGGAGCGATGGGGTCACGGTCGTCGGAGTCCAGTGCGAGCGCCGGCAGCAGGGCCGCGCGGCGCGCGACCGGCTGCGCGAGGAGGAAGTCCACGTACTGCGCCCAGGTCACCTCGTACTTCTCGACGTGGAGGGCGGCCACCGACACCTTCTGCCGGCGGTTGAGCTTGGTCGGGATCTCGTCGATCCAGCCCACCCACGGCCCGACCTCGAAGCGCCCCTTGGGCAGGGCGATGAGCGGCGTGGGCGCGCGCGCGGCGGCGATGCGGCGCAGATCCGCGAGACGGGTGTTCGCCGCGCGCCAGGCAGCGACGACCGGGTGGCGCGTCATGTACGCGTCCAAGGCATCCGCGACGTCGCGCCCGGCGATGTCGCGCAGCACGTTCTCGAGCAACGCGGAGGACGCCGCCCCGGTGTCGGCCCGTGCGCGCACGACGACCTCCGCCACAACCGCGGGCCCCCATGCGGACCAGGCATCGCCGGGCCCGGCGACGGTCGTCACGCCCTCGAGTCGCCCCCCGCCGTTCGCTGCGTCGGCTTGCTCGCGGCAGCGGGCCACGAGTTGCTCCAGAGCGCGCTGACGTTCGGGGTCGTCCAACCACGAGGCGTAGCGCCGCGCGTCCGCCGCCGCCGTGCCCTCGACGAGCGCCCGCATCCGGGCGTGCTGCTCGCGGGCCTGCACGTACAGAGCGTCGAGCCCGGAACGCCGCTGCAGCACGGCCTGCGCCTCGGCCGCGATCGGATCGGACTCCTGCGCGCGGACCGGGCTCGGCCACGCAGCGACGAGAGCCAGGATCGTCCACAGCAGAGCGCGCCTCACGACGAATGTCCTCCTCAGCGGACGCCGGCGTCCGCGGCGCCGCCTATCCTACCCGCTGCGGCGCCGTCCCGCCGCCACCCAGAAACGTGTCCACCGCGCCCCCACCTGCGTCCCCGTCCCACGACATGGGACCCGACACGCCCGTGCAGTTCCTGCGCGGCGTCGGTCCCGGCCGCGCGGCGCGGCTCGCCAAGCTGGGCATCCGCACGCTCGCGGACCTCGTGCGGCACTTCCCGCGGACCCACGAGGATCGCCGCCAGACGACGCGGATCTCCGACCTGCGGGCGGAGATGCACGCCACGGTGCGCGGCCACGTCGTCACGCTGCGCAGCCGCGGTCTCGGCGGACGACGCGCGCGCAGCGTCGTGACGGCGACGGTGGACGACGGCAGTGGCACCGTCGCCGCCGAGTTCTGGAACCAGCCGTGGCGCGCCGAACAGCTCGCGCCGGGCGCCGCGGTGCTGCTCTCGGGGCGCGTGACGTGGGAGCGCGGCGGGCCGTGCCTGACGAGCCCCGAGGTCGAGGTGCTGCCGGAGGGCGACGAGGAAGAGAACCTGCTCCATGCCGGCCGCATCGTGCCCATCCATCCTCTGACCCACGGCATCTACGCGACGGGCATGCGCGCGCTCGTGCACCGCGCGCTGCCCCTCGTCGCCGACGCCCTCGAGGATCCGCTGCCGGCCGGCGTGCGCCGCGAAAGGGACCTGCCGGACCTCGCCTCGGCGCTGCGCGAGGTACACTTCCCGGCCTCCTACGAGACGCTGCGGGCCGCCGTGCGGCGGCTCAAGTTCGAGGAGCTGTTCCTGCTGCAGGTGGCACTGGCACGGCGCCGTCTGCGCCACGCGACCGAGGACAAGCCCCACGTCGTCGTCGTGGACGAGAGGCTGGACGCGCGCATCCGCGCGCGGTTCCCGTTCGTCCTGACGGACGCGCAGGACCGCTGCGTGAAGGAGATCGCCGACGACCTCGCCGCGCCGCGGCCCATGAATCGTCTGCTGCAGGGCGACGTGGGCGCGGGCAAGACCGTGGTCGCCGCCCACGGCATGCTGGCCGTCGTCGCCCATCGCCTACAGGCGGCGCTGCTGGCGCCCACCGAGATCCTCGCCGAGCAGCACCACGCCACGCTCTCGCGCTACCTCGACGGCTCGCAGGTGCGGCTGGGCCTCATCACGGGCAGCGCCCGCTCGAAGCAGCGCCGCACGACGCTGGCCGCGCTCGCCGCCCACGAGATCGACATCGCCGTCGGCACGCACGCGCTCATCCAGCAGGACGTCACGTTCGCCGCGCTCGCGCTCGTGATCGTCGATGAACAGCACAAGTTCGGCGTCCTGCAGCGCGCCGCCCTGCGTGAGAAGGGGCTGCACCCGGACATGCTCGTGATGAGCGCCACGCCAATCCCGCGCACGCTCACGATGACGCTGTTCGGGGACCTCGACGTCAGCGTGCTCGACGAGCTCCCGCCGGGCCGACGGCCGGTCGAGACCGTGCTCTGCCGCGAGGGCGACCGTCGCCAGGCGTACGACTGGGTGCGGCGCGAGATCGCCCGCGGCCGCCGCGTCTTCCACGTCGTGCCGCTCGTCGAGGAGAGCGACGAACTGCCGCTGCGCGCCGCCGTGCAGTTCCGTGAGGAACTCGCGCAGCACGTCTTCCGCGATGTCGCCGTCGGGCTGCTGCACGGGAAGATGAAGGGCGCCGAGAAGGACGCCGCGATGGAGGCCTTTCGCCGCGGCGAGACGCCGGTGCTCGTCTGCACGTCGGTGGTCGAGGTGGGTGTGGACGTGCCGGAGGCCACGGTGCTCATCGTCGAGCACGCCGAGCGCTTCGGGCTCGCGCAGCTCCACCAGCTCCGCGGCCGCATCGGCCGCGGGAACCTGGCGTCGCGCATGATCTGCTTCCACGACGCGCACACCGACGAGGCCCGCGCCCGCCTGCACGCCCTCGCGGCGACGACCGACGGCTTCCGCATCGCCGAAGAGGATCTGCGTATCCGCGGACCGGGAGAGTTCCTGGGTACGCGGCAGAGCGGCGTGCCCGAACTGCGTCTCGCCAACCTGATCACCGACGCGCCGCTGCTGGCCGCCGCGCGGCGCGCGGCGTTCGACCTGGTGGCGCGCGACCCGGGGTTGCTGGGCGAGGGCGCGGCGACGGGGCACGCACTTGCGCGCACGCTCTCGTCGCTACGGGACTGATCCGGCGCCCACCCTGCCTGCGACCGGCAGCGCCGCACGGCCGGCGTGGCGGCGAGCGATCAGCGCGCGTCCTCGGACGGCGGACGGGGCGGCAGAGTGCCCTGCGGGACGAGCACCACGACGATCTCGACTCGCGCGGCGCCGCCCGCCGCCCGCCGCATGGCGCCGACATTGCCGCTGCCGGCCGCGGAAGCGCCGGGGACGGCGGGAGCGGCAGGCTTCTTGGGTACCGCCGAGCCTCGCCCACCGGCTCCGCCACCGATGCCCGTGTCGGCCGCGTCGGCCCCGGCCGCGTCAGCCCCGGGCGCCGGCTCCTGCGAAGCGCCCGCGCCGGGCTCGGACTTCGCCGCGCCCGCCTTCGCGCCCGCCCCCTGCACGCGCACGCCGCCGCCGCCGCCGCTCGCCGCGCGCCCGGACACGCTGCGCCGCGACGTGCGCCGTCCGGCGGCGGACTGTTCGAAGCGCGCCTCGGCCGCCGTCAGCAACGCGGGATCGACGGCCTCGCCGAACGTGCCGCCCGCAGGGGCGCGCGTCAGGGCACGCCCGACGAGGCCGTCGGTCGTGAGCACGGTGACGCGACCCAGGACGCGGGGCGCGCCGGCCTCGGCGAACAGTCGCTGCGCCGCCGCGCCGCCCGTGCGCGTCCCCCCTGATGGTCCGCCGGCACCCGCCGAGCCCGTCGCAGGCCCGGCCCCGCCGGTGCCGGCGGGGGCCGGCCCGCCGCGAGACACGTCGTCGCCGCGCGACGCTGCGGCGTCCTCGGGAGGCGGCCGCGCATCCCTGCTCGTCGGGGGGACCTGCCGCGGAGCGTCCTTCGGCGGCGGCCGCAGCCGAGCCAGGAATCGCCGCGCCGCGGCCTCGTCCTCGAAGACCACATAGCGTCGCGCGACCGGAACGGCCGCTGCGGCGGCGCCCTTGCTCGAGTCGAAGGTGCGGCCCCCGCCCTCCGCCGCGCCTCGTCGATCGCCGGCCGTGTCCGCAGTGGCCTCGCGGTCCTCGTCCCCATGGCGCAGTTCGTCGCGTGTCCTCTCCTTCGACGTGGGCGTGGGCGCCACGGCCGCGGACTCCGCCGGAGCGGGCCGCACGAGCTCCGCTTCGGGAGCCCGTTCCTCCACCTTCTTGCGCAGCCGCGCCCGTGCCTCACCAAGGAGTGCCGCATCGCGCGACGGGCGCTCTATCCCCTCCGTCTCCGGCAGGTCCGCGGTCTCACGCACGTCGCTACTCGCGTCGCCGGCGCCCCCGCCGCGCTGTGCCCAGGGGCCGAGCATGACGGCCAACAGCGCGGCCGCAGCGAGACCTGCGACCCAGGGCGCCGCGCGCACGATGCGCGGGCCCAGCGGCGCTGGCATCGCCACCGGCGCGACCGGGCCCGCGGCGTCCGCGGCACCCCTGTCGAGCACCGCGGCGACGCTCGCGGCGAAGCCCTGCGGCGCGGCGACCGGCGGCACGGCGCGAAAGACGTCGCGCAGACGCCGCAGCTCGGCGGCCTCGGCCGCGAGGGCGGGATCGCCGGCCAGCGCCGCAGCGAGTTGTTCTTCGTCGCCCGGAGCGAGTTAGCCGTCGAGTTCGGCCTCGACGAGCCGCAGCAGCTCCTCGCGGGCGCTCACAGCACACGTCCTCGCAGACGTTCGCGCAGTTCGCCCCGCGCACGGTGCAGCCGCGAGCGCACCGTGCCGACCGGAACGTCCAGCGCCGCGGCGATCTCGTCGTAGGAGAGGCCCTGGAACTCCCGCAGCACGAGCACTTCGCGATGCTCGGCGTCGAGGCGCTGCAACTCGTCGAGCAGCAGGGCGCAGTCCTCCTTCGTGGCGGCGCGCTGCGCGGCGCTCGCGGCGCCGTCAGCGGGCTCGTAGCGCGCACCGTCCGCGTCGCCCTCGCCGCCCCCGCCGAGGGCCTCGAGCGACAGCGGCGAACCGTACTTCTGGGCCGCGCGCCTGCGCATCTCAGAGCGCACCTGATTGACGGCGATCGAGTACAGCCACGTGCCCACCGCGGCGTTGCCGCGGAACGACGACAGCTTGGCGAACGCCCGCAGGAACGTCTCCTGGGCCAGATCGCGCGCCAGTTCGGTGTCCCTCACCATGCGCAGCACCGCGCCGTAGATGCGGTCCTGCCAGCGCAGGACGATCTCGCCGAACGCGTCGCGGTCGCCCGCCAGGCAGCGCACGACGGCAGCCAGATCGGCGACCGTCGAGCCACCGCCGGACGCACGCCTCGCGGCGGGCTCCCGAGCAGGGGATTCAGCAGTCGTTTCCGGTTCCAGGTCATTCCTCCCCGTTGGATGCGATTCGCGCGCCGTGGTTCCCACATTCTGCACGCCTGCCCCGTCCTGCGGGCGATCCCCCCGGAGACGCGACGATTCAGTCGAAATCCCGTTCGGTGAACACCATCGGCTTGTGCGCGCGGGCGTTCAGCGCCAGCCCGAGCAGGATCCAGGACGAGAGCATCGACGACCCACCGTACGACAGGAACGGCAGGGGCAACCCCGTGATCGGCGCCATCCCCACCGTCATGGCCAGATTCTGGCACGCCTGCGCGCCGAACAGCGTCATGGCCCCCACCGCGAGAAGGCGCGCCGCCGGCTCCTTGACCTCGCGCGCCGTCGTGGCCAGTCCCAGCAGGAGCAAGCCCTCGAGCCCGAGCAGGAACAGCACCCCCAGGAACCCCCGTTCCTCGGCGTGGACGGTGAACACGAAGTCGGTCCACGACTCCGGG
Organism: Planctomycetota bacterium; assembly: GCA_024277065.1. Taxonomy (GTDB): domain Bacteria; phylum Planctomycetota; class JAJSAM01; order JAJSAM01; family JAJVHW01; genus JAJRPF01. The sequence goes on from JAJRVY010000224.1 coordinate 7,052, forward strand.
ACCGCGTCGGTGCGGTTCATGACGCCGGCACGGAAGCCGGCCCCCGAGAAGCCGCCTGCGGCCACGGCGATCATCGAACGCCGGCGGTGGTAGCGCGCGTCACGCTCGTCCTGCGCGAGCTTGGCGGCGGCGGCGCGGGCATCGACGTCGGCCCCCGCCGCCGCCGCGCCGGCTGCGCCGCCGGCCGCCCGCAGCGGCAGTGCGGTGACGCTCACGACGCGCGGGAGATACGCTCCGGCCCAGTCCCGGGCGTCCTCGACCACCGGCGCCACGAACGTCATGACGCGCCGCTTCTGGTAGGGCTCGAGCGCGACGGTCCACAGCACGGGAATGCTGAGCGCGCCGAGCATGAGCACGGTCGCGAGGTGCTTCGAGCGCGCCCCGGCCGCCCAGAGCATCACGAACAGCACCGGGAAGAGCATCAGCGCCGTCCCGAGGTCCGGCTGCTTGACGATCAGCGCCAGAGGCATCAGCGTCAGGAGGAACGGCGTGAGCAGGCCCTTGACGGTGCGCTGGTCGCGCCGGAAGCGGATGTACCGCGCGAGCACGGCGACCACCGCGACCTTGGCCATCTCGCTTGGCTGGAAGCCGAGCGGCCCGAGCTGCAGCCAGCGCTGTGCACCGTTCACCTCGCGGCCGAGCAGCAGCACCGCGACGAGGGCCAGCAGGACGAGCCCGTACGCGGGGTAGATCAACGCCAGCATGCGCCGGTAGGGCAGAATCACGGTCGCGACGCAGAGCACTATCCCGACCGCCATCCAGCGCGCCTGCCCGGCGACGAACTCCGGCCGGTCGGCGAGAAGCGTGGCGAGGCCGAGGGCGCAGAGCAGCAGCGCCGGCACGAGCACGCGTGGATCGAGCGCGCGCGCGATCTCCGTCCAGCGCTGCGAGACGCCGAGAGAACGGCCGCCGCCGCGCACGTACTCGCTACTCATCGCCGGCCTCACTCACGGAGGGCCTCGGCCAGGAGGCGCGCGACGGGATCCCCCGCCGCCTCGGCGCCGTAGCGTTTCTGGGGCATGTTCTCGAACACGACGATCGCGCAGTAACGCGGATCGTCGTAGGGCGCATAGCCGACGAACGACGTGTTATTCCGTTTGACGCCGCGCACCTGTGTGTCGGCGGTGCCTGTCTTGCCGGCGGCCCGCAGCGCCGCGAGCGCCGCCTCGCGACGCGCCGTGCCGTGTTCCTCGTCCGCGACGACGCTGCGCGCCGCGTCGCGAAGAAAGGGCGCCCAGCGCGCCAGCACGGGGTCCACGGGGATCGTCGCCGGGTCCGGGCGGTCCCGCTCGAGCACGAACGGTTGCAGGAGCCGCCCACCCGCTGCGATGCGCGCATACGCCACCGCGATCTGCAACGGCGACGCGGAGGCCGCACCCTGGCCGATCCCGATCTGCGGCAGGTTCCAGCGCCGCCAGAGCTCGGGATCCCCCTTGCCGGGCCGCGAGTACTCGAGACCGGCGCGCGTGCTGCGACCACTCCCGAACGTGCCGAGCAGCGGCCGCGCCGCCAGTCCCAGGCGCCGCGCCGCCGCGACGAGACCGTCTGCGCCTACGGCCGCGGCCTGCTGCGAGAAGTAGCCGTTGCAGGAACGCACGAAGGCGTCGCGCAGTGCGATGTCGCCGTCGCTGTGCATGCAGACGTACCTGCCGCCCGTGGCGATGCGCGCCCGCCCCTCGCACGTCAGGATCTCGTCCGGGGAGTGCCCGGCCTCGAGCAGCGCGACGGCCGTGACGATCTTGTAGACGGAGCCCGGCATCACGTGGCTGCGGGCGTGGTCCATGGCGTCGCGCGACGTCGAGGCGAGCGCGATCACGGCTCCGCTGCGCACGTCGAGCACGACGGCCGCGCCGTGGCCGCCCTCGGGCGCGCCGCGCTCGACCTCCTCGAGCGCCAGCAACTGCACGTTGCGCAGCAGCGTCGTGCGCAGGTCGGTCCCGTCCTGCACGGGACGGATGACGTCGGTCCGCGCTTCGAAGTCACTCGCCCGGGTCCGCGAACGTTCGCTGAGACCGGGGATGCCGCGCAGCAGCTCGTCGTACTCCTTCTCGATCAGCGAGGAGCCGACGAGAGCGGGGCTGACGGACTCCGTGCGGAAGACGTGCAGTCCACGCGCGGCGCGGCGCTCATCGGTGAGCCGCGCAAGATCCTCGCGGTCCGGCAGCCGTGTGCCGCCGGCGATCATGCGTCCGGCGGCGTCCACTTCGCGCCCGTTGCGGGCCAGCGGCACGAGTCCCGCGAACCGCTCGGGGAACAGCGAAAGCGACTCGACGGCCGAGTCCGGGATTCGCGCGAGCATCGCGTGCGAACGCCAGTGGGTGTTCATCTCCCAGCGCCCCATGGCCGCGATCAACGCCACGTGGACGCGGTGGACACTCGTCTCGAGCAGGATGGCGAGGTCCTCCGGATAGAGCGGCGGCACCTCCTCGTAGTCGAGCGACGTGCAGTCGCGGCAACGACGGGTCGGCGCGCCCCGGGAGGCGCGCTGGGTGCCGCAGTAGCGACACGCCCAGCGCTGCTGGGGCTGCGTCGCACCGGCGGGCATGAGCAACTTCGGGCGGACGCGCCGGAGCTTGCTCTCGAGGGCGCTGCGTCGCTCGGCCGAGAGTCCCGCCGGGTACGCCGCGCGCAGGTCCTCGACGGTCGGCACGATGCGCAGGTCCACCGTGCCCCAAAGGATCTCCAGCCCGTAGGTCGGCACGTTCGAGACCATCTTCGAGCCATCCGCCCAGAGGATCTCTCCGCGCCGCGGATGCACGATGAACTCGCGGGAACGGTCGGCGAGAGAGGCCCACGTCCGCCCGGCGGACTCCTCGGCGCCGAGAACCTGCAGCGAGAAAGCCCGCGCTCCGATCACGCCCAGGAGCACGTAGAAGACGGCGAGCAGACGGCGCAGCCGCTGCTCATACACCGGCAGCGCGCCTCGAGCGTGGGTGGAACAGCCCGGCGGCGCCGAGCAACCCGAACACGGGAGGTGCCGCGAGGGCCGTGCCGAGAGCACTTGCGAGCGCAGCCGGAACCGCGCTGCCCGCCGCCACGACGGCCGACGACAGGGCGCCGCCGGAGCCGTTCGCGCTGCCGGCGCCCGCCCCCGCGGCGGCGGCGCCCGCGAGGCGCACGATCACGACCGCCGCCGCGACGAGGGCGATCTGCACCGACGCACGGTCGCGGTAGAGCGCCTGACTGATGGCGCCGGCAACGAACCCGGCGGCGCCGAGGAGGAACGACTCCTGCCCGAGCGGCGCCGTCGTCCACGGCGCGGCCAGGAGCCCGAGCAGGGCGCCGCACCACGCCGCCGGGGTGGGTCCCGCGCGGAGAGCGACGTAGACGACCACGAGGACGCGGGCGTCGGGGAACGCGCCGGCGGCGAGCCAGGACGCCGGCGCGAGGAGCGGCAGCAACGCCGCGCCGAGGAGCACGAGGAGCGTGCGCCCGTTCCTCACCGCGCGTGCTCGCGTGGCGCCACGTGGGGCGGCAGTTCAGGACGCACGAACACGTACACCGCGACGATCGTCTCGAGATCGCTGAGCGGCAGGACCTCGGCCTCCCACTCGCCGTCCCGATCTTCGTCGCCGAAGGCCACGACCTCGCCGAGCACCAGGCCGTCGGGGATACCGAACTTACCCTGATCGGTGAGCACGACGTCCCCGACAACGGCGTCGCCCGCGGCGAGCCGGGTGACCACGAGTCTGCGATCGCCGGTGCCGTGGATCACGCCGCGGCCGCGGACGCGAACGGTGTCGTCGAGAGCCGCGCCGCCCGCTGCAGCGACGATCATCGCGGGCATCACCGTGTCGGGCGAGGGGTCGTCCACGCGGAGCACGCGCGACGCGCCGGCGGACACGGCCTTGACGACGCCCACGAGAGAGTTCGCGTGGACGACGGCCTGGCGCGGCCGAACGCCGTCCCCGCTGCCGACGCCGATCAGGAACGAGCGGCGGTCGCGGCTCACGTCACGGTGGAGCACACGCGCCGGCACTGCGCGGATCGGGTCGTCGGTGGGTGCGGGCCCGATCTCGATCCCGCTCCAGTTAGGCGAGAGCCGCGTCGGCCGCGCCGCGATCTCCTCGCGCAGCCGCAAGACCTCACGCGTGCGCGCCGCCCACGCCCGTGCCCAGGCCGCTTCGGGATCGTCCTCCCCGGACGACCCGGTCAGGCGCGCGGTGGACGGCAGGAGCGCGCCGACGCCGGCGCGCTGGCTCGAGAATGCAGAGGGGAACAGCAGGGCTGTCAGGAGACAGCCCAGCAGCAAGAGGAGAGCGCGGCGGGATGGATCGAGGCGCAAGGCGTCCGGGCAGGAGACAGCAGCTCACGAGGGGGAGTCTCCATTCTCCGCCCCCCACACCGCGAACGCCAGGTTTGGTGCAGAAAAGCCCACGCCCCACGACATCTTGCGCTTCCCAGCCCCAGCGCGCGAGGCCCCCGGCGAGCCCGATCCCGCGGCAGGCGCCGTAGGGGCGACCCTACGTGGTCGTCCCCGCAGGGCCGCGGGCGAGAGGCTGGCACTCGCGTTGGGGCTGTCCGCGCCCGAGCACGCGCCAACGCAATGAGAGGAGCGGCGATCAGCGCCTCGAGCGCGTTAGTTGCGCTCGAGCCTGTTAGTTGCGGCCGTCCCTTCCGGTCGGCGTATCCCGCTCCGGTCGGGGGCGCGGCGGTTGCGGAGGCTCTGCGCAGCAACCGCCGTGACGCCGACCCATGCGCGCGCACAGGGCCGCGGGCGAGAGGCTGGCACTCGCGTTGGGGCTGTCCGCGCCCGAGCACGCGCCAACGCAATGAGAGGAGCGGGGATCGGCGCGGCGGTTGCGCGAGTCTGCGAGTGCAACCGCCGTGACGATCCCCGCGAGTGCAACCGCCGTGACGATCCCCGCGAGTGCAAGCGCCGTGACGATCGCCGCTCCTCCGCCGCTACTCCTCCGTAGCCGAGAGCATCGAGCGGAACTGCGTGAGGTTCTCGAGGAAGATCTGCGTGCCACGGGCGACGGCCGTGAGGGGGTCCTTGGCGACGCGGACGGGCAGGCCGGTCTGCTCCGAGATCACGCGATCGATGCCGCGGACCAGCGAGCCGCCGCCGGCCAGCACGATGCCGAGATCGACGAGGTCGGCCGACAACTCCGGCTCGGTCTCCTCGAGAGTCGCCTTGATGGCGGCCACGATGTGCAGCACCGGCTCGGCGAGCGCTTCGCGGATCTCCTCGGACGTGACCATCACCTTGCGCGGCAACCCGCGCTGGAGGTCGCGTCCCTTGACCTCCATGCTCATCTCCTTGCGCAGCGGGTAGGCGCTGCCGATGGCGATCTTGATGCGCTCGGCGCTCTGCTCGCCGATGAGCAGGTCGTAGTGCGTGCGCATGTGGTTGATGACCGCCTCGTCGGCCTCGTCGCCGGCGACGCGCACGGACTCGCAGTGCACGACGCCTGCGAGAGAGATGACCGCCACCTCGGTCGTGCCACCGCCGATGTCGCAGATCATGCAACCGGTGGGCTCGGTGATGGGCAGGCCGACGCCGATGGCCGCCGCGAGCGGCTCGGACACGAGGTAGACCTTGCGCGCCCCGGCGCGCTCGGCGCTGTTGATCACGGCGCGGCGCTCGACCTGCGTGATGCCGCTGGGGATGGCGATCACCATGCGCGGCCGCACGAACGTGCGCTGGTTGTGCACCTTGCGGATGAAGTACCGCAGCATGGCCTCGGTGATCTCGAAGTCGGCGATCACGCCGTCCTTCATCGGACGGATGGCCTCGATGTGCCCCGGCGTCTTGCCGAGCATCTCCTTGGCCGCCCAGCCGACGGCGTCGCCGCCGCCGGCGATCTCGTTGGTACCCTTGCGGACGGCGACGACGGAGGGCTCGTTCAGAACGATGCCCTCGCCGCGCACGGTCACCAGGGTGTTGGCGGTCCCGAGGTCGATGCCCATATCGACCGAGAACGCACCGAGGACCCGATCCCAGAGGTTGAGCAACCCACGCCCTCCGCGTGATCCGCGCGCCGCCGAGAAGTCAGAGGCCGCGAACGGTATGAACAGTCTGCGCCGGCGGCGCCGTGCCACGGAGACACGGCTCCGGGCTCACGACACTGGCGTGCAACCATCATAGAGAAGGGGTCCGACGCCTTTCGGCGCCGGACCCCAATTGTTCTTCATCGTTCTTCCAAGTGTGCGCGCGTGCTCGCGAGAGCGGCACTCAGCGGTGACGCGTGCGGGTCATCGAACGCGCCGGTCGTGAGCCTCGCTCAGGAGCCGAAGCCGACGCCGTACAGGCTGTCCGCCACGAGGTTCATGGTGTAGATCGCGACGATCAGCACCACACCCGTCACCACGACGATGCCATTGGCGATGTTCACGCCTGCATCCTCGGGGAGATCGTCTTCGTACTCGTCGGCCATCATCGCTCTCCTGTTCGTCGTCCGTGCCCGTGACTCTGGTCGGTATACTGTGCGCGGCCATCCAGGAGCCGCTGCCGCGGCTCTACAGACTGGTCGAGGCGCCGTCGCCGGCCTCCGCGTCCTTGCGCTTGAGGCCGTCCTTCGTGCGCGCCGAGGCGTGGTTCGCGAACACCTTGTCAACCACGACGGTGGCGATGTACTCACCGTTGCGGTGCACCGTGAACTCATAGCCTTCCTTCACGCCGTCCGTGCTGCCGACGGACAGGATGTAGATGTCGTTGGCGTTGTCCACGGCCTGCACCACGGCGTCGAGGGGCTTCATCGCGATGCCGCTCGGCAACTGGCCGAAGTGCTTGTTGTACATGGCGATTTCCGTCTGCAGGGAGTCGATCTGCTCGACCTGTTCGGTGATCTTCATCTCGGCGGAGGCCACGGACGAGTTGGCGTCGGCGAGCTGCTGCTCCAGGCGGGCGACGTTCTGCGTCAGGGCCTCGGCCTGGCTGAGGGCATCGCGCTTCTCGCCCTGGGTACGGGCCAGGTCGCCGCGCAGGGTCTCGATGAGTTCCTGCAGCCCGGAGTTCTTGCTCTGCAGATCCTGCTGCGTGCCGACCAGCGTCTGGAGCTGCTCCTCGAGCTTGGCGTTGTGCGCCATCAGCATGTCCGAGGACTTCTGCAGCACGCTCAGCTTCGCCTCGGCAGCGACCTTGGCGGTCTCGGTGGCCGAGGCAGCCTGCTGCGCGGTCTCCTTCTGCGAGCGCTGCGCCTCGCGCTGCCCCTCGATGTTCGCGATCTGGCCGTGCAGTTCGTCGGTGTCCAGCTTGTACTTGGACTTCCAGCTCTCCATGGCGTTGAGGACCGTGCCCGCGGACGCGAGGAACACGACCGCGAGGATCAAGTTGACGACCACCATGATCTTGGCGAAGAGACTCATCTGTTTCGGCCTCCCACGGCCCGTTCGATTGCCTGCCGAACGCGCCCAACCCAAAACTGGCACTGCCCTACACGTCGAAGGCTGCTGCCCGGAATTGCTTTCGTGACCGCGCTCCGGTCGCTCGACCAGAGCCTCGGGCACGTGCCCAAAACGGCTTCCGCCGTGCGGCTTCCACCGCGCGGCGGATGCTAGGTGTGCCGGCGGGAAAGGGTCAAGAGTTATTCCCGTCGTTCTCCGACGGTCGCGAGCCGCGGGAACGTTCGGAGGCGTCCGGATTTACGACTGCGACGGGCGCCAGC
>JAJRVY010000009.1 GCA_024277065.1 Planctomycetota bacterium
CCCCTCCAGCGCCGCCGCGCACGCTGCCAGCAGACGGTCCTCGTCGCTCTCGCCGAACGGGCCGTCGTCCTCGCGATCCACACGCAGGATCTGCTGATGCCCCGCGGCGCGGCCGGCGACCATGCGCGTCTTCAGCGTCGTCGTGCGGCCCGCGACGGCGACCAGGCCGTCGATGCCGGCGCCCGTCCTCTCGAGCAGCTCGCGCAGCGCGGCCGCGGCGCCGTCGGTCCCCGTGAATCCGATCAGCCGCACGTCGGCGCCCAGCGTGCACAGGTTCGCGGCAACGCTGGCCGCGCCGCCCGGCCGCTCTTGCTCGCGAAGGGCGCGCAGGACCTGGATCGGCGCCTCGGGCGAGATGCGCGCAACGCGCCCGAACACGTAGCGGTCGAGCATCAGATCGCCCACGACGACGACCGTCGGGCGCCCGAGCGCGTGAACGAGGGCAACGAGGTCGGTCATGCGCGCTCCTCCCCGTGCGTCCCGGCACTCCCACGCTTCCCGGGCGCAGCGACGACCGCCGCATCCGCGTCGCGCGCGATCGCGTCCAGCACCGCGAGCCGCAGCAGCGGCAGCATGATCTCGTGGTGCCCCGCGATGTCATAACCACGCGCGGGCGGGCGCCTGACCACGTTGGTGAGCGGACGGTAGTGGCGCAGCATGTCGAAGTTGGCCGTCGTCAGGTCCTCGATCGGGTGCCCAGTGTTGCGCGCCACCGTGACCGCCTTGAGGAACACCTCCGGCATGATCACAGCCGAGCCGAGGTTCATCCACACGCCGTGATCGAGCCGCGACACCACCGTGCACGCGATGCGGAAGTCCGTCTGCGTGGCGTCGCCCAGGTCGGCGCCGCTGGCGAGCGGGTGCATGTGCACCGTGTCGGTGCCGACGGCGACGTGTACGGTGCACGGCAGGCGCCGCCGCGCGGCCTCGGCGAGGAGCGACACGTCGTCGTGCGGCGCGCCGCTCTCCAGCAGCCCCAGCCCGAGCGCGCGCCCGAGCCCGATGCCCTCGCTGCGTGCCCGCGCGGCGGCCTGCGCGAACGCGCGGCCGGTGTCGTCCGACATGCCGTACGCGCCCTCGCCGAGCCCGGCGGCCACGTCCTCGGAGGTCTGCCCGGCGACGGCGACCTCCCAGTCGTGGATCGCCGTGCTGCCCGCCATGTGCAGGGACGTCACGATGCCGCGGCGCACCAGGTCGATGAGCGTCGGCGTGCAGCCCGTCTTGACGACATGCCCGCCCATCGCGAGCGCCACACCATGGCCGTCGCGGTAGGCCCGGGCCACGTGGCCGGCGAGGGCGCGGAAGTGCCGCGCGGCGAGGAAGTCGGGGAGCGACTCCAGGAACGTCCCGAGGTCGCACCGCGGTGCCGGCACGCCGCCGAATCGCGACACATCGACGATGTGCGCCTTCCCCGCGAGAGGCTGCGTGCGCACGCGACGGAGGTCGAACGGCGCGGCGTCGTGGCCGCTCTCGGGCGCTTCGGACTCGTCAGACACGCGGTGACTCCCCGGCGGCCGCAGGCGGCCGCGTCTTCCAGCGACGGTGGAGCCAGAGCCACTGCTCGGGCGCCTGCCGGATCGCCGCCTCCAGGCGACGATTCAGCTCCGCCGTGATGCGCAGCACCTCGGCCTCGTGATCGGCCTCCGGCCGGACGTCGAGCGCGGGCTCGAACCAGGTCCGGTAGCGGAAGCCGGGGCCGGTGCGCAGCGCGAACCCCGGAATGATCGCCGCTCCGGTCAGCAGCGCCAACTCCGCGGGAGTGGCGATCGTGCTCGCCGGGGTACCGAAGAACGGCACGAAGACGCCGTGGCGGCGCGGATCCTGGTCAACGAGGATCGCCACGAGCCGTCCGCGGCGGAGCGCCTTCAGCAGCCCCCGGACGGCGCCGCGCTTCTCCACGACGTCGGCTCCATCGACGCCCCGCAGCGACCGCACCCAGGCGTCGAGCAGAGGGTTGTCGAGCGGCCGGTAGACGCTGACGGGGTAGACGCCCTGCCCCATTCCGGCGGCGGCCATGATCTCCCAGTTGCCGAGGTGCCCCGAGACGATGATCGCGCCCTTGCCGCCTTCCATCGCGGCGCGCAGGTTCTCGCTGTCCTCGAGGCTCACAGCGCCTCCGGGCCCCGTGATGCCGCCGCGCGCCATCACGCGCGGCAGACGCACCATCTCGATCCCGATCGACACGAGGTGCCGGAAGACGCCGCGCACGATGCGGCGCACCTCGCGCTCCTGCGGCGGGGAGCCGTCGGCGCCTAGGAGGTGGGCGCGCACGTTGTCGCGGCCGATGCGGACGTGGCGCCGATCGACGAGGTGCAGCAGATCGCCGCCGCGGCGCGCCGCGAAGTACGCCAGGCTCTCGGGCAGACGCGCGACGAGCGCCGCGAACGCACGTGCGAGCACGTACTCGACGCGATGGCGCGGGCTCACGGTCATGGAACAGAGGATGCCACGGCGACGGGCGCGGGAACAGGCCGGCGCGCCCCGGCGAGGCTCAGCGCCGCGACAACGCCTCCGTCACGAGCGTGCTGAGGAGTTCCTCGCCCTCGGTGATGTGGACCTCGACGTCCACGGCGCGCAGCGGCACGTCGGCGGCGGGCCAGTCCAGCCGGGAGAGTTTCACGACGTCCTTCATGGTGGTCACGACCAGTTCGGCCGCGGTCTCGCGAGCGCGCGCGGCAAGCACCGCGACGTCGGCCGCGTCCCACGGGTGATGGTCGCCGCGCTCGACGTGAGCGACGACCCGCGCGCCGGTCGCGCGGACATTGCGCAGCAGCGCGCCGGGGTTGCCGATGCCACTCGCGACGAGCACGCGCTTGCCCGCCAGCGACGACGCGGCCCCCTGGGCCCGGCCCGCGGCGTCGGTGAGCTGCGTCAGGCGCATCTCGGTCACCACGATGTTCGCGTATTCGTTGTGGCGCAGGATGCCGGCGCGGATGTCGTCGATCTCGGATTCCGACGCGAGTTCCGCACGCGTGATGACCACCAGGCGCGCCCGGTAGAGGGAACTGAGGGTCTCGCGCAGGAGACCGCGCGGCAGAACACTGCCGTAGCCCCAGGGGTTGGTGGCGTCGATCAGGCACACGTCGAGGTCGCGCGCGAGCTTGTGGTACTGGAAACCGTCGTCCAGGACGATCACGTCGCCGAGGCGGGCCGTGGCCGCACGGCGGGCGAGCGCAAGGCGGTCCTTGCCCTGGAGATGGATGAGGTCCGGGAAGCGACGTTCCAGCACGCGAGCCTCGTCGTTGCGTCCGTCGGCCTCGGCCTTGTAGCCGCGCGACAACACCACAGGTCGCCGGCCCGCGGCGCGCAGCATCTCGACGAGGAGCACGACGAACGGCGTCTTGCCGGTGCCGCCCGCCGTGACGTTGCCGACCGAGATCACGGGCAGAGCGACGTGCTCGGCGCCCTGCCCGGTCTGGATCACCTCGGCGAACGAGGAGCCCCAGCGGTACGGCACGGAGAGCAGCGAGAGAGCGCCTCGCGCGAGTCCGGCGCCGAGTCCCCTGGCTTCGCCGCTCACGATCTTGCGGTAGTTGGTGCAGCAGGTCATCGCGCGCGGAGTCTACGCGCGGCGTCGGCGGCGGTGCCTGGAATCACCGCCGCAGCCGGGTGCCCCCGGGCGGTGCGCGGCGGGCGGTCCCGTGTCAGCGCGAACGGGCGGTGCTGTCCTCGTCCGCGTCGCCGGCTTCGCCTTCATCGCCCGACGCCCTCAGCCAGGCCGCGTACGCCGGCCTCCACTCGTCGAACACGGCGAGGAACGCCTTCTCTTCGTCCGAGGGGAAGAGCCCCAGGATCACCTTGCGGCGCCGGATCTCTTGGGGGGTGTCGAGCGTCCACTTCGCCGGCGGGAACCTGACGAGGAGCGCGGCCATGCGGCCGGCCTCGCTCGCTGCGTCGCTCGCGCCGTCGCCTTCGGCGACGGGCGGCTTCTCGGCCCCCGGCTCGCCGCTCTCCGCGGCGGGCTCGCCACCGGCGACAGGCTTCTCCGCGGCGGACTCCTCCGCGGCGTCCTCGGCGGCGCGCATGGCCCGGATCTGAAAGCGTTCACGCTCGGCGCGGTGGGCGGCGGCGACGCGCGCTCGCGCGATCGAGCGGCCCTCGTCGGAACTGAGTTCGCCGAGTTCCTCGAGACGCTTCACGCCCGAGAGATGTACGAAGATGAACCCGTCCTGCGCACGCGGGAACCAGAAGCGGACTCCGGCGCCCTCCTCGTCCTCGTCGGCGGCGCGATAGCCGTGCTCCCTGTCGAGAACCTCGAAGACGCCCTTGGCACGCACGATGCCCTCCATCGAGCGACCGGACTTCAGCCACACCCTGTAGCGAATGCCCCGAACGGGCTCGACCTCGGCGCTCGGTGCAGGCTCGTCCGCCTCCGTACGAACGGGCGGATCGCTCCGCGCCTCCTCGTCGGCGGCCTGCGCGGCGCCGAGGAGCGCGGCTGCGAGCATGAGGGCGGAGAGACAGGCGGCAGACGTGCGCATGGTAATGCTCCAGTCGGGCCCAGGATAACGGGTCCCATCAGCAGCATCGGGAGGCGCCCGGGGAGCACTTGAGCCCGCGACCCGGACGAGCAACCCAGCGCGACATCCCTGGTCCGCCGGACCAGCCGGACCGACGACTCCGGCAGGCGGCCTAGCGCGGCAGGCGGATGCGCGTCCCGGCCATCAGTCCGCGGTCATCGCGGATCTCGTTGAGGTCGAGGATCTCACGCCAGCGGGTCGCGTCATCGAGTTGCTCACGCGCCACGCCTGACGGGGTGTCTCCCTTCCGGACGACGTACGTCCGCTCACCGGCAGCGGGCGGCTGCGGTGCGGGGTCGGAAGACGTCGTGGGAACGACCGGGATCTCGATCGTCATGCCCTGCAGCAGATCGTTCGCCTCGTCGAGACCGTTCGCGCGGAGCAACTCCCGGAAGTGCCGGGTCGTGCCGTAGAACTTCTTCGACAGTCCCATCGGCGTGTCGCCGCCCTGGACGACGTAGCGCATGGAGCCCGTGGTGGAGACGGCTTTCGCGGCCGCGCCCCCGGGCGTCTCCGGCCGCGGCGCGTCGGCGGTCGGGATGCGCAGCACCTGGCCCTCGCGGAGCCGATCGGGATCGACGCTGGGGTTGGCGGAAGCGATCCTCTTCCACTGGCGGCCTGCGCCCAGTTCGCGCGCGGCGATGCGCCACATGTTGTCGTTGTTGCGCACGGTCACCTCGCGGAAGAGCCCGGTTCGCGAGGGCGGGGACAACGGTGTGACGGGTGCCGCGTTGCCGGGACGGGGTGTGACGAGACGGGGTGTGACGGGACGGGGTGTGACGGGACGGGGCGGCACGGGCGTGGAAGCGACCGGCTTCGGGCGCGGCGCAGGAACGGTTTCGTCCGATGTCCTGTCGTTGTCCGGCCACGGATCGAGGAGCCGCGTGTCCATGCGGTCGTCGCTACCCATCGAGTCGTCGCGGACCGCCGGTGCGGGGGGCGGCAACGGCTCGAGAGAGCCGGGCGCTCCCGGCAGGTCCGCGACGAGCGTCTCGGGGAAGAGCGTGTCACTGGGCGTGATGGCGACGACCCCGACCACCACGACGAGGATCACGATGACGAGGATCCCGAGCTTCTCCAGGTTGCCCATGCTGTCGCTGCTCACGTCGTCCCTCCCTACTGCTCGCGCGCTCGCCGCACGTGTCTCCACGCTGCTCCCGCGCAGCGCGGACCAGGACGCACCCGAGCCAGGTCGAGGCAGAACCCCGACGACGTAAGAGCGTAGTCCGCCACCCGCGGATTGCAACGGCTTTCCGCGACATGTAGGAGAGCAATGCGGATTCCTCCCCATCATCTAGCCCGCACCATTCATGACGACTCACACACCTGAACGGACCAGAGCGCCGATCTCCGCGTTGCGCCTGCTCTACGAAGCTACGGCTGGGAATTCGCAGGCGCGCCTTGATCTCGACGCTCTGCCCTCGTTCGGGACGGGCCTCGCGGCGCGGGC
>JAJRVY010000225.1 GCA_024277065.1 Planctomycetota bacterium
ACGAGACGTTCGCCGCCTGCGGACGCACGCACTTCAACGCCGACCTTGTGGCCCGCCTGATCGTGAGCGGCGGCCTGGGCGGCATGGGCGGCGCACAGCCCCTCGCCGCCACGATGTGCGGCGCGACGTTCCTCGCCGCCGACGTCGATCCGTCGCGCATCGACAAGCGTCTCGAGACGGGCTACCTCGACGAGCGCATCGACGACATCGACGCGGCGATCGATCGCGCCGTGGCCGCCCGCAAGGTCGGCGAGGCCGTCTCGATCGGCGTCTGCGCGAACGTGATCGATCTCCTGCAGCGCATGCTCGACCGGGGCATCACGCCCGACGTGCTCACCGACCAGACGAGCGCCCACGATCCCATCTACGGCTACGTCCCCACGGACTACACGTTCGAGGAGGCCCAGGTCGCACGCGAAGAGGACCCCAAGGGCTACGAGGCGAAGTCGCTGGCGGGCATGCGCCGGCACGTCGAACTCATGCTCGCCTTCAAGGCGGCGGGCGCCGTCACGTTCGACTACGGCAACAACCTGCGCGGCGGCGCTGCCGAGGCGGGCTGCCCCAACGCGTTCGACATCCCGGGCTTCGTGCCGGAGTACATCCGGCCGCTCTTCTGCCTGGGCAAGGGCCCCTTCCGCTGGGTCGCCCTCTCCGGCGATCCCGAGGACATCTACCGCACCGATGCGCTCGTGCTCGAGCTGTTCGGCGACGACCCCTACCTGGCACAGTGGATCCAGCTCGCGCGTGAGAAGATCCAGTTCCAGGGTCTGCCGTCGCGCATCTGCTGGCTCGGCTACGGCGAGCGCGCGAAGCTCGGCGTCGCGATCAACGAGCTGGTCGCGAAGGGCGAGATCAGCGCGCCGATCGTGATCGGCCGCGACCACCTGGACGCCGGCTCGGTCGCCAGCCCGAACCGCGAGACGGAAGCAATGGCCGACGGCTCCGACGCGATCGCCGACTGGCCGCTGCTAAACGCGATGCTCAACACGGCCGCGGGCGCAACGTGGGTGTCGATCCACCACGGCGGTGGGGTGGGCATCGGCAACTCGATCCACGCCGGACAGGTCATCGTGGCGGACGGCAGCGAAGCCGCCGCACGCCGCTTGGAACGCGTGTTGACCGCGGATCCGGGCATGGGCGTCGTGCGCCACGTGGACGCGGGGTACGACGCGGCCATCGGCTTCGCGCGCAACAACGGTATCCGCACGCCGATGGACGAAGTGGACGGCACCGAGCCCATCGCATGAGGACAGCCGATCTCCTGCTCCTGGGCGCGTCCCAGGTCGTGACCGTGGACGGCGGCCGCGCCGGGCCCAAGCGCGGCCCGCGTGCCATGAACCAGATCGGCGTGATCGAAGACGGCGCCGTGGCGATCCATCACGGCAAGATCGCCGCCGTCGGCACGACGAACGAGATCACAGCCGCCTTCCGGGGCAGCCGCCGCATCTACTGCCGGGGCCGCACGGTACTGCCGGGCTTCGTGGACGCGCACACCCACCCTGTCTTCGCGAAGATGCGCGTGGACGAGTTCGCGATGCGCTGCCGCGGCGCCGACTACGAGGCGATCCTCGCCGCCGGCGGGGGCATCCACGCGTCGGCCGCCGCCACCCGCGAAGCCCCCGTGGACGACCTGGCGCGCGGGGTTCGCGCGCGCCTCGACGCCTTCCTGCGCCACGGCACGACGCTGGTCGAAGGCAAGTCCGGCTACGGCCTGACGTTCGAGAGCGAGATCAAGAGCCTCGTCGCGCTCCGCCGCGGCGCCGCCCGGCACCCGGTCGAAGTCGTGCGAACGTTCCTGGGCGCGCACGTCGTGCCTGCCGAGTTCAAGGCGGACCGCGCCGCGTACGTGCAGCTGTTGATCGACGAGATGATCCCCGAGGTCGCGCGCCGTGGGCTTGCCGAGTTCTGCGACGTCTTCGTCGAGCGCGGCGCGTTCACGGTTCCGGAGGGCGAGGCGATCCTCCGGGCCGGCAAGCGCCACGGCCTGAAGGCGAAGGTCCACGCCGACCAGTTCCGCGACGGCGGCGGGGCGTTGCTCGCCGCCCGCGTCCACGCGACGTCCGTCGAGCACGTGGACGCCACGCGGCGCAAGGGGATCCAAGCGCTCGAGCGCGCGCGGGTCGTCCCGGTGCTCCTGCCGTCGGCCTCGCTCTTCACGGGCTTGAAGCACATGCCCAACGGTCGGCGGTTGATCGACGCGGGGCTCCCCGTGGCGCTCGCGACGGACTACAACCCCGGTACGAGCCCCACCGAGAACCTCGGCTTGGTCGCGACGCTCGGCTGCAGCCTGCTGGGCATGACGCCGGAAGAGGTGATCGTGGCCATCACGCGCAACGCCGCAGCGGCGGTCGGCCGCGAGGCCGAGCACGGCCGGATCGCCGAGGGCCGTCGCGCGAATCTCGTGATTCTCGATGCCCCGTCGTACACGTGGCTGCCCTATCGCATGGGCACGAACCTGGTGCACACCGTCCTGGTGCGCGGACGTGCGGTCGTCAAGAACGGCCGACTCGTCAAGGCCCATCCCTAGGAGAGCTTCGAATGAGTGTCCTTCTCGAGTGCGTCCCGAACATCTCCGACGGCCGCAACGCCGACGTCGTCTCCGCGGTCGCCGCGGCCTTCGCCGCCGGCGGCGCCGCGCTCCTCGACACCGACAGCGACCCGGACCACAACCGCAGCGTGATCACGATCGTCGGCACGCCCGACCAGGTAGTCGCGGGCGCAGTCAAAGGCGTGATCGCCGCACGCGAGCGGATCGACCTGAACCAGCACGAAGGCGCGCACCCGCGCATGGGCGCGACCGACGTCGTGCCGTTCATCCCGCTCGGCGACGCGACCATGGACGACGCGGTCGCCGCGGCGCGTGAGGCCGCGGAGCGCATCTGGCACGAGGCCGGCGTCCCGACCTACCTCTACGGCGACGCCGCACAGCGCGAGGAGCGCCGCAACCTGGCCAAGGTGCGCCGCGGCCAGTTC
>JAJRVY010000226.1 GCA_024277065.1 Planctomycetota bacterium
CGCGCAGCGGGTCCTCGCTGACGACCTCGAGGAAGCCGTCCCTGACGAGCCGCTGCAGGACGACGCTGAGGATGTGCTTGTAGGGGAGCCCGAGGAAGAGCGCGACCTCGACGGGCGTCAGCGTGTCGCAGACCTTGCCCTCCTGGCGGAACGACGAGACGACGATCTGCGGCGGCTCCCACTCGACGGCCGTCCACGCGACGTTTTCGAGGGACGCGCGCGCCGCGCGGGTCTCGCGGTGCTTGCGGAAGAGCAGCAGGGCGAACAGCGCGCCGATGGCGGCCAGCGCGGCGCCGAGCACCCACCTGGACAGCGGCGCAGGGCCCGCGTCGTCCGCCCCCCGCGGCCACTCCGGCGCGACGCCCGGCGGCGGTCCGCGCGGCGCGGCGCCGAGCCCTTCCTCGAAGACCGTGGCGCGCACGTACTGCTGGATGGGGAACGACGAGTCGGCCGCGCGGTCCTCCGCGTGCAGCAGGACCTCGAAGCGTCCGTCCTCCGCCTTGCGATAGTCGATCAGGTAGTCGCCGTTCATGAACGGCTCGGTGCGGAAGTGCAGCGACTCCAGCCACGCCTCACCGCCGGGATCGCCCTCGACGGTGATCGGGTAGCGCACGCGCACGGTCTGGTGCGACAGCGGCGCGTCCCATGTGCTCGGCGCCCAGTGGAAGACGACGAGCTCGTTGCCGTCGCCGTCGGTGGTCGGCGCCAGATGCCCGCTCGCCGCGAAGTCGGTCGCGAAGCGGAACTTGAAGACCGCGCCGCCCGACGTGAGCGCGGCGCCGCCGGCCAGTTCGATCGTCTGACGGCCGCCGCGGCGTCCCCGGACGAGCCGGATCTCGCGGCCGCCGTCCGTCGTCGCGAGCCCGAAGGCGTCGTCCCAGACCGGGCGCAGGTCGTCGATCTGCGGTCCGGAGAAGAAGAAGCCGTGGAACTCCCCCGAGACGTGCACGTAGCGCACGGCATACGTCACGCTGCTGCGGCCACCCCGGCCGAGATCGACATCGACCTCGGACCAGTCCGGGCGGCCCTCGCCGGCGTGCGCGGCGGCGGCGACCAGGAGAACGAGCGCCACGGCCGGGAGCCGTGCGCCGCGGCGGCCGCGGCACGAGAGCCGGGCGCACGCCGAGCGTGCGAGCGGCTGCAGGCGGTTCGTGCCCATCCTCACGCCGCCCACTCTCGCCGCTCGCACCGCGGCAAACCGTGACTCCGGTCACAGCCCGAGAGGCCGACCGTTCAGTCGCCGGCGCCGGCGGCAATGGCCAGCGCGCGGTAC
This sequence comes from Planctomycetota bacterium, assembly GCA_024277065.1. GTDB lineage: Bacteria > Planctomycetota > JAJSAM01 > JAJSAM01 > JAJVHW01 > JAJRPF01. Next base: position 1,274 of record JAJRVY010000226.1, read on the forward strand.
GCGGCGCAGTCCAGCGAGACGCGCTCGGGATCCGCACCGGCCTCGGGCAGGAAGAAATCCGCCGTCATGAGACCGTCCGCGACGCGCAGGCTGTCGCGCGAGCCGAGCACGCGCGTGAGGGCGCGCATCGGTTCGTTCTCCGCCAGCATCTCGATGCGAAAGCGCCGAATGCCACGCTCGCTCGCCGCTGCGGCGAGGCGCTGGAAGAGCCTGCGGCCGAGCCCGTGCCCCTGCCAGGCATCGACCACGGCGATGGCCGCCTCGGCCACCTCCCCGCCGGGCTCCGTGCGCATGAACCGCGCGACCGCGACCGGCTCCGGAGCGCCGTCGCCCTCCACGCTGCCGGCGCCGATGGCCAGGTGGTCCCAGCCGTCCGTGGCGGTCAGCAGTTGCAGTTCCGCGTCGCTCAGCCCCGACTTGGCCATCAGGAAGCGGCGGTAGCGCGACACGGCCGAGAGTTGCGCGAAGCCCTTGCGCAGGAGTTCCTCGTCGCCGCGCCGGACCAACCGGAAGAGCACGTGCGAGCCGCCCCGCAGTTCCACGTCCTCCAGGTAGTCGGGGCCGTAGCGCATGCACGCCATCGTCCACGGCGCGCCCGGCGCCGGCGGGAGAAACCGGCGCGCGCCGCTCAGAAGGTGTTCCCACACCCTCTCACTTGCCGGCTCACTTGCCGGCTCACTTGCTGGCGAGCGCGCGGCGCACGAGGTTCACGGCGTCGGCGAACGCGGGCAGTGGATCGTCCGGCCGGAAGACGAGCGCGTCCGCCGGCAGGTAGCCCCACGCCAGCAGCGCCCGGAGGCGGCTCGCCGGCCACGCCCCCTCGAACCCGCCGCGCGGTCCGCGCGACAGCACGGACCACGCATGGCGCACCTCGAAGGGCAGGTAGTGACGCACGACGCCGACCTCGTAGGAGCCGCACGCGGACAGTTCCGGAGGCGCCTCGACCGGCGGCTCGCCGACGGCCCTGCGCGCCGCGACGCCGATCAGGTCGGCACCGGCATCATGCGCCAGCCCGAGCGTGCCCCACGGCCGGGGGTTGACGTCGAGCAGCACGGGCGGCCCGACGTCCGGGACGACCAGTTCGAACTGCACCGGCGCCCCGCGGACGCCGAGACGGCGTGCGACCGCGAGCACGGGCTCGACGATCTCGGGCGACGGTGCGTGCGACACCGCGCACGCGCTCGGGCCTCCCTCGGGCTGCGCCTGCCGCAAGCGCCGGTGCACGAACGTCACGAGCGGGGCGCCCTCGTCGTCCAGCAGGAGCGACACGAGGATCGCCGCGCCGTACACGGGCCGCTGCGCGAGCGTGTCCTGGCCGCCGGCGGCGAAGTCGCGATGGGCCTCGCGCAGGTCGTAGCCGTCCTCGCAGAAGCGCGCCGAGTCGCCCCAGATCGTGCCGTCCGGCAGGAGCGCCCGGGAGCGGCGCGGCTTCGCCACGAGCGGGAAGTCCGCATCGCTCGTCGCTCCGACGCCCTCCCCCGCGGGCAGCACGATCTCGTCGGGGCCGGTGATGCGATCCGCGCCGGACTGCGCACCGAGTTCGGCACCGACGTCGCGGGCGACGCGGCCCACGCCGTGCTTGTCGAGCAGAGCGTCCAGCACCTCGCGCGGGGGCGCGAGCACCGGGCACAGCCGCTCGACGCTCTGTCGCACGGGCGCCAGGCGCAGCAGATCACCCTCACTGACGGGCACGACGAGACCCGCGTCGGTGTCGAGCACGTGCGAGACGAGGTCCTCGCTGCCCCACGCGCCGACGCGCAGTGAGAACGCGCAGCGCCACGACGCCGCCGCGGGCGAGAACAGGCTCTCCGACAGCACGGCGACCTCGAACCCCGCGTGGTGCAGGGCGCGCACGGCGGCCACGGCACTGGGCGTCTCGGCCGAGAGGACCAGCGCGCGCCTCACGGGCGAGCCCCCGCCTTGCGGGCCGTCACGACCATGCCCGCGCCGAGCGTCCAGTCGCCGACGCGCAACCGGCGCAGCAGCCACGCGGCGCGCGAGCCGCTCCCGGCGGCGCGCCGGAACTCCAGGAAGTTGCGCAGCCCGCGCTCGTCCCCGGCCGTGACGCGCACGTCGATGAAGCCGCTGCGCCGGAGCGCCGCGCGCAGCGTGGCGGCGCTCCAGAGAACGACGTGCCCGGGCATCAGATAGCCCCAGTCACCGCCGCGCAGCAGGCGCGCGACGCTGCGCTCGTTGGCCGTCGAGAACAGCGCGATCCCTCCGGGAGCGAGTACGTGATGGGCGGCGGCGAACGTGCGCATCGGCTGCGCGAGATGCTCCACGACCTCGCTGCCCGTGACGAGATCCACGGACGCGGGAGGCAGGCCGGCGTCGGCCAGGTCCGCGCGGTGGATGCGCAGACCGAAGACCTCCTCGGCGTGGCTCGCCGACGCCTCTGCGATCTCGCACCCCTGCACGTCCCAGCCGCGCCGCCGCGCCTCGTCCAGGAACACGCCGAACGCGCTCCCGAGCTCGACGACGCGCCGGGCGCCAATCCCCGCCGCCGCGAGCGTCCGCTCGACGCGCCCCAGCCGCCCGGCCGCGCGCACGCGCACCTGCGCCTCGCGCTTGCGCTCGTCGGCGTAGTGCCAGTCCGCGCCGCCGCCGTAGTACGCCGCGTCGTAGTACGCGTCGAGGTGCTCGCGCGGCAGACGCGGGTTCACGTGGAGCAGGTCGCACGACACGCAGCGCGCCACGTCGAACGGCGTCTTCCAGCGCGTGACGCGGTACGCCGCGCGGACGTCGGCGGCGCCGCACAGCGGACAGGGGATGGCGGCAGGTTCCGCGGCGGGCACGGCATCAGGCACGGCGTCACGCATTGGCACGCGCCCGCGCGGCGAGCGTCCCCATCGTCAGGACCTCGGCGTCACCGCGCCGCGCCCAGGCCGCGGCGACGTCGAGGACGGCGGCAAGATCGTCGAGCGCGCCCTGGTCCGCGAACGCGTGCGGGTGCGTCCAGACGTGCAGGACGGCGTCCTCGCGCGCCGCCCGCGTGAGCCCCTTCTCGATGCGGGCGACGCGCGCGGCGCGCGTGACCACGCGCCGCAGTCCGTCGCGGCCGAGGAGCGGGAAGGACGACGGGAGGATGACCACGCCGTCGCCGCGCACGCGCGGCCGGCCCACGAACGGCGTGGCCGCGAGAGCGTGCCGCGCGAGACTCGCCGCGCGGCCCATGCCGCCCGGGGGACCGGCGCGCGCGGTGCGGCCACAGTCGCTGTCGCGGTAGCACGAGAACCCCGCGGCCGCCAGCACGTCGGCGTGGCCGACGACGTTCTGCGGGAACACGAAGGAGCGCAGCGGCGGCAGGCCCGCGGCGGCGGCGGCGCGCTGCGCCTCGGCGGCCTCGAACACGGCGACCTCGCGCGCGACGCACGACGCGTCGAGGATCGCGTGCGCGAAGCCGTGCGCACCGATCTCGTGCCCCTGCGCGTGGAGGGCCAGCGCCTGCGAACGCGCAAACCAGAGCGGGTGAGCGGCCTCCTCGCCCCCGGGATCGTCGCCGTACCAGTCGCGGTCGTACCACGGATAGGACGGGCGCGGAGCGGTCGGATGCGGCGCCCCGTCCCACGGCCCGCAGTGGTCCAGCAGGAGATGTCCGACGAACGCGAACGTGGCCGCCATGCCGCGCTCGGCGAGCAGCGTGCCCATCGCCGGCAGCGCCCGGCGCCCGGCCTGCGCCGCCGAGGTGTCCTCCACGTACGAGCGCACGAAGAACAGGCCCCACAGCCCCTCGACATCGACGCTGAGGACGAAGCGCGCCGTCACGCACCCGCCTCCGCCGCGTCGCGCACTCCGGCGACGAACCCGGCGTGCAGCGCGCGCACGCTGTAGTGCTCCTCGACGTAGCGCCGGCCGCGCACGCTCATCTGCACCCGCAGTTCGGGATCAGCGAGCAGTCGATCGACGGCCGTGACCCAGCCGTCGTCGTCGGGCGCATGGAAACCGCGCACGCCGTGCTCGACGATCTCCGCGCTGACGCCCACCGGCGAGACCACCGGCACCGCGCCGCTCGCCATGTAGACGAGCGCCTTGTAGCCGCACTTGCCGCGCGTCCATGCGTTGTCGGGCAGCGGATAGAGGCCGACGTCGAGGGCGCGATACGCCGTGCCGTCGCTCTCGAGACTCCACGCGGTCTGCTTCACCGGCACGCCGGGTACCTCGATGCGCTCGCCGGCGCCCGCACCGACCACGTGCAGGGCGTAGCGATGACGATGGCCGACGCGCCCCAGCGCTGGACAGAGCGCGGTCAGGCAGTACGTGGCGGTCGGGCTGCCGATCCAGCCCACGACGCTGCTGCTCCCGGCGGCGCGCGGCCGCGAGGGCGGACGGAAGACGTCGGTGTCCACCGGGGTCGGCTGGACGCGCACGTCCGCGTTGTGCGCGCGCGCCCACGCCGCCAGCGTCTCGTTCCCGGCGAGCACGACCGCCGCGCCGGCGACGAGCGCCACCGTCTCCGCCGGGTCCTTGCCGCGCGCCATGAGCGCGCGACTCCCCTCGCCGTCCTCGACGAACTCCCGCGGCGACAGGTAGATGGCGTCGTCGAAGTCGTAGACGTACGGCACGCGCGCGCGGCGCAGCGCGGCGAGTGCCACTCCGTTGCCCCGCGGCAGCAGGTCGCGGTGCACGACGACCACGTCGTGGCGCCCCGCCGTGAGCAGCCGCACGAGGCGCGCCGCGGCGCCGGCCGCCGCGCGCGCCAGGCGCCGCGTCCGCGCCGCGGCGCCCACGGCGTAGAACCTGCGCGCAGCGGCGGACGACAGCAGCGGCGCGAACACGGGCTCGATCCCGGCCTCTCGGAGATGGCGCTCGTAGGCGTAGAGCCGGGGACGCGCGCTCGGTCCCTCGCGCGGCAACGTGGACAGGAGCAGCGCCCGCATGTCAGGCGCTTCTCAGACCACGGCGGGCCGCGCGGAGAGAGGACGACACGGCAAGCGCCCGCGCCCGCCGTTCGTCCTCCGCCGCGCGCCGCCGGCTCCGCGCGCGCACGATGCGCGAGATCTGCACGCCGGCGTAGGGCAGGAACAGCACGAGCACCTGCGCCCGGTGCCTGACGATGATGCCCACGTTGCCCTCGACGAGTGCGTACAGCAGGCAGATCGAGCTGCCCGCGATGAGGGGCACCAGCGCAGCCGTGCGGCGATGCCCATAGGCCCAGAACGCGCCGACGATCACCAAGGGCAGGCAGGCGTACCAGAGCACCATGTCCGGCAGCGCGAGCACCTGGCGCCCGCCCATCTGCCACGGGAACGGGGCCAGCAGGAAGTAGACGAGACCGATCGGGAGGTAGGTGAGCGCGCCCGTCGGCGTCGCAAGATCGTGCGTACCGAGATCGATCACGGAGTTGCCCATGAGGGCGTTCAGCCGACGCTGCTCGTCGATGCGCGCGAGGTAGTCCTCTCCGACGAACTCGGCGCCGAGTCCGGCACCGCGCACGAGCACCAGCACGCCGACCGTCGCCAGCAGCGCGACGGCCAGCGCCCGCCCCGGGCGCCGCACGATGGAGGTCAGAAAGGTCACCACCAGGGCGGCCGCGAGCAGCAGGAACATGTAGCTGCGAATGGTCGCGAGGGCGCCCAGGCAGGCGATGAGATACGCCACGCGCAGCGGCGACGTGCGACGCAGGAGATCCTGGCCGAGGACCACGCACCACGCGATCAGGAAGAACGCCAGCGCGTCGCGCACGAGCAGACACGACCACAGCACCAGCGACGGGAAGATCGTGACGAGCACCGCCGCGGCGCGCCCGGCCAGCCGCCCTCCGAGCCGCGCCGCGATGCGGTACACGGGCACGGCCGTGAGCGCGCCGATGAGGCAGTTGAGCAGCACGGGAATGATCTGCACGACACCGAACAGCCAGTAGAGACACCCGACGATCACGAAGTAGCCGACCTGGGAGGTGTGCATCCACTTCGCCTGGAAAGGCTGCGGCAGACGGCCCTCGAGCCACGCGAGGAAGACGCGCGCGTTGCCGTCGAACGTCCCCTCGTCGCCACCGAGCACCAGATTGAGATCGAACTGACGCAGGGTGATCGCGAGGGCGGCGCGGGCCACGAAGCCGCCGATCACCAGCAGCGCGAGGAAGTGCAGGTCGGGCGAGCGCCGCACGCCGCGCTCGGCGCGCCGTGCCACCTCGTCGCCGCGCACGAGCGAGATCGCGGCCGCGGCCAGTACCAGACCGGCGACGGCGGCCACCCCCGCGCCCGCGGCCCCCGCCACGGCCACGGCCGCGAACGCGGCGACGAGGAGCAGGACCGCCAGCGGAAGAACGATCTTCACGCCGCAGCCTCCGCGTAGGACGCCTCGTACGCGTCGAGCGCGATGGACGTCGAGAAGCGGCGCGTGGCGACGTCGCGGCAGCGCGCGGCCAGATCGCCACCGCCTCGCCGCAGGTCCGCGAGCCGCTCGAGGGCCGCGTCGAGTTCCGCGGGCTCCGCGCCCGCGACGGTCACGCCGACCCGTTCCTCGGCGAACAGCGCATCCACGTCGCCGATCCCCGAGGACATGACGAGCGGCACACCGCAGGCGAGCATCTCCCCGATCTTGGTCGGACAGGAGGCGCCCTTCGACCACGTGGCGCGCAGGAGCGCGATACCGGCCGTCGCACCCGAGAGCCAGGCGGGCACGTCCTCGTGCGCGACGGAGCGCACGAGCGCGCGTTCGAGATCCAGGCCGCGTCGCGCGAGACCGGCGAAAATCGGTTGCGGATCGTCCTGCGTCAGCACGTGGAGACGCGCGGCGGCGTCGCGCGCGAGCGCGCGGGCTCCCATGTCGAGCATCGCCTCGGGCAGGTACCAGTTGCCCGTTCCTCCGAGCACGACCCAGCGCGCCCCGCCGCCGCGAGCCGCCGTCGGCCGCTGCGCCTCGGGAACCGGGTGGAAACGCCCGAGATCGACGCACGTCGGGATGACGTGCACGGGGCGGGGTTCGCGGACCAGTTCCAGCCGCCGCAGCTCGCGCCGCGCCCGATCCGTCAGCACGACGACCGCTCCCGCGCGCCTGCACAGCGAACGCTCGATGCGCTTCCACGTGCGATACGCGGCGCCACGGCGGCGCCAGAGGCCGCCATCGACACGCTCGTCCGGCCAGAAACCGCGCATGTCGAAGACGAACCGTAGCCCGAGGACGCGCGCCATGAGCGCCGGCACGTAGCCGCGTGCGTGGACGACGTCGGCGCGGTGCTCGCGCACGATGCGGCGCAGCGCGCCGATCCCTGCCGCCAGATCACCGGGCGCGCTGCGGCGCCACGGCAGCGCCGTCCAGGGCACGCCGCCGAGCGCAGCGCGCACGGCGTCCGTCCGCGCCGCGTCCGCCAGGAGCTCGGGGCGTTCGTAGGAGAGCAGAGCCATGGCGTGCCGACGCGCGGCGAGCCCGCGCACGTAGGGCACGACCTGCGAGCGGCCGGGCCCCGCGAGGATGCCGTCGTAGGTGGCGAAGACGACACGCACGTCAGGTGATGCGCATGACGGCGAACCCGACCCACACGAGCGCGTGGATCACCGTGCCCACGGCGGCGATCACGCGCGCGTTCAGGAGCAGCGGATCCGCCTCGCGCTGCTCCTCGCGCGCCATGCTGATGCTGCCGGCCGCCATCCACCAGACGACCGCGGAGGCGGGGAGGCACGCGAGCAGGAGCGAGGCCACGGCGATGGCCAACAGCGTGCGGCCGCGGGTCTCGTCGCGGGCGCGCGCGGCGTACACGGTCTCGAAGTCGAGGCGCTGCGGCACGTCCTCGTCGCCGCCGCACCACGGACACGGGACGGACCGCCCCTGATGATAGCTCTCGAGCACCATCTCCTTCTCGCACGACGAGCAGCGGTAGAGGAGTCCCATGACGTGCGCAGAACGGTACCAGCCGGACGAGGCTCAGCCTATGACGAGAACGGTCGGCGCGCAGCACACCACGACCAGCACGAGGAGCGCCGTTCCCGTCATCGCCAGGAGGCGCGCGTGCCGCACGGCTGCGGGCTCCTCCTCGCCGCGCGCCCGGATCGGCTGCGCGACGCGCTGCACCAGCCACCACGCGATCGGTCCGAGCGGGGGGCAGATGAGGGACGCCGCCGCCAGAGCGAGCGGGATCTGCACGTCCGCGCCGGCGCCGGACGCCCGCGGCGCGGGCACGTCGCCGCCCGCGGCCGGCGACGGGTCACGCCCGGCGACGGCAACGGCGGCGGCGGCCGGCAACGGGGGGGCGCCGTCGTCGCGGTCGCCCGGGGGATCACCAGGCGGCCGCGGCGCGGGCGCCGCGAGCCCGGGTACCGTCACGAGCGCGCCGCATCGTGGGCAGCCCGCGTCCGCGCCGGCGTGGGCCGCAGAGGCCGTCAGGCGCGCCCCGCACGATGGACACTCCATGCCGCTCACGACAGGTGCGCCTCCGCGAACAGCGCCAGCGCAAGAAGGACGGACAATCTGAAGCGGTGGTTGCCGCGTCCGGCGCGGTGCTCGCTCAGCCACGGGCGCGCCGCGGCGGCGACGATCCCCGGAACGCGGTCGAGAGCGCCGCCGAGCAGGAGGCGTTCGGCCTCGGGAGACGCCAGCGCGTCGTCCAGGCCGGCCGTGAAGCCACGCTTGGGGCGCGAGAGGACATGGTCCGCGACGTCCGGCGCCAGGCGCTGCCGCAGCAGCTCGCGCAACGCGATCTTGGTGCGGCCGCGGTGGATGCGCCGCGCCGCGGGGAGTGCGTCGCACGTCGCGACGACCTCACCGTCGAGCCACGGGCTGCGCGCCTCCACGCCGTGCGCCATGCACGCGACGTCGATCTTCACGCAGTGCGAGTCCGGCAGCTCGAGCGCGCGGTCCACGCGCAGCATCGCGTCCAGGTCACCGGCGGCGGCCTCGCCCCACAGCGCGCGGATGACGTCCCGCGCGCGCGCGCCGCCGTCGCCCGGCGTGAGCGCGTGCCGGTGGTCGCCGAACACCTCGTACATCTGCGCGTAGCGATCGGCGGGCGAGAGCGAGAGCAGGCGCGCGGCGCGGCGGACGCGCCGCATCCGCGCGCCGTCGCGCGGCGCCGCCCACGCGGGCAGCGACGGCAGGCGCGCCAGCCGCTGCAAGAGCACGTGCCGCGGGTAGCCGCCGAGCGCCTCGTCGCCGCCATCGCCCGTCAGCACGACGCGCACGTGCTCGCTCGCGGCGCGCGCCACCGCATCGACGGCGAGCGCGCTCGTGCTGCCGAATGGCTCGCCGTGGCGCAGCAGCGCGTCGCGCCATCCGTCCGGCGTCGATGGCGGTGGATCGATGATGGCGTGCGGCACCCCGAGGGAACGCGCCACGCGCGCTGCGTCCTGCGATTCGTCGTAGCGCGGGTCCGCGGCGCGAATCGTGAACGTCCGCAGGCCCGGAGCGTCGCGCAGCACGGCCGCCACGGCGAGCGAGTCGAGGCCACTCGAGAGGAAGACGCCCACCGGCTCGTCGGAGTGCTCGAGACGGCGGCGCGCGGCGCGGGTGAGCGCCTCGTCGAGCGACCCGCGCGGCGCCGGGCCGGGGCGCGCCGCGGGAGACGACCGCGTCGCGCATGCCGGATCGCACCCCTCCGGCGGCGACGCGCCGCGGGCGACGACGTGCATGGTGCCCGCCGGCAGCTTGGCGACGCCCGCGAAGATCGTCCGCGGCGCCGGCACGAAACCCCACGAGAGGTAGATGGAGAGCGCCGCGGGATCGAGCTCGGTGCGGATCGGTCCGAGGGCGCGCAGGGCGCCCAGCGTCGAGGCGAACCACGTGCGGCCGGCGCTGCTCGTCACGAAGAGGGGCTTCTCTCCGGCGGGGTCGCGGGCGAGCAGCAGCTCCCCGCGCTCGGTGTCGATCCAGGCGATCGCCCACTGTCCCGGTTCGCCGGCGAGCGCCTCCTCGTATGCCGGCCGCGTACCGGGGACGCGCCGCGCCCCGGCCAGGAGCCGCGCCAGGACCTCGGTGTCGCTGCGGCTGCTGAAGACATGCCCTTCGCGGGTGAGCGCCGCGCGGCGCGCGGACGCCTCGAAGAGCTCGCCGTTCCACGCCAGGAACTGACCGTCCCGCGGCCCGGCCATCGGCTGCGCGCCTCCGGGGCGATCGACGATCGCCAGCCGGCGGTGCAGGAGACCGGCGCGCCCGTCCGGCGCGAGCCACTCGCCCTCGCCGTCGGGGCCGCGAGGACGCAATGCGTCGAGGGCCGCCCGCCGGCGCTGCGGCGATGGCGGCGGGCCGGCGTCCGGCGCCGTGTCGAACCAGCCGGCAAAGCCGCACATCAGGCGCCCTCCGCCGTCGCCGCCGCGAGACGCGCCCACCCCTCGGGGGCGATCTGCTGCGGGCGCACGTCCGGGTCGAGCCCGGCCGCGCGGATCGTCGCCTCGCTCACGGCGCCGCGCAACGCGCCCGCGAGTCTCTTGCGGCGCCGGCGGAAAGCGATCGCCGCGACATCGGCGGCGGCGCGCGCGACGCGCGCCTCTGCGGCCGGCCACGGCGTGAGCCGGAACACCGTGCTCTCGACGGCCGGGCGCGGGAAGAACACGTCGCGGGGCACGCGACGGACGATCTCGATGTCGGCGCGCAACGCGCGGAGCACGGCCAGCGGACCGTAGTCGGCGCTGCCGGGCGCCGCTCGCAGGCGCTCGACGACCTCGCGCTGGAGCATCGCGACGATCACGTCCGGAGCGCGGTCGCGGCGCAGCAGGCGAGCGAGCACGGGCGTGCCGCAGGCGTACGGCAGGTTGGCCACCAGCAGGGCGCGCTCGAACCCCGCGTCGCGCGCACCGTCCAGGGCGGCGACGATCACCGGGTGCAGCCCCTCGTCCCCCTCGAGCGCGTCGCCCTCCGCGAACCTGAGTCGCGGCTCGTCCCCGAGGTGCTCGCGCAGCAGAGCGGCCAGGCCACGATCGAGCTCGACGGCGACGACGCGACCAGCGGAGGCGAGCAGCGGCTGCGTCAGTCCCCCGGCGCCCGCGCCCACCTCGATCACGAGGTCGGCGCGCGTCACCCCCGCATCGGCGACGATGGCGTCCGCGAGGGCCGCATCGACGAGGAAGTTCTGCCCCAGCCGCTTCGAGAGGCGCAGCCCGCGCGCAGCGAGCAGCGGCACGAGGCCGGATCGGGTGCGGGGGATGGGCGTCGGCACGGCGCGAGGCTACCGCGCGCGGCGCTCCCTGCGCCTACCGGAACACCCTCTCAGCGATCGAAGCGCACGGCGATGGCCGTCGCGGAGTCGGCGAGCGGTCGGACGGAGTGACGCTCGACCGCGTCCAGCACGCCGCGCACGACGGCGCGCGGACCGGCGCTGCACCGCGCCGCGAGAACACGGGCGACGCCGTCGCGTCCGAACGGCCGCCCGGCTGGGTCCTGCGCCTCGGTGGCGCCGTCCGTCGTGGCCAGGAGGAGCACGCCCGGCGGCAGCCGCAGGGGGCCCGCCTCGTGGTACGAGACGGAGGGCAGCAGGCCGAGCGCCGGGCCATGGCCCTCGAGAGCGATGACGCCGCCCGCGCGGCCCACGGCGAGCGGCTCGGGGTGCCCGGCGTTCGCCAGACGAACCGTGTGTCGGCGCGCGTCGATCAGCATTAGCAGGAGCGACACGTAGCGCTCCCCGCCCGTGAGTTCGTGTACGAGCGCGTTCGCCCCGCGCGTGAGGTCGCCGAGCGAAGCGGCGCGCGCAGCGCGGGCGCGCAGGTACGTCCGCACCTCCGCGGCAGCCTGCTCGGCGAACGGGCCACGGCCCATCGCGTCGCCGATGGCGAGCAGCCAGCGGCCGGCGCCGAGCGGGTGGGGCATCGCGAAGTCGCCCGTATCGACGCCCGCGGGGCGCTGCCGCACCGACACGCGGATGCCGTCGAGGCGCAGGTCGCGCAGCACGCGGGCCTTGCCGCGCAGGCCCGGCAGGGCCAGGACCGGCGGATTCTGGAAGGTGGTGGTCATGATCGTCTCCCGGCCGCTGATGGCCGCGCTGGTACGTCCTTGGACGTGCGAAACGCGGGCCACAGTCGCGGCGTTCCCGTTCGCGGACGGGATTCAGGCCGCGCGCCGCCCCGTCAGGCTCACGCGTGCTACGCCGCGGTAACGCCCGACCGCCACGCCGCCACGCCCACACCGACCGGCCGGCAGCGAACGTGTACGACGACTGTCAACTGTCGTTGACGGACCCTTGGCGCCCGCGGAGGCTCGCGAGGTGTACGAGCAGGTCGCGATAGTCCCAGGCCACACGATGCCGGTCGTGCAGGTCCTTCAGGCGCGCGACGTAGCGCTCCGTGACGTCGTGCGTCGCGGCCGTCGTCCGGGGGTCGCAGAAGTAGCTGCGGCAGGCGAGCGGGCGATGCTCCCGCGCGGTGCAGCGGCGCTCCTTCCAGGCCGGACAGAGCCCGGACTCCGGGTTCCAGCCCGCCAGATCCACGCCTCGCGCCAGCCGCTCGGCCTCGACGCGCGAGGTGTAGAGACGATGCCCGGCGCGCGGAAAGTCGCAGCAGTCGCCCGAGAGGCGACACGTCGGCGCAAGCGCCAGGATCTCGGCATCGAGCTCGGCGAGGAGCGTCTCGAGGGCGGCGCGGAAGCGCACGAGGCCGGCGCGACGGTCGATCTCGTAGGCCACGAGCGGCTTGCCGGCGCCGATCCCGCGGCAGGACTCCCCCTCGACCTCCCAGCGTTCACGGTCCTCCACGATGCGCGGCCAGAACGGATACGTCGCGCACTGGTCTGGCTTCACGTCGTTGACCCGACAGTTCGACGTGCCGTCGCGGCGCCGCACCAGCCACTCGCAGTCCCCGCTCCCGGGGATGTCGAGCAGGACGCGCTCACCGAGACTCTCGCGCGTGTGCCGCGCCTCGAACGCGGCCGCGCTCATGCCGAGGCGATTGGCCAGCGCCTCGCGCTCGCGCCGCGAGACGATCACGACGCTGCCCTTCCCGGAGCAGCAGTTGCCGCAGCGCGTGCAACGAAACCGCAGCCCGTCCTGATACCAGGTCACCCTCTCAGCGCCGCCCGCGCCCGCGTCGCCGGGAGCTCTTGCGGCCGGCGCGCTTGACGGACGGCGTCGGCGCAGCGACGCGCGGCGCGGCGATGGGCGCGGTCTCGATGCCGCGGTCGCGCACGATCGCCGGAACCGGCCCCCGCGCCGCGACGAGGTCGCCCGCCACGGCGTGGATGTCGTCCGCCATCGCCTGCGGTGTGGCGTAGCGGTGCCCGGCGTCCTTGGCCATGGCCTTGCGGATCACGAACTGCACGGGGGCCGAGATGCGCTGCATCTGCGCGGGGGTCAGCTCGAGGTCGCGCTTCACCTGCTTGATCAGGATCTCCTCCGGCGTGCCCGTGAACGGCAACTCGTTCGTGAGCATCTGGAACAACGAGACACCGAGGGAGTAGATGTCGGAGCGGATGTCGAGGTGCGCCCCGCCCCGGGCCTGCTCGGGCGACATGTAGTCCGGCGTGCCGACCGTCATCGCCTGCGCCGTGTCCTCGCGCATGCCCTGCATCAGCTTCGCGAGCCCGAAGTCGATGATGTGCAGCGTTCCGTCCTGATCGACGACGAAGTTGCCGGGCTTGATGTCACGATGCACGACGCCGTGCTCGTGCATGTGCTGCAGCGCCCCGGCGGCCTGCGCCGCCACGTGCAGCGCCAGCCCCTCGCCGAGCGCGAGGTCGTGCTCGAGCAGTTCCAGCACGGAGATGCCATCGACGAAGCCCATCGCGTAGAACTCGACACCGTCCTGCGACCGGTGCTCGCGCGCCTCGACGATGTTGGGATGGTCGAGATTGAGCAGGATGGCGGCCTCGCGCTTGAAGCGCAGCCGGTAGCGCTCCTGCAGCGCGAACTCGGTCTTGAGGATCTTGAGCGCCACGCGGGCCTGCAGCGGCTCGAACGTGGCCTCGTAGACCTCCGCCATCCCGCCCTCGCCGACCTTGCGCAGGAGCCTGTAGTCGTCGAACGGCTGGTGCTTCTCGAGCGGCTGTCCGAGCAGGACCAGCGCCTGTGTCCGCGTCATCAGGCCCTTCTTGACGAGCACCTGCAGGAGCGACACGGTCTGCCCCTTCGCCAGCAGGCTCTGCCAGATCCGCAGGCACGCGTCGGCCTCGGCCTGCGGGAGCGCCCAACAGGCCACGAGGGGCCCGACCAACTGCAACTGACGATCGTCCACGGCGACGGATCGTACTCGCACCGGGCGAGGCGTCGCGATTCCCCCTTCGGAAACCCGCCGTCGCTGCCGATGACAACCTTGAGGGAAGGACCCGCAGACGCGGCTCGTGCCGCCGGCGCAGGCGTTCTCGGCGATCGGGAAGACGGATACGCAACTCGATCGCAGCGAGAATCCTGTGACCTCTCGGCTCGTGGTGTCCGTCTAGTCCAACAGAGATGCAAGCGAAGCCTGCGCCGACGCAGGTGGAGAGGGGACGCGGCGATGAACCGACCGCCGCCCGCCCCCGTTTGAGAACACGACGGCCGGTCGCGAGGCGTGGGAAGAGCACACGCCCGCCTCCGCCCGAGACCCGCGAGAAGGCCGGGCGCTGGTGTCGCGCTGCTGCTCGACCCCACGTCTTCCTTCCTTCCAATGCCCTTTCCGAGCGCTTCGCTGACGGTTGCCGGCTGCCCCCGGCGCCGCGATGGACTCCTCCCACCTCATGCCCAGTACCACTCGGGAGCCTGTCCGCCACGTCCGGTCCTTCTCGCGTGTCTCCCCTGCCGTCGCCCGCCCTCGGTCCTACGAACTTATTCCTGCGCGGGCCCTTTGCCTCCGGCCGCGGCGCGTGACAACATCGCGGCGTGCCCGTTCCGAAACCCACCGCCGCGACCGAGCCGAGCGCCGCCGCGCCCACCGGCTCCGTTGCTCGCGCCGGTCTCGCTGCGCTGCTCCCGATGTGGCCCGAAGCCGCGTTCCTGGCCTCGGCCGACGGCACGATCCTGGCCGCCAACGACAACGCGCGCGCACTCGCCGGGTTGCCGCAGGGCGCGCTCGATCGAACGGTCGCGTCGCTGTTCGGCGCGAGCGCGTGGGCGACGCTCGTCGGCCCGGAACGGGTCGCCCACGCGCAGCGCGACGGCGGTCACATGCTCCGCCTGCGGGCGTCACCGGCGCAGGGCGGATCGTGGCTGCTCTCGCTCACCGACGCCTCCGCCGACGAGAGGCTGCGCAACCACATCGACCAGGCCGAGCGGCTGGCGTCGATCGGCGAGTTGCTCTCCAGCGTCGCCCACGAGCTCAACAACCCCCTGACGAGCGTGCTCTGGTTCGCCGAGATCCTGCTCGCGGACGACGCCCCTTCGCTGCCGCGATCCGAGATCGAGTGCATTCGCGACGAGGCGGAGCGCTGCCGCCGCATCGTGAAGAACCTGCTCGACCTCGCGCGCGCCGAGGAGTTGCAGATGCAGCCGCTCCTCTTGCAGGACGTCGTGCGCAAGGTCGAGGAGTTCCGCGCCTACGCGACGCAGGCACGGGGGATCGAGCTGCGAACCGAGATCGACGCCGAGCTACCGTTCGTCGAGGGTGACTTCCACCGGCTCGTCCAGGCGACGCTCAACCTGGCGACCAACGCCGAGTACGCCGTCTCCGAGCGCGACGGCGTGCGCCGTATCGTGCTGCGCGCGCACCGCGCCCGCACGCGGCTGGCGATCGAGGTCGAGGACAACGGCCCCGGCATCCCCGTCGAGAGCCGCGAGCGGATCTTCGAGCCCTTCTTCACGACCAAGCCACGGGGCCGCGGGACCGGCCTCGGACTCTCGCTCGTGCGCGCCACGGCCGCCGCCCACGGCGGCGCGGTCCGCGTCGAGCGCGCCGCCAGCGGCGGGGCGCGGTTCGTGCTCGAGCTGCCGATCGCCGGCGGCGCGCCGCTCTGAGCAGCATCCTCCGTCCACGCGCGCGGCGCCGGTGTTCATGGGAACACGCCTTCTCAGTTACTCGAGCTCAGCTACTCGAGCCGGAACGACAGGAGGATCTCCTCCAGTTCCGGTCGCGTGAACTCGAAGCGCTTCTCGGGGCAGGCCGCGAGCAGGCGGTAGACGCCGCCCTTCGCGAGCCTGACGTGGGCAAGGGTGTGCGTCCTCTCGCCCTTCGTCGTGGCCCGTGCCTCGAGCTCGAAGTAGCCCCCGAACTCGTCGTCGCGGACGCCGCTCGCGACGACCTCGAGGTCCGGGGCGTGCGCACGCAGGACGCGCTCGAGAGCCTCGCCGGCGCGCTCCAGCGTGACACCCTCGGCCGGAGCCTCGTCGCGCAGCACGTCCACGGACGCACCGAGCGGCCGGTTGCGGACCACGAGCAGCGCGCCACCCGCGGGATTGCGCGGATCCTCGAAGCGCCACGACGGGTCAGGCTTGCGGATCGCGAACCCGGCGGCGGAGTCGCGGTACACGGTCCGCGCGGCGCTGTCGAGCCCGGTCACGCGATCGGGCTCCCCCGCCGCGACCGCCGCGACGACGCCCGCGTCGGTCGCGAGGGCGCGCATCGACGAGCCGTTGAGGTCCGCCAGCCGCGCCCGTCCGTCCGGGTCGATCCACTCGATCTCGCGCAGGAGGTCCTTGCGGCGTTCGATGACACGCACGGTCACGGCGACGCCGGCGTCCTCCACGACGCGCTCTCCGGCATCGTGGTACGAGACCCGCCGCCAGCGCCGGTCGCGGAAGTCGAAGACGTGGACTTTCGTGTCCGGCGGCAGTCCCCGGCCTCGGAGGAACGCCTCGCGCGCCCCGAACGGGAACCAGGCGTCCGGCTTCATGTCGAGGATCGTCTTCGCCGTCTCGCCGCCGGCCGTGATCGAGACCTCGAGGCGCGAGCCGATGGCCTCCCCGCGAACGAGCCTCGTCACCTTGTCGCGATCGGTCTCCTGGACCTGGAAGAGTACGGGGCGAAACGCCTCATCGCTGCGCTCGAGCGTGCGCAGTTCGAACGCCGGCATGCCGTCCTCCCCGAAGAAGACGACGTGCTCCTCCCACTGGTGGCCGTCCTTGCGCGGGACGTAGCGCAGGACGCGCGTGCCGACGCGGCGGCCGTCGGAGTAGAGCAGCGCATGCTCAGTGCGCGCCGGGTTCTTCGCGTCGAGCACGGCGACGCTCTCGTCGCGACGGATCTCCTTCACGCGATCGAGGGGATACCAGACCGAGCCGCCGGCGATCGCGACGTGCACGCGATCCACGGTCTCCTCGAGCACCTTGCCGCGCAGTTCGCGCCCCGTGGTCAGCACGATGACGTCCTCGGCCCGGACGACCGAGCCGACTGAGCCGACCGACAGGAACAGCGCGGCGAGCAGCGCAAACCGCGAGGAAGAACTCATGATGTCGTCATCGGCGCAGACGCCGCCGCCCTGAAGGCGGCAGGCCGCCGGCGACGGCAGGTGCCTCGGCGTCAGTCCGTCAGCGCGGGATCTCGACCTTCTCGGGATCGGGGCCGGCGGGGCGCGCCAGCAGGAACCTCCGCCACTCGCGCGTGGTGTCATCGATGCGAGGGACGGTGCGGCCGGAGCGCTCGACGAGAACACGCAGCGCGGTGATCACGGCGTCGCGCGGGTTCCCTCGCGGTGTGTCGTCGATGACCGCGACGAGCGCCGGGACGGCCTTCACGTCCCCCAGCTTGCCGAGAGCCAGGGCCGTGCGCGTGCGCACGAACGGATCGGGATCCGGCAGGAGATTGACCAACGCATCGACGGAGCGCGGATCGCCGAGGGAGCCGAGGCACGCCGCGGCGTGGCCGCGCACGAGCGGATCGTTCAGGTCGAAGAGCGCGGTCTCGATCAGCGGCATCGCCGCGACGCGCTCGACGGGGTCGAGCGGACTGGCTCCCGCGCGGCGGCGGCTCTCCATCACCTGGAACAGCGCCAGCAGCGTGTTGTTGCGCACGTCGGGGTCGGGGTGCGAGAGCAGATCGATGAGGGGCATTGCCGGCGTGCTGCGGTTCTTCATCTCCCCGAGGGCGAACGTCGCGTTCGTCAGGAGGCGCGCGTCCGCCCTGTCGGAGAGGCAGTCGATGAGCACGGCGACGGCCGCGTCGTCGGTCGAGAACGCCAGCGACTTCGCGGCGATGGTGCGCCGCGTCGGATCCGCCGCGTCGGCGGCCGTGGCGATGAGCTGGCTCTCGTGCAATCGCACGAGCGTCGCCGCCGCCGTCCGCTCCAGGTAGCGCTCTCGCGCCGCGTCCTCACCGGGCTGCGACCTCCAGAACACGTACTTGTCCACGCGGGCGTCCAACTCCTGCAACACGCTGCCGATCTCCATGATCGACCCCGGCTCGGCCGTCATTTTCTCGGTCTCCGATCCCGCGGCCACCTCGGGGCCGTCGGAGACGCAGGCGGACAGCGCGAGGGCGGCGACGACGACCGCGGCCACTGAGAGCGAGGGGATTTGCATGACACGCACCTTGGACGTTCGGGGGGGACGGCTATTGCGGACGCACCTGGCTGGCGAGGATCGCACGGAACGACGCCGGCAGACGCGTGGCACGGCCGGCCGGGGTCACGGCGCCGAGTCGAGTGTGGCCGCTCGCCAGGAGTTCCACGCCGCGGCGCACCTCGTAGGCGAGCGTCACGCGCGCGCGTCCGCACTCCGTGCAGCGCGTCACGACCTCGATCTCCTCGTCGTAGCGTGCCGGGCGCAGGTGCCGCGTCGCCGTCTCGAGGACGGCGAGGTGTGTGCCCTCTTCCAGCATCCGCGAGTAGGGCAGGCCGAGATCGCGCAGGTAGTGCGTGCGCGCGACCTCGAAGTACACGAGGTAGCGCGGGTGGTGGACGATGCCCATCGTGTCCACCTCGTCGAACCGGACGCGGATCGCAGTCGTGTGCACTGGGTCGAAGATACTCCGGGGCGCCGCCGCACCCCGGCTAACTTCGGCCGCGCATGTCCAGCCCCACACCACCGCCACGCGAGCCGCCCGGAACCCTGTTTCCGGTGCTCGCCGCCTGGCTGGTCCCCGGAGCGGGCCACGCGCTGCTGCGCCGCCCGTGGCCGGCGCTGTTCGTAGCGAGTGCCGTACTGCCGCTCTTCGTGCTCGGGATGTACCTGACCGGGTGGGAGAACGTCTCCCTGGCGCGACACCCGTACTACTTCGCACTGCAGGCTCCGGCCGGCGCCGTCGCGCTGGCCGGTGAGTTCCTGACGCGCGGCATCGTGCCGCAGCGGCTCATGCCCCACGCCTCGGTCGGCACGCTCTACGGCGCCGTGGCCGGCCTCCTCAACCTGATGGCCCTCGCGGATGTCTGGGCACGCGCCAAGCGCGGCGACCCGGACGCGCAGGCGGCGGCCTCGTCCGCGTCGCAAGCGAGCGGGTCGCCGGCGGCGGCGGCGTCCGCGACGCGTATGACCGAGACGCGTGTCCCGGGGCGGGAGACGGGACGTGCCTGAGCAACTCGTCATCCGGGTCACGCTGCTGCTCCTCGTCGTCCTCGCGATCTCGATGGTGCAGGGAGCCTCCCGGGCCAGCACCCGTGACGGCGTCATTCGCGAATCGCTGAAGGGCTTCGTGGGCCTCGCCGGCGGTCTCACGCTGCTCGTGATCTGCGTCGAACTCGTACTCCTGGTCGTCCAGGCGGACGGCTGAGGGCGGCGCAGCGGTGCTGCGAAGCCGCTTCTGCCCGCTCTGCGCGGCGCCCCTCGAGAAGCGCGTCCCGGAACTCGACGATCGTGTGCGCCACGTCTGCTCGGCATGCGGATTCGTGCTCTACATGAATCCCAAGATCGCCGCAGGGACCGTCCCGGTGGGCGACGACGGGCGCATCGCGCTGATCCGCCGCGGCATCGAGCCGGGCGCCGGGAAGTGGTCGTGGCCGTGCGGCTACGTCGAGATGGACGAGGACGTGCCCGCCTGCGCCGTGCGCGAGACGCGGGAGGAGTGCGGGCTGCGGACCGCGCTCGGACCGCTGCTCGGCCTCTACAGCTACGCGGCTTCCACGGCAGAGGGCGCGATCTCCGGGACGGGGATGGTGATCGTCTGCTACCTCGCCCGCGTCACCGGCGGCGTGCTGACGGCGGGCGACGACGCCGTCGAAGCCATGTGGGTGGCGCCCGCGGACCTCCCCTGGGACGACCTCGCGTTCGACTCCTCACACCGCGGGCTGCGCGCGTTCCTCGATCGGTGACGTCACGGGCACAGCCCGTAGCGGCCGTCGCCGGCCTGCTCGATGCGCCCGCGCAGATCGAGCGCCGACAGCGCGGTGAGGATCTCCGCCGCATCCGCGTCCAGGCTCTCGACGAGCTCATCGGCGTGCTGCTCCTCGCCGCGCAGGGCCGTCAGGACGAGGTTCTCCAGCGGCGTCGCGCCCTCGCCTGCGCAGGCGGAGCCCGGGCTCTCGTTCTCGTCCTCGGGCTCGACGCCGAGGGCGCGCAGCACATCGACGACGCCCGCGCAGAGCGCCGCGCCCTCGCGCAGCAGGCGGTGGGTGCCGGCGGAGTTCGCGCTGTCCACGCGCCCCGGCACCGCGAGCACATCGCGCCCGATGTCGAGCGCGTGGTCGGCAGTGATGAGCGATCCCGAGCGCTCCCCCGCCTCGACGACGACCACGACGGCGGCCATCGCCGCCAGGATGCGATTGCGGCGCGGGAAGTGGTGCGGCAGCGGCGGCACGTCGAGCGGGAACTCGGACAGCAC